>JAFLSA010000003.1 GCA_022511185.1 Eubacterium sp.
TTCTGTCGCACTCAGCAAGGATTTGAGCACATTTTATAAGAAGTCTGAGCATACGTGTTTCTCCTTTCTTTTTATGTTGCACACATTATAGCACCATGGTTTAAAAAGTCAATACTATTATTAAAAATAATTATAAAATATTTGTGAATAATAAACAATAAATCAACTAAAAATTTTAAAATATGACATCATTATTGTATAATATGCATAAAAATAGGACTTGTTACAAATACAAGTAACAAGTCCTGTAGCTTAAGCTGTTTATTTTGTGTGCTCGTCAAGAGTTAAGTAATATGCGTCAAGGAAATTTTCTTTGAAATATTTAACCTCGTCAAGCTGAATTTCATCAATCAGTTTTTTCTGAGCCTCTAAAGCCTTCTCGAATTCAAGGTTACCCATTCGGCGCTCCTCAATGCATTTTATAAGTGCGCTGATTTTGTCAGCCGCCTTTACAAGCACCCAAAGCTCCTTATCCTCCTCCTGCTTTTCAAACACAGGGATATAATCATCCTTGAATTCATCAGGAAGCATTGCCAGCAGTCTTTCGCCTGCAATATGCTCAATGTCCTTATAAACATTTTTAATGTCGCTGTTGTAATATTTGACAGGTGTTGGCATATCGCCTGTAATAACCTCAGTCGTATCGTGGTAAAGTGCAAGCAGGCAGACACGCTCAGCATTATAGCTTTTGCCGAACTTTTTGTTGCCGATCAGCGCAAGGGCGTGGGCAATGACTGCGACCGAGTGGCTGTGCTCTGCAATGTTTTCTTTATAGGTATTTCGCATCAAAGCCCATCTGTCAATGAGCTTCATTCGGTTGACCATTGCAAAAAAATTGCTACTCATTGTCACCCTCCAAAGCTGCAATATTGATTCCAAGCTCCTCAAGCTGAATATCATCAATTGTGCTTGGAGCACCGCTCATAAGCTCGCTTGCATTCTGCACCTTCGGGAATGCTGTAACGTCTCTGAGGCTGTCAGCACCGCAGATAATCATTGCAAGTCGGTCAAGACCGATGCCCATACCACCGTGCGGTGGGGAAGCATAATGATATGCTTCAACAAGGAAGCCAAACTTAGCATCAATCTCGTCTTGTTCCATACCGAGAAGCTCAAACATCTTGTTCTGCAAAGCGCAGTCAGTAATTCTCATTGAGCCTGAGGAAAGCTCCGTACCGTTTAATACAAGGTCAAACGCCTTTGCTCTTACCTTGCCCTTGTCGGTGTCGAGATATTCAATACATTCCTCCATTGGCATTGTGAACGGATGGTGCATTGCTACCCACTCGCCCGTTTCCTCGTCCTGCTCAAAGAATGGCATCTCGGTAATCCAGAGGTAATTCCACTTACCCTGAGGAATTATGTCAAGCTCCTTGGCAATGACAAGTCTGAGTGAGCCGAGAATTGAAAGAGCAGATGAAGTTTTATCTGAAATGATAAATACGCAGTCGCCCTTTTCAGCGTTAAGCTCGGCAATAAGTGCGTCAAGCTCGCCTTCTTTAAGGAACTTATTAAATGAGCAAGTAGGCTCCTCATCCGCCCAGCGAATGTAGGCAAGTCCCTTTGCGCCGATACCCTTTGCGTGCTCGGTCAGCTTGTCAATCTTCTTTCTCGTGTAAGCTGTAGCTGCGTTCTTTGCAACGATTGCTTTAACTGAACCGCCGTCGGCAATGGCATTTTTGAATACGACAAAATCTGTTTTGTCTGCCCAAGCGGTAATATCGTTAATGAGCATATCAAAGCGTGTGTCAGGCTTGTCTGAGCCGTATTTTTCCATAGCTTCGGCAAAGGTCATCTGAGGAAGCGGCATAGGAATGTCAACACCAACGGTTTCCTGCATCAGCTTTGAAATAAAGCCCTCAGCCATTTCCATAATATCCTCTGTGTCAACAAAGGACATTTCAAGGTCGATCTGTGTAAATTCAGGCTGTCTGTCAGCTCTGAGATCCTCGTCTCTGAAGCAGCGTGCAAGCTGAATATAACGGTCAAAGCCTGCAACCATACAAAGCTGCTTGTAAATCTGCGGAGACTGAGGGAGAGCGTAAAACTTGCCGTTGTGAACACGTGACGGAACAACGTAGTCCCTCGCACCCTCAGGTGTTGATTTAATCATCATCGGGGTTTCAATCTCGATAAAATCGTTATCGTAAAAATAATCCCTCGCAATTTTTGCAATCTTGTGGCGCATTAAAATATTCTGCGTGAGCTTTTGATTTCTAAGGTTCAGATAGCGGTATTTAAGTGTTGTTTCGTCACCGACCTTTTCGGAATTGACGATTTCAAACGGAGGTGTCTGCGCCTTTGAAATAATGCGAAATTCCTTAACGCTTATTTCAATTTCACCTGTCGGGATTTCCTTATTCTTGCTCTCACGCTCGCATACAGTGCCGACAGCGGCAACAACGTATTCAGATCTTACAGATTGAGCTTTAGCGAAAACATCCCTGTCAGTTGTGTCATTGAAAGAAAGCTGGATAATGCCCGTTCTGTCCCTTAAATCAATGAATATAAGATTTCCAAGGTCACGCTGTCTCTGACACCAGCCAAAGAGTGTAACCTCCTTGCCTGCATCTGAAAGTCTTAATTCACCGCAATAATTTGTTCTTTTTAATCCTTTAATTGACTCTGCCATAATTACTCCTCATTTAATCCGAACAGTGAGCCGAAATCAAATTCCTCACCGTTAATTTCCAAATCTGCAAGCTGCTCAGAAAGTGAAATGTTGTAAAAACCGCTTACAAATGTTTCAAGCGCAATTTCAGTTTCCTCACCTGTTGCCATATTTTTAAGCTTTGCAATGCCTGTATCAACCTCGTTGTCACCGATAACAATATTGAACTTTGCGCCCAGCTTGTCTGCATATTTCATCTGCGCACGCACTGAACGCTGGTTGAGGTCAAGAAGTGCCGTGAAGCCCTCAGTTCTCATATCCTTAACGATTTCAACTGCCTTAAGCGTTGCTTTGTCACCGAGTGCGACTACAAAAAGGTCAGGAACACTTGCCTCAGGGAACGGTGCATTTTGCGCCTCCATTAAAAGCATAAGCCTTTCAAGTCCCATAGCAAAGCCGAGTGACGGCGTTTTCTGTCCGCCAAGCTCGTCAACAAGTCCGTCATATCTTCCGCCGCCGCAAACAGTACCCTGTGCGCCGATTGAGCTTGACACGAATTCAAACACAGTCTTTGTATAATAATCAAGACCTCTTACGATTTTAGGATTGATTGTATATTCAATATTCATTGCTTTGAGATATTCCTGCACCTTGTCAAAGTGCTCCTTACACTCGTCGCAAAGATAGTCAATAACTACAGGTGCACCCTTTGCAATCTCTGAGCAGACAGGACTTTTGCAGTCGAGAATACGCATAGGATTTCTCTCAAGCCTGTCCTGACATGTTGTGCAAAGCTCGTTACTGCGTGATGAAAAATATTCCTTAAGTGCCTTGTGATATTCCGCACGGCAGGTGGGACAGCCGATTGAATTGATTTCAAGATTTAAGTCCTTAACCTCAAGCGTGTCGAAAATTGATTTGCCTAAAGCGATAAGCTCAGCATCTGCAAGCGGCGATGATGTACCGAAACACTCCACACCGAACTGGTGAAATTCTCTGAGCCTGCCTGCCTGCGGTTTTTCATATCTGAAGCATGGGCCAACGTAACAGACCTTCTGAGGAAGTGCCTCGTTGCAAAGTCCGTTTTCAAGATATGAGCGTACTGCGCCTGCCGTTCCCTCAGGTCTGAGAGTTATTGAGCGTCCGCCCTTGTCGTCAAAAGTGTACATTTCCTTTTGAACAACGTCAGTCGTATCACCGACTCCACGCTGAAAAAGCTCCGTGTGCTCAAACGCGGGAGTGCGTATTTCCTTATAGCCGAATTTCTCAGCAATATCAAGTGCCGTTGCCTCAATATATTGATTTTTATGTACGTCCTTTGGAAGAACATCCTTTGTACCTTTAATGGCTTTCGTAACAAGTGCCATAGTGACCTCCGAATAAAAACAAATTAAGAAAATAGGGTGAGGCTTGCTCACCCATAAATAATATTACTTTATTACTTTGATGGGTTGTATCTCGGATTTACAATCTCTCTCCATTCAAAGTCGCCACGCTCAATACCCCTGATAAGCGCTTCTCCGGTTGCAATGTTAGTTGCGTACGGAATGTTGTGTACGTCGCAGAGCCTTAATAAATCATTGTCGTTAGGCTCGTGCGGTTTTGGTGTAAGCGGGTCACGGAAGAAAATAAGCAAATCAATTTCATTGCAGGCAATTCTGCTTGCGATTTGCTGACCTCCGCCCTGACTTCCTGAAAGGAAACAGTTGATTTTTAAGCCAGTCGCCTCCGCAACAAGCTTGCCTGTCGTACCTGTTGCACAAACGTCATGGCGACTTATAATTCCACAGTATGCAATGCAAAACTGCACAAGCAGTTCTTTTTTTGCGTCGTGAGCGATAAGTGCAATGTTCATAAATTACCTCCAAATATTGTTGGCTATTGTGATAAATCACATAAGCTGTCAATTGCGGCTGACGTAAGTATATTAACATAAATTTAAAGGCTGTTCAACTGTTATTACTATAAAAATTGACATTTTATAATAAAGTGCCGATTTTTTGGTTCGTTTTTGCATCCGTATTGTTCTGATACCAGTAGTCGATAATTTCCGATGTGATTTCTGCCGTTTCACTACCTGAGCCTGCAAGCTCAATTACCGATGACACAGCAATCTCAGGATTTTCATACGGAGCATATGTGATAAGGAAACCGTTATTTCTTTTAACCCCTTTGACAACTACCTCAGACGTACCTGTTTTGCAGGCAACCTTTGTATCAAGTTTATTGAATAGCTGGCTTGGACCACCGCTTGTTGCAACGAGTCTCATACCACGGTAAACGTTATCAAGCGTGTTTTCGCTGAGATCTAAGGTGTCTGCAACGACACTGCTCTTTTCATTAACGATACCGCTTGATGCCTGAATTACTGATTTAACAAGACGTACTTCATATCTTGTACCTCCGTTTGCAATTGTTGAGCAGTAATTCGCAAGCTGAAGCGGAGTGAACAAATTATCACTCATACCGATAGCTGTAAGCATTGTATCACCGATTCGCCAAGTACCGCCTGCGTTCTGCTTGTTTTCAGGTGATGAAAGATTGCCCGATGCCTCGGAAATTTCAATTCCTGTTTTTTGACCTAAGCCGAATGCCGTTGCATATTCGTCAATTCTGCCTATACCGATATCAAGTGCGCAGTTATAAAAGAACATATTGCAGGAATCTCTCAGAGCTGTTCTGACGTTTTCCTTTCCGTGTGCAACCTTGTTAAGGCACTGAAACGGTTGGCCGAAAAATTCCTTTGCGCCCTCGCAAAGATAGGTTGTTTCATTGTTAATAATTCCTGATTCAAGTGCAGCGCAAGCCGTCACAGGCTTGAACGTTGAACCCGGTGCGTACGTACCGAGTGCAAATCTGCTCCATAGCGGGTTTCTTGAATTAGAGGCAAGCTCGCTGTATTTTTCATAGTAATCATTCAGGTCAAAAGTAGGATATGATGCGGCGGCAAATATCTCACCGCTGTTGCAGTCCTCAACCACAACTGCGCCGGCTGAGGAGTATGCGTCAACCTTGTTGCATACTTCTCTGAGCTTTTTTTGCGCAAGTATCTGAAGGTCACGGTCAATTGTGAGTACAACGGTGTTGCCCTGAATCGGCTTTTTCGTTACCTCTTCGGTAATATTGCCTTCCTTGTCAATGGTTATTGTAAGCTCGCCGGGAGTGCCCCTGAGCTCAGCTTCCATTGCCTGTTCTATACCTGACTCGCCTATCTGGTCGGTAATATTATAGCCGTCATCCTTTTTCTTTGCATATTCCTCGGCATTGATTTTTCTGACAGTGCCGAGAATGTGCGGAGCAACAGTTGAGTCGATATACTCTCTGTATGCCACAACCTTTACGTCTGCCCCAAGATAGGTTGACTTGTCCTCTTTGATTCTGGCTACTGTTTCGTCGCTGACGTCATCGGCGATAGTAACAGGATTTTCGTATGAAAACAGAAGCCTTGTAAGCTCATATCTTATGCTTCCGATTTTAAGCGTCGTTTCCTTGTCATAGCCTTCAATACCGTATTTCTCTACAACTGCATCATAACAGTTCTGCGCCGTTGCATAAGGCTGAAGATTAAGCATATCAGCACTTTTCATAGTTGCGATTGCCTGTTCGTCATCAGTAAACTGAATGTTTCCCGATCTATCAAATTCAAGAGGAAGATTTTGTGCATACTCTTCCTTCTTTGATTCAAACAGCTTGATAAGATTATAAATTATCTTGTTTCGCTCTTCGTTATTTTTTGATGAGGGGAAATATACGGCGTTTAAAATTATGGAATTTCCCTGCCTGTTTGTAACGAGTGAGTTTCCGTTTCTGTCAACAATTTCTCCGCGAGCTGCTTCAATCGGCACAACGTAGGTGTCAACAGTATTATTTTGTTTTATGTAGTATTCGTTATCACGAATCTGTATGTTATAGAGGTTGACTGCAAAGCCTAAAATCGTTGCAATAATAAGCACAAGCGCAATTATACTTCTGCTGCTTTTATATCTGATTTTCACCTTGCATACCTCCTTCTTATTCTATTGCTATGTATTTTTAAAAATTCTGCTTTTTCTCGTGATTTAGCTTTCTCTTAATGGGTGTGAGAATCAGCCATATAACAGGGGAGAGCACTCCCGTGTAAACTGCACACGGCAAATAAAATGAGAACAGCGTCATTTCTCCGCCGTCAACACCTTTGATAATGATAAAGCACAGCCAGTAAATTATGCAGTAAAGAATTATTGTAACTGCTGATGAAATCATATTTGTGATAAACGTGTTGCGTGCGATATACGTTACAAGTGCCGATGATAAAAAGCATATGAGAGCAATATAAATGCAGTTAAAGCCTAAATGAACAGCGGCAGATAAATCCCACAGAAGTCCTGCAAAAAGCCCGAGCAGAGTACCGCCGAAAACGTCCTCGCTCATAGCCAAGATAACAGCGACAGGCAGAAGCAGAAAGCACCTTGCACCGAAGATCTGAGGAAACAGCCCTGCGGTGTTCTGAAGCAAATCGGCAAGCAGGATAATCAGACAAAAGCAAAGATATTTAATTGTTTTTTGCTTTCTTGTCAGTTCCATTAATCTGCCTCACTTTCAGCAGTAAAGTTAGTCAGAACGAGACACTCATCGAGCTTTTCAATATCTGTTCCCGGCTCTATAACGGCGTAGGTTGATATATTTGTTATCTCGTCGTCAATATCTCTCACAGTTCCGATAATTATATCTCTCGGCATTGTTGAGCTGATACCTGCCGTAGCAATAATTGAGCCGTACGAGATTTTAGTTGAAGAATCGAGATTTTCAAATTTGCAGTATCCGTCCTTTGCGATTTGAGCATCGCCTGTAACGTAGCTGATCTCTTTCGTGTTGATATCATATGCAGAAACACTGAAATCAGGGTCAATGATAGAATTTACAACGCTGTATGTAGGATATGCCTTTTTAATAACGCCGACAAGATATTTGCCGTAAAGCACGGCATCGCCGTCTTTGACACCGCTTACAGTACCCTTGCTTATAGTAAAGGAGCAGTAAGGATTTGCGCTGTCGCGGCCGATAACAGAAGCTTCAATAAACTTGAAATCAGGGTTATCCTCCTTTAATTCAAGTGCTTCCTTGTAAAGCTCATTTTGTGATTTGAGATTGTTGTAATCAGCAAGCTGATCCTGTAAATCGCCAAGCGCCCTTTGAAGCTCGTCAATTTTCTGTTCATACTGAGTATCGCCCTTTGCATTGTCGGTTATCCTGTCTATACCGTTTGAAAGCTTGTCCGCAACCAAGTGCGCAGGGGTGAATATCGTGCCGATAATGCTTGACTGCGCAGTTGCACCATTTCCATTTATGGCAGCAAGGAGCATACCCACAAGAAGCAGGGCAACAATAGCAACTATTAACTTGAAACGACTGCTTTTAAAAAGATTTTTCATCTCTTACATTGCCCTTCTGAGTTTTATTGATGTGCCGATTGCAACGCAGTCCATAGGCTTATCAGGAGTATGTACTGCGATTTTTGTCTCGCTTGAAATTAAATCTGCAAGTCCTCTGAGCTGGCTTGAACCGCCTGTGAGATAAATACCCTTGTCAATTATATCTGCCGAAAGCTCGGGGAGTGTCATCTCGAGCGTTTCCTTGATAGCGGAAATGATTTTTGCTACAGGCTCGGATAATACTTTGCGTATTTCCTCTGATGTAATTTCAACGCTTTTCGGAAGACCGTTGATGACGTTTCTGCCTCTGACCTCCATAGCGCCCTCTCCGTCATATGTAGAGGCTGAGCCGATTTTTATCTTGATATCCTCAGCTGTATTTGTGCCGACAAGTAAATCGTACTCTTTTTTGAGATAATCAATTATAGCCTCGTCAAGAGCGTCACCGCCAACCTTAATGCTTTTGCAGGCGGCAATACCGCCGAGACTGATAACGGCTATATCACAGGTGCCGCCGCCGATGTCAACAACCATTGAACCTGTTGCATCATATACAGGCAGACCTACACCGAGCGCAGCGGCCATAGGCTCTTCAATAAGCTCAACGTCCTGCGCACCGGCTGAACGCACAGCATCCTCAACAGCACGCCTCTCAACCTCCGTAACGTTGCTCGGAATGCTGATAACAACTCTTGTCCTTGTAAAAAGGCTTCTTTTGCTTGAACGGTAAATAAAATTCCTGAGCATATCTGAGGTCATATCAAAATCTGCAATAACGCCGTCCTGAAGCGGACGTACGGCAATGATAGAACCGGGAGTTCTGCCAATCATTGCCTTTGCCTCATCACCTGTTGCAAGCACTCTTTTTGATTTTACGTCAACGGCAACAACACTCGGCTCACGAATGATAACACGTCCCTTTTTATCACATATGAGTGTGTTTGAAGTACCAAGGTCAATGCCGATATCCCTTGAAAATAACATATATTTCTCTCACTTTCAAAAATGGATTTTTCAAAATTTGTATAAAACGCCATTGTAATTTTTATTTTAGTATCTACATTATATAATAGCGTTTTATTTATAACAATACCAAATTTGAAAATTTACAAAAATATTAAATTATTTTTTAAATTTCAGTGGTGAATTCATAACCTTGATTTCTTACCTCGTCAATAACTTCGGGCAGTATTTCGGCATTCGTTGCACTCACTGCGTGAAGGAGCATAATTTCGCCGTTATGCGTGTTTTCGGTAATTGTTTTGAAGGCCTCGTCCCTGTCGGCAGGATTTTGCGTGTCCCAGTCAGCATAGGCAAATGACCAGAATATGCTTTTGTAGCCGAGTGTATCTGCAAGAGCTAAAGTCTTTTCGCTGAATTCACCCTTGGGAAAACGGAAAAGCGTCATTCTGTACTGAAAGTTGTCCTTCATATAATTGTCAAGAAATACGATTTCCTCAGTTGCCTCTTCATCTGAAACCTCGTCGAGAGTATAGTGGCGGTAGGTGTGATTTCCTATAATATGACCCTCGTCAATCATACGCTCAATTAAGTCCGGATTATCCTTGACAAAATCATACGTTACAAAGAAAACTGCCTTAACTCTCTTGTCTTTGAGCGTATCTAAAATTGCAGGAGTGTAGCCGTTTTCATAGCCCTCGTCAAAGGTTAAGCAGATGTATTTCTCATCCCTCATAATGAAGTGCGCGCCAAAGTCCTCATACGTATTCTGAAGCGATACAGGGTCCGCGGGACGGGCGTGATTTTCAGCTCTGCCGGGGCCCCATATAACCTTTTCATTACTGTAATTTTTCGTGTTTACTCCCGTGATTTCAACCGTGGTTTGCGCCACGTTCGTTGTTTCCTCGGTATTGCCTGATGTTATTTCGCTTGTACTCTCCTGCGTGTCGGTTTTTGCCGCTGAACAGCCTGCAAGCAGGGCAATACACATTATGGCTAAAATGATTTTTTTCATATAAAAATTCCCCCTTGACTTAGTTTTGTCAAAGGGGAATTTTATATTTGTGGTAATTAATTGTCTGTTTTCCAATCGGCTGAAATAATATCTGTATCCTTGTCTACACATTCTTCTTCATTATAGCTTTTTCTTTTATCGATATAAAAAGAAAACTGATGGAGTACTAAGTGTAAAATACGATTGCAACTGCTGCTATTATAGAAAAGATTATGTTTGAAACAGTACATAAAACACCTATTGCAGCCGTTGCCCATATAGTTGCGGCGGTTGAAATACCTCTGATATTCGTACTGTCACGAAGTATAAGAACTGCGCCTGAAAAGCCGATGCCGCAAACAACCTGTGCCGCAATACGTGTTACGTCAACATTCCCGTCATTTGCGATGTAGGAAAAAGCTGAATATGCATAAGCACCAACGCACACAATAACGTTAGTAAGTATACCTGCGTCAGCTTTATACAATCTGACTGCGCAATCTGCACACCATAATTAATCAGCGGTTGCTTCAACAGATTTCATTTTTAAATATGCATTTATAAATCCGTCAATTTCGCCGTCCATAACTGCATTTATGTTACCCATTTCAAAGCCGGTTCTGTGATCCTTCGCCATTGTGTACGGCATAAAGACGTATGAGCGTATCTGGCTTCCCCAGGCAATTTCCTTCTGGTCGCCCTTGATATCCTCAATTCTTTCAAGGTTTTCTCTTTCCTTGATTTCAACGAGCTTTGATTTAAGCATTCGCATAGCAACCTCGCGGTTCTGGTGCTGGCTTCGCTCGATCTGACACGATACGACAATTCCTGTCGGAATGTGTGTAAGCCTTACGGCAGATGAAGTTTTATTTACTTTTTGACCGCCTGCACCTGATGCTCGGTAAACGTCCATTTTTATATCTTCTTCACGGATTTCAACCTCAACGTCATCATCAATTTCAGGCATAACCTCGAGGGAGGCAAAGGACGTATGACGTCTGCCTGACGAGTCAAACGGTGAAACACGCACAAGTCTGTGAATACCCATTTCACCCTTGAGATAGCCGTAAGCATTTTCACCCTCAACAAGTATAGTTGCGCTCTTTACGCCTGCAACGTCGCCGTCAAGATAATCAAGCGTTGAAACCTTGTAGCCATGCCTTTCACCCCAGCGGTTATACATTCTGAAAAGCATCTCAGCCCAGTCCTGAGCCTCAGTTCCGCCGGCACCGGCGTGGAAGGTGAGAAGGGCGTTGTTATTGTCAAATTCACCGCTTAAGAGCGTTGAAAGGGTAAGAGCCTCAAGCCTTTTTTCAATGTCAAGAACAGCATCGGTGCAGTCGGTAATCAGGTCTGCATCCTCCTCCTCATTGGCAAGCTCAATCATAACAAGCGCATCATCATAGTCATTTTTAACACTCTCATATGATGCAACCTTTGCTTTCAAAGAGCCGATTCTCTGCATTGTCTTTTGGCTCAGCTCCATATTATCCCAGAAATCAGGTGCACTGCTTTTCTCCTCAAGCTCTGCAATTTCATTTTTTAAAAGGTCAATTGCAAGCGCTTCTTTCAGATTTTCAACTGTTTTTTCAGATTCAAGCAGTCTGAATTTGAGTTCCTCGTATTCAATCATATTTTATTCTCCAAATAATATTATTGCATTTATATTCATTTTATTATATACAAATTACAAATACATTTCAAGTTTTAAAAACAGTTAATAATATTTTAACGAAAAGATTGATTTATTATACCAATATAATGTATAATATATTGACCCGAAAAGAAAGGATAAAGTAATGATTATTAATTCAAATGAAAAATGTCCCGTTTGTGACAGAAATTTCACAGATGAAGATGATATAGTAATTTGTCCTCATTGCGCCACTCCTCATCACAGGGAATGTTATAAAGCACTCGGTCATTGCTTTAATCGTGATAAGCATAGCGAAGGCTTTGATTATACTGCTGAAAAAACAGATGAAGCCGATAGCACAGTAAATGAGAATACGCAGTATTATCAACCACCTGTAAAAGAGAGCAGTAAAACAGTTTGCTCTCAGTGCGGTGCAGAGATAAGTAATGGCGCTCCGTTTTGCTCTCAGTGCGGTGCAAGGCAGAGCAATGCTCAGTATAAGGAATACAGCCCTTTAAATGAGTTTGGCTTTAATAACACCACTCAGCAGAGATATGAGAATGATACACAGACAATTGACGGAAAGAGCATTGCTGACGTGGCGGCAGTTGTCAGAACGAATACTGAAAAGTTTATTCCGAAATTCTTGGAAAATAAAAAGGTGTCATGGAACTGGAGCGCATTTATTTTTGGTCCGTATTACCTTTTGTACAGAAAGATGTATAAGCAGGGTATCGTTTTCCTTGCACTCAGCTTAATTACAAGCTTCGTTGTAAGCGGATTATTTGCTGAAGAGATAGCAGCCTTTGGTTCTTTCTTCAGCAGCAATTATCAAGCTCTTTACAGTAACCCGAGCAACGAGCTTATCACTCAGTTTATGGAGATATACAAACAGGTTTTACCGATGATGCTGATAACTATCAGTGTAAATCTTATTCTGCGGCTTATAATAGCACTTTTTGCCGACAGCTTTTACAGAGCTAAAACGCTTGAAGTGCTTGATAAGGTTGACAGGAATTTAGCAGAGGGCGGTTCTTTCAGTTCATCGCTGCCTATGATGGAGAGGAGCTCACTTTCACAGGCAGATATGAAAAGACTTTATTTAGGAAAACTGGGCGGTACAAGCATTTTCACACCGATTATTGCTTATCTTGCTCTTGATTTAATAACATCATTTATTTCACATCTATAGGAGGAGATTTTTATGAAAGTTAAAAAGGCGATTATACCGGCAGCAGGTATGGGTACGAGAGTGCTCCCTGCATCAAAGGCAGTACCAAAGGAAATGCTCAACATCGTTGACAAGCCTGCAATTCAGTATATAGTTGAGGAGGCTTTTGCATCAGGTATTGAGGATGTTCTCATTATCACGAACAGAGGCAAGGGTGCTATTGAGGATCACTTTGACCACGCATTTGAGCTTGAGGCAAAACTTGAGGGAAATGAGAGCAAGAAGAAGATTTACGACGACGTAGTGCAGTGCTCAAATTTCGGCAATATTTATTTCATTCGCCAGAAGGAGACGAAGGGGCTCGGTCACGCAGTTCTCTGTGCAAAGAGCTTTGTCGGCAATGAGCCGTTTGCAGTGCTTTACGGCGATGATGTTATCATTTCCGAAACTCCTGTAACAAAGCAGCTTTGCGATGCTTATGAGAAATACGGCAAGGGTGCAGTAGGTGTTAAAGAGGTGCCGGGTATGGCAATCACAAAGTACTGCTCACTTGAGGTTGATCATATTGAGGATAACTGCTACAACTGTACGGATATGATTGAAAAGCCGTCACCTGAGGAAATTATGTCAAATTATTCTATTCTCGGCAGAGTTGTTATGCCGCCTGAAATTTTTGATATTCTTGAAGAAACCCCTCTCGGTGCAGGCAATGAGCTCCAGCTTACTGACGCTATGAAAACACTTGCAAAGACAAAAGGCGTTGTTGCCGTTGATTACGAGGGCACACGCTATGATATGGGTAACAAATTCGGTATCCTTCAGGCGAACATTGAGGTCGGCTTGAAGCACCCTGAAACGAAAGATGAGCTTAAGGCTTATCTTAAGGAAATTGCAAAGGATTTAGACTGATATGATTAAGATCGAACGCACAAGCGTGTTGAATTTTGATAACGCAATTCGCGGAGCAAGAAATCCGATGAATTCCTGGGCAAAGTACGATTCTTACTATGATGAAAACGGCAGCTTTGTCTTTGGTGAAAATGATCTCAGCCTTGCAAAGCGCCTTTGCTATGCAGGAACTGACCACAGAAAATTTGTCAGAATGATATTTGTGACCGTTGACGTTACCGCACCTCTTTATTGGTGGAAGGAATATGACACCTACAAGGTCGGCACAGTTGCAAATTCAACGTCAACTATGCACAAGATAACGTCAAAGCCGTTTGAGCTTTCCGACTTCTCGGTTGACCATATGAATGAAGAGGGACTTAAGGCTATGGAAAAGGTGATTGAAACCCTTGAGGACCTCAGACTTCGTTATATCGAAACGAAGGATAAGGAGCTTTGGTACACGATTATTCAGCTTCTTCCAAGCTCATATAATCAGATGAGAACTTGCACGCTCAATTACGAGAATCTTTGCAATATCTATTATGCAAGAAAAAATCATAAGCTTGCAGAGTGGCATACATATTGCGACTGGATTAAAGAATTACCGTACTTTGAAGATTTCTTCATACAAGAAAAAAGGATTGATTAGATGCCCCAATACTATTATAACCCGTTTGGAAATAGCAGTGATGTAAATGAGGCAAGACAGAGAGAATATAACAGACAACTCAAAGTAACGCAGGAAAAGCAGGAAATAAGAAAGATAAGTCTTTCTATCGGCTGTGCAATTGTTGCGTATATTGTCATTCAGATGCTTGCAGCTTCTCTGCTTTCGGCATTTGGACTTTATGAGCTTTATCTGAATAATCCGATTTTTCAGGACGGCTTTATGATTATAGGTGTATCTTTTGCATCTGTTGCCGTGCCTTTCGGCATCGTAGCTCTTGTAAACAAAAAAAGGTATACGTCACCTGTTATTCCTAATAACAGGCTTAAAGCATCGAGAGCTTTTGTATGGGTCGCATTTGGTATGGGATGCTGTTGTGTTTTGCAGATAGCAGTGTCATTTATCGTTACTTTTTTCTATGAAGTGTTAGGATTAGAGCTGAAGTCAAGCGATATAACCACTCCCGATTCAATACTTGCCTGTTTTATGAATTTAATAGCTATTGCAGTTATTCCTGCAATTTGTGAGGAATTTGCAATGAGATGCTGTTCGCTCCAGCTTTTGAAAAAGTACGGCAAGGGCTTTGCAGTTACTGCCGTAAGTATTGTTTTCGGACTGCTTCACGGCAACGCTATTCAGTTTATTTTTGCATTTTCAATCGCTTTGGTTCTCGGCTATATAACTGTCAGGACGGACAGCATTGCACCTGCAATTTTTATCCATATGCTAAATAACGGTATGTCTGTTGTTCAGAATACAGTGAATTTTGTCGCCGAAGGAACGCAGGCGTCAACATATTCAACAAGTATTATTTATTTGTTCTGGATTGCTGTTGGTGCAGTAGCAGGCTTTTATTTACTGATAAAAAAAGAACTTGTTAAAAAGGAGAATAAAAGCCAGAGCGTGCTTACTACGGGGCAGAAATTTACAGCCTTTCTTTTCCCTTGGATGATTGTTCCGTTTTTCATTTTAATTCTTCTGACAGCGCAGACTGTCGCCAAGGTTTGATATGGATAATGTGTTTATGAAAAGGGCGATTGAGCTTGCACAGCTCAGTGCGCTTGAGGGAGAAGTGCCTGTCGGCGCCGTTGTTGTAAAGGATAACGAGATTGTCGGTGAAGGAAGAAACAGGCGTGAACTCGGCAAAAATGCCCTTTATCATGCCGAGTTTGAGGCAATAGATAATGCCTGTAAAAAGCTTGGCGGCTGGAGGCTGTGGCAATGTGATTTATACGTCACGCTTGAGCCTTGTCCTATGTGTGCAGGGGCAATTATCAACGCAAGGATAAAAAAGGTTTATTTCGGCGCATTTGATAAAAAGGCAGGCTCATTCGGATCAATTGCAGATTTTAATGCCATACCGTATAACCATAAGCCTGAGATATTTTCAGGTATAATGGAGCAGGAATGTGCCTCAATGCTTACAGAATTTTTTAAAAATTTAAGACTTAATAAATAAAGTACAGTCAGAAATTTTTTGACTGTACTTTTTTCTTTAAAAAATTTTCTGTTTTATTGCAACACTTTGTTTCATTTTATATACTTAACTTATGACATGTCAAAAGAGGTGAGCAGTGTGAGTGAAAAAGAGCTTGTTAAAAAAGCTAAAGCAGGCGATAAGGATGCCTTTTGTCAACTCTATTCTTTATATAAGGATAGGCTTTATCGTTATGCTTATTATCGTCTGGGGAATGCTGATGACGCACAGGACGCAGTGTCGGATTGTATTGTGTCAGCATACGAGCAGATAAAAAATTTGCGAAAGGCAGAAGCGTTTTCCTCGTGGATTTTTAAAATTCTTCACGCCGCCTGTTCAAGCTATGTAAAGCTGCAAATAAAGCAGAGAGAATGCGAAAGCGTTGATACTGTTAAGAGCAGTTCAAATTTGTTCATAACTATTGACGAAAGCAAAACAGAGCTTTGTCAGGCACTTGATATGCTCGGCAGTGACGAAAAAGAGATCGTTCTTTTGTCTGTTGTAGCAGGCTTTACAAGCAAGGAAATTTCAAGGGTTACGGGGTTGACAGCAGGCAGTGTCAGGTCAAAGCTGTCACGCAGTATTGCTAAAATGCGGAATTTTTTGGAGTGATGACAGATGAAAAATAATAAAGATTTTGATTTTATAAAAAATGAATTTGAAAAGGAAAATATAACTGCTCCTGATACTCTCAGTGAGGATGCTGCTCGGGATATGCTTGAGGGAAAAGAGCAGAAGAAAATAAGACTTTATCAGACAAGGACGTTTAAGAGTATTGTCAGTGCCGCAGCGTGTATTGCCATTGTTATTACCGCACTTGCCGTTTCAAGACCGTATTTTGTTACAAAGGAAAATGTTGTGGATACGGACAGCTCACAGCAAGTGCTCAATTCCTTTGCAAGTATTAATGACGTCAAATCTGCTGTTAAAAAAATAGAAAGGCAAAATATGGATCATTATTTCTATTTCGATAAAGGAGCAATGGTAGATGAAGTTGCGGAGGATATGGCAGTAACATCAAGTGCAGCCGGAAGCACAAGCTATGCCCAGACCTACAAGCAGGTAGATGCAGTTGACGAGGGCGATATTATAAAAAACGACGGCAGATATATCTATTCTTTGGATAGTCGTTTAAACAAAATAAGAATATACAATTCAGATGCCGAGTTTGTTTCATTAATAGAAGATTTCAAGCATGATTACAGCAATATACTTGGCGACGAATATATCGTTGATATGTATGTCTATAAGGATTTTTTAGTTGTAAATACCAACAAAAGCGTTTATGAAAATGATGATTATGAAAACTCAGTAGGCACTTATATTTATGATATTTCAGATATCAGCAAACCAAACGAAATAAGCTCATTCTCGCAAAGTGGTTATTATACGTCATCACGTATGATAGGTAGTCAGCTTTACGTTGTATCAAACGATTATATTTACAGTAATCAGTGTAAGGATGACAGCGATTATATCCCGTACGTGTGCGAAGGTAAAAACGGTGAGAAGGAGCCTCTAAAGCTTGATGACATTTGCTATGCAGTAAATCCAAGCACCGCAAGCTATTTAGTTGTCAGCTCAATTGACATTGAAACAGGGAAGAAATCCTCTGATACAAAGGCACTTTTCGGCGCAGGTGCAGATATTTATTGCAACGAAAATAATATGTATGTCTGTATGAATGAGGCAAACGGGCTTATCGATAGCTTAAGTTATGCACCGACAGAAACCAAACTGTGTATTGTTAAAATTAAATTAGATAAAAATGATATTCAGTTCACCGCAACAGGTGAAGTTGTGGGCAACACAAACGATCAGTTTTCTATGGATGAAAAGGATGGTAATCTGCGCATCGCAACGACCTCATACGATAAGGACGGAGAGGAGATAAATAATCTTTTTGTTCTCAATGAAAATTTAGAAAAAATCGGCGAGGTAACAGGCTTTGCTAAAACTGAAAGTATCAAAGCTGTCAGGTTTATCGGTGATATGGCGTACGTTATAACGTATGAGCAGACTGACCCGCTGTTTGTAATTGATTTATCAAATCCAGAAAGTCCACAGATTAAGGGAGAGGTTGAGATAACCGGATTTTCAAGCCTGCTCGTTCCTATTGATGAGAATACACTTCTCGGTATAGGCTTTTCAACTGAAGACGGATTTGATATGGAAATCACAAACGGTCTTAAGCTTGCACTGTTTGATATCTCAAATCCGGAAAAGCCACAGGTGCTTGACAGTATTGCTATGAAAAATACTGATTCAGATGCACAGTATAACCACCATGCACTCGTTGTAAATACAGATAAAGGCTATTATGCAATCCCTTATAACAATCACGATAATCTCAGAAAAGGCGCAATAACCTTTAAAATTCAGGACGGAAAAATTGTAATTACTAATGATTTCATAGCTTCTTCACCTGATTACGAAAACATCTCACGCTGCACTTACATTGATGATACAATGTATCTGCTTTCAGACAGTGCTAATATTTACATTTTTAACGTAAAATAAATCAAAGCTCCGATACAAAAAAGTATCGGAGCTTCTTTATTGCCATTCACGCAATTAATTCGGGCATTCGCCCTAAATAAGAAAAAATGAAAAAAACAAAGCTAAAGCTTTACTTATTTCATACCTTCCTCGTAAGCCTTAATCATCTTCTTAACCATCTGGCCGCCTACTGAACCTGCCTGCTTAGAAGTAAGGTCACCATTGTAACCGTTCTTAAGGTTAACACCAACCTCTGCAGCAGCCTCCATCTTAAATCTGTTAAGAGCTTCCTTAGCCTCTGGAACTACGTTCTTGTTGCTTGACATTTGAATACACCTCTTTTACTTTTTATTGCAAAAATGAAAAATGAATTCTGAATATCAAAAATCATTTCTCACCCTTGCAAGTATAGTTTGTGACGTGTATTCACAAATACTATTGAAAAAATTTAGCAATTATGTTATTTGAAACTAAATTTGTAAAGTTAAACAAATTTTCATAAGCATATATCTAATTTAACCAAGTTGAAACAGATAAAAATGAAATAATACTGTTTGACAAAGGATAATTCATATGATAGATTGAATATTGGTAATAGATTATTAGAAAATTCAGGTGAGATTAATGAACGAATTTAAACTTGGCATTTATCGTCATTATAAAGGCAATACATACAGAGTTTTGCATATTGCAAAGCATAGCGAAATACTTGAAGATATGGTCATTTATCAGGATATCAATGCTCCTGATAAAATATGGGCAAGACCTGCATCTATGTGGAATGACGATATTAAAATCGACGGAAAAACAGTTAAGAGATTTGAACTAATAGAGGAAACTTTTTGACCAAAATAATGATGGAACAACAAGCCGAGGGCGAATTCCCCTCGGCTTTGCTATACTTATTGTGAATTTTTATTTGCTTTTTTCTTTTTCGGTTTTGGTTCGGGTAATTCATCATACATTGCAATAAATAAATTTGTTAAAAGCTCTCTATCGTCAACATCATCTACTCGAAGGAGCTTTTTTCTGCCGCCTTCACTTATTGAATCGTATTCAGCCTTGGGCAACATTTTTATTGCAGACGGAACAGGTCTGACTAAAAAGCGTTCATCACAAATGTATGCAGCAACCTTGCCGCGATAATATATTAAGTATTCGCCCATCATCATACGATGCGATATTCCGTCAAGAGAAGATAACTGATCTAATAAAAAATTTAAATATTCCTTACTTGTTGACATACATTATTCCTCAAATTCTAATTTAATTAATTATTTTTGATATTTTTTCCAAATATTCTTTTACTTCGGTTGTTAATTCAACTTTCTCTGTGTACTTATGGTTTTTTAAAATTGAATATAAAGCTCCCTTATAATTAGGACTAATAATATCCAGAGTATCTTCATACAGAAGTTTTACGGCTTTAATATCTTTATTTTTTAAGTTAATCACTATCTTAGCAATATTTGATATGAATTTGTGATTTATAAATGCTTTTGAAAATTCGCTATCTTTCATATATAAATTCAAATACATTTCTATTTCCGGAGAATAATTAAATTTATCTAAATGTAACTTAATCCATAATAACCTTATGGAATTTGTTATATGGTACGAATCAAACTCTGCTAATTGATCTGACATCAGCATATTTTTATATGCATTATCATAATCTTTTATTCTTAAGTATATGTCACTAAGAATTGCATATGCTCTCATTTTACTGCTCCAATCATCATTAACGAAATTTTCCAAACCATAGTTAATTAATTTTATTGCTTGAATATGATTTTCTTTTTTAAATTTAGAAGCAGTTATATAACAATGCTGATTCTTTAAAAAATCATCACGGCACCTTTTTAAAAGCTTTTTATATTCTTCAAAATCTTTATCTGACATACCGTATTCTATTATTTTATTCTCAAATTCCTCTATTTTTGTCATATTTATCCTCTTTTAATTACTATCTTTTTTACAGATATAATTATGTCATTCCGTTAGCTGACATATATCATTCCTCAAATTCTAATTTGTAAGTTCGCAAATTTTTCTTTATAGACCAATGACTTTTTCTGCCTTCCCTTGTTGCATAATAGCCACAGGGCATATCCTTTAATTCTCCAACAGAGTTGTCTATTTCAAATGCTTCCTGTAATGAAATGATTCTTGCCTCAGCTTCATTGTGTGATTTTCCGCATAGAAATTGCCACATTCCATCATCCTCATCATGCGATACATATAATATGGGAGATTCTTTATTAATCACGTGACAGCAGACAATGGTTGCTGTATTTGGTGCATCACAAAAAGGGAAGTCCATATAAGTGTTCCTTTCAAATTCCTATTTGCTTAATACAATTATATCAGTTTTTATGTATTATGCAAATTAAAAATTTTATTAAGACTATTAACTTAAATCGTTTCCTGTGTTATAATTATAATCAATATAATATAAGGAGATTGATATAGTATGGAACAGAACAGTAAAGAAATATTTGACAGAGAAAATGTTTTCGGCAAGGGTGAGCCGAATGTTAATTTTGCACAGTATTTTTCAGGCGAGTCATTTTTAAATCCACTTGTTGACCCGAAGGAAACACCTATGTTTTTAGCTAACGTTACGTTTGAGCCCGGCTGCAGAAACAACTGGCATATTCATCACGCCACCTCAGGCGGAGGACAGATACTTATATGCACTGCCGGCAGTGGATGGTATCAGGAATACGGCAAGGAATCTGTCAGTCTTGAAAAGGGAAGCGTTGTGGTTATTCCTGCAGGCGTTAAGCACTGGCACGGCGCTAAGAAGGATTCGTGGTTCAGCCATATTGCAATCGAGGTGCCGGGTGAAAACAATTCAAACGAGTGGTTAGAGCCTGTATCTGACGATGAGTATAATAATCTATAAAGAAGGGACGAAAATGGCTATTTTAGATTTTGAAAAAACAGACCCCGAATTTACAGAATTTTTCAACAATTTTGCTTTTGGCGAGGTAGTTAATCACGGTAATCTTGATGACAAAACAAGATATATGGCTATACTTGCGACTCTTATCGGTTGTCAGAGCTTGGATGTATATAAAATTATGCTTTCAGATGCACTTGCTGCGGGCGTAACGCCTGTTGAAATTAAAGAGACTGTCTATCAGGCAGTCGCTTATCTCGGTATCGGCAGAGTCTTTGCATTTATCAATGCAACAAATGAAATATTTGAAGAAAAGGGAATAACGCTTCCGCTTGAGCCACAGGGAACTACAACACCTGAAGACAGACTTGAAAAGGGAGCTCAGGCACAGGTCGATATTTTCGGCGACGGTATGAAAGATTTTTACAAATCAGGTCCGCAGGAGAGCGTTCATATCAACCGCTGGCTTGCCGCAAACTGCTTTGGTGATTATTACACAAGAGACGGATTTGATTACGGGCAGAGAGAAATGATTACGTTTTGCTTTATTGCTGCTCAGGGAGGCTGTGAGCCTCAGCTTATTTCACACGCAAAGGCGAATATGAATGTTGGAAACGATAAAGAATTTTTGATAAACGTTATTTCTCAGTGTATTCCATACATCGGATATCCACGTAGCCTTAATGCGCTTAGATGTGTGAATGAAGCGGAAAAGTAAATTGAATGGAGAATAATTATGAATTATCGCACGCTTGGAAAAACGGGAATAAAGGTCAGTGAGATTGCGCTTGGCTGTGAGGGATTTCTGAAAAAGGATGAAAAGTTCACTCGGGATATGTTCAATTTAGCCTTTGAAAACGGTGTTAATTTTATGGATCTGTACAGTCCTGACCCTGATATGCACAGGCGTGTCGGCAGGGCAATACATAAAAATAGAGAAAATTTTGTTTTGCAGGCGCATATCTGTACTGTTTGGGAGAATGAGCAGTACAGGGCTACAAGAAAAATTGATGAGGTAAAGGCTGCCTTTGAGGTTATGCTGAAAAATCTTGATACTGATTATATTGACATCGGTATGATACACTATGTCGATTCAGTTCAGACCTGGAATGACATTGTAAACGGCGAGATAATGCAGTATGCGATAGACTTAAAAAAGCAGGGGAAAATCAAATGTATCGGACTGAGCAGTCATAATCCTATCGTGGCTCTTGAAGCAGTGGAGAGCGGACTTGTTGAGGTACTGATGTTCAGTGTCAATCCGTGTTATGATCTGCTTCCGGGTGATGAGGACGTTGAACTGCTCTGGGCAGATGAAAGCTATGAAAAGCCGCTCTTTAACCTTGACCCTCAGCGTGAAAGACTTTATGAAACTTGCCAAAGTTTAGGCGTGGGCATCACGGTTATGAAGGCGTTTGGCGGCGGCGATTTGCTTGCTGAAGATTCGCCCGCCGGCAAGGCTATGACGGTATCACAATGTATACACTATGCGTTGACACGTCCTGCGGTTTCTGCCGTTATGTCTGGCGTTCATACAAAAGAAGAGCTTGAGGCGTCGCTTTATTATGAAACGGCGACTGACGAGGAAAAGGATTATGCGTCCGTTTTCGCAACCTTTCCTAAGATAAGCTGGCAGGGTCACTGTATGTACTGCGGACATTGTGCTCCTTGTCCAAAGGGTATTGATATTGCAATGGTTACCAAGTTCTTAAATCTTGCAAAGGCGCAGGGTGAGGTTCCTGAAACGGTAAGAGAGCATTATGCAGTGCTGAAAGCCAAAGCAACTGATTGTATCGAATGCCGTGCCTGTGAAAAACGCTGTCCGTTTGGCGTTGAAATTGTAAATAATATGCGTCAGGCAAAGAAAATATTTAAGTCATAATGTTAAAAAACACCTAAGTGATTGTCACTTAGGTGTTTTTGTTATCACGGTTTACTGAACGGATCGTGTCCTTCACCCATAGGTGCTCTGCCACCCATTGGCTGTCTATTGTCCATTGGAGGTCTGCTACCGCCCATACCCATTCCACCATTTGAGCCGTAAATGGTTTCGGTCATTGTTACTTTAATATCCTGATTGCCTGACATTACGGTATAGGTTTTGCCTTGGGTGATTTCAGGGCAGCTTATGAGAGCACAGCTGTAATTTTTGCCCGGCTTATAGGTGAGTATCTCTTTACCGCTGCTGTCCTTAAGTACGATTTCATCATTTGCCTGACCGCTTGCATTTACAAGCATTGCACATTGAGTTCCGTCAGAGAAATTTTGTGCCATTCCCACAGCTCCGACTGCAACTACTATTCCACCGCTAATAGTGGCGGTACCGTCATAATCAAGTGCGCCGTTGCCATCATTAGTAGGACCGTCAATATATATTTCGCCGCCTGTAACGGTAAGATTGCCATTTGAATCAATGCCGTCTCCGTCAGCGTCAACTCTTATTATGCCGCCCGAAATTGTGATATTGCAGTTCTCGTTGGCTGCAAACTCATTTCTCATATCTGTACTTGAGCTACTGCTTGAGGCGTTTATTCCGTCATCACTTGCTTTAAGTGAAATGTCACCGCCTGAGATGTTTATTGTTTCACCCTCAAGACCCTCATAGCATTTTGCGATGTCGATTGTTCCGCCTTTGATTGTCAAATTTTTTCCGGCGTGGATGGCATCATCCTCTACAGATATATTCAGCAATCCGCCGATGATGTAAATATAGCCCTTGTCATTATCTTCATCATCGTTTTCACTGTGCAGGCCGTCCTCATTTGCCGTTAAATTAAACGTGCCGTTTGCAATTCTGATACTGTTTTTTGCTTGCAGAGCGTGTTCGTTCGCATCAATATTGTACGTTCCTGAGGTGAATTTTAAGTCCTTTTTTGATACAATTCCGTGACCGTAGCTTGCAGTAATATCAAGCTCGCCTCCACCGTTGAGGGTCAAATTTTTTTTTGAAAAAATAACGGAGTCAATATTGTTATCATCAATGGCAACAAAGTCCTTTTTGTTTGAAAGGGTGTTTTTGCTTTTGTCTGCAAGTGTGATAAACACCTTGTCAGCCTGTTTAACGTATATGGCGGCACTTGTGTCACAGTTAATGTTTACGTTGTCAAGCACGAGCTGTGCCTTGTCAGACTTATCAATATCAACTATAATTTGACCGTCAGTCAGCTTGCCTGAAATGATATACGTACCTTCATTTTTAATCGTGACGGTGCTGCCGTTTATTTCAACATTCTCCGAGTCACAGGTTGTACCTTTATCGGAAAGTGAAATCTTTACGGCACTGCTTTCATCATACGAACTGTCATAATCCCTGTTGGTAAACATATCGCTATCATCTCTAACGTCAGATTGAGTAGTTGTTTGATTTGTTGTTTTACTACTCTCCTGAGCCTTAGAACAGCCGAAAAATGAAAGCATTATCGCTATAACGATTATAGATGAGATAAATTTTTTGTACCTTATCATTGAATAAACACCACCTTATTTTGATACAAACATAATAATACTGTGTTTTAAATAATTTATTAATTCAGTTTAAACATTTGTTAATTATAGTAAAAATATTTTTATATTAAGTTGATAAAAATATTTTATTGTGATATTCTTTTGTTATGGAATTTAAGTATGAGCTTCACTGCCACACAGGTTGCGTGTCACGCTGCGGCAGGGTAGAGCCTGAGGAAATTGTAAAACTTTATAAAGAAAAGGGCTACAGCGGAATTGTTGTGACAGATCATTACAGCCCGATGACCTTTACCCCTAACTGGGCACCCCAAAAGCAGATTGACTTTTACCTTGAGGGGTATAGGCGTATGAAAAGGGTTGCAGGTGACGACTTCACCGTGCTTTTAGGTATAGAGCTGCGCCATTATTTTACTGCCAATGATTATCTTATTTATGGCATTGATGAGGAGTTTTTGTACAGCAGCGGTAATCTTATGAAGGTGTGGGAAAAGGAGATTTACAAGCGCTGTCATGACAGGGGATTTCTCGTTTATCAGGCACATCCGTTTCGGATAGGTATACGCAGGTGTAACCCCGATTATATTGACGGAGTTGAGATTTATAACGGCAAAACCGAAAAATCGCTCAACGATAAGGCTTATGATTGGGCAAAGGAAAATGGTAAGCTGATGGTATCAGGCTCGGATTTTCATGTTTTGAAAAACCTTGCAAAAGGCGGAATCATAACAAATGCACCGATAAAAAGTAATGACGATTTATTAAAAGTATTAAAATCACAGGATTTTGAAATAATAAAAGAATATTAGATTTTCATATAGAAATGGCACAGGTTTATTTAACCCGTGCCATTTTTTTGTTCGTGATTTTTCGGATTATAATGCAAGTTAATGCGCCGATAAGTCCGCCTGTTGTATTGTACACCAAATCGGATAATTGAAACGTGCCTAAATTAAATATCAACTGCGTTAGTTCAATGAATAATGATGTGGAAAATGAAATAACCGTAGAATATATCAAAAGCCTTTTACTGCCGTATGCTTTGTTAAAAAAACTCTTTATGAAAAAGAACAGTACAAAGCACATCGGCAAAAATAAAATTACGTTATATATAGGCTTAAGATTCAGATACATTGACGATTCAACGTCAAAAATTGACCATTCATCGAAGATGTTTGCTGTTTTGTCTATTTCTGTTCCTATCCTATGAATAAGTGATATATTAAGCATCAAAGAAAAGTAGGAAGAAAAAGCAAGTAATGATATCGCTTTGCTTTTTGAAATTTTCTGCTTTTTAATTTTGCTGATGATTATGTAAATCAGCAGTGTTAAGATGGCTATTATGAGTGTAGCTAATAAATATTCTTTACAATAATTTCTTGCATTTTCTGATAAGGTTTTGATAAATCTTTCCATAAAGGAGTTCCTATTTGCTTCGTTTTGGCTTTAATAATTTTATAATAGCTCTGCGTGCTTTTAAATAATACAGCATTATTTTAAATGATTTGCTTTTGTTTGCATATTTTTTAACAATAAAATCAAAGCCTTTGTTTTCAAATTCTTTCCAGAATATCTCTCTTTCTATTGGTTTTGAACAAGGCCTTATAAGGGGCATCTGCATACTGTCTTCAATTTTACAGCTCTGAGATTCTAAATTATTAAGTATAGCATCAAATGCCCTCTTGCCCTTTTGGTTATTTATTAAAACTAACGACACACCCTTATCATCATTAAAGCCGGGAGCAGCCTTGTCAATGCCCCAATAATCAGCGATTGTTATATCACCGGGATGAATTGTAGATTTGTAAGGGCAATGATAGCAAGCCGGACGCAAAATATTATGTCCGTAGAATAATGTCCTGAAAACTCTACTGTCAACTTTTATTTCAGCATTGTCTTTTTTCATTGTTAAGGTTTCAATATGTGCCCTCCAGCCGTGATCAATTTTATTTCTAAAATCTACCCCTGTGCATTTAGCATTATTATTTTGCTCCTGCCACTTTAAATATTCATTCCATATTCTTGGACTGGGAACGCCGTGACAAACAACGTCAACACACAAAAGATTATCATATTCCTTACCGAGAAAGCTTTTTAATCCGTCAATTTGGCAGGAGGTTCCTGAAAAAAGAACAGGGATATTTTTGTTAAGCTCAGAAGCAACATCCTTAAAGATATCACTTAGTGAGCTTTGAACATATTTTGAGCCGCGCATCTTATCTCTATCCTGAGGTGAAGTGGCTTTCGTGTGAACTGCCTTAAAATCATCAGTCAGCACACATCCGTATACTACACCATTTCCGTTAAGCACATCATCAGATAACGCAGTGAAAACGCCGCCCGAGCGTGAATTTAATCTTATATCAAAAACTTTATGCTTAGCAGCGTATACAATCGGGTACGCTGCTAAACCATTTTTTGCTGTTTTTATATATCCATTATTATTTTGATGAAATTTGAATTTGCATACATTTACACATTTGTTGCAGCCGATACATCTTTCTTCATTAATCTTTGGATATAAAAATCCTTCTTCGTCAGATGTCATAGTTATTGCATTAACGGGACAAGCGTTATAGCAAGCAGTGCATCCGCAGCAATTATGCTTGTTTTCAAAAATAATAGGTGTTTTATTTTCAGTCATATTATGATTTGCTTCCTTTTTTCAGCTTATTAACTAATGATTTTATAATATTCAATATTTCATTTCTGTTTACGATTACAAATAATACCGCACCTATTACAAGCAAGACGATATCATATTTTATTTGCGTAAAAATACTTATAATAACAGTTGCTAAAGAAATGAGAAATAAAACTATAAATTTAAAATATTCAATTTTTATCGGCATAGTTTTTCTGGTCTGAATAACCCTGACGATAAACATAACCAAAAAGGCTATAAAGGTTGAAATTGCAGCGGCATATAAGCCTATTAACTTGATAAATGCAAGATTTACTACAGCATTAATTATTGCACCGTAAATACTTGTTGTTGCCGCCTGTGAGGTTTTGTCGTTTTTTAAATATCCAACGCCGAAAAATGACGAAAATGCTTGAAATACAGTCCCGAGATATAAGAATCCGATATAATTAATTGCTGAGTGATACGCTTCATTCATTGCAATTAAAATAAAAATTTTAGTAAAAGGAATCAAGAAAACTAAAAAAGAAAATGATATTTTATAATATAATTTGAATACCTTAGTGTAGAATTCTCCGGGGTTTTTATCCTTGTCAACGATAGCGGCATCCTGCCAGGACAAATAAAAAATATTGAATATTAACTGAAGAAGCGATGGGAATTTATAAGCTATTGCATATATGCCGTTTGATACACTGCCAAGAAAAAATCTGATAATATACCTGTCAAGTGAGTTCATTATCCACCAATTCAACTGGTTTGGAACAAGCGGAATGGAAAATTTCAGCATTTCTTTTTGTAATGACAGGCTCTTTGTTTTGAAGTTTACTTGTCTAAGTCTTTTTTCACAGATGAAAAGTAATACTATACAAAAGCTATATGATATTATTGCACTTTGGAAAAGTGCCTTAACACCCTGTTTTAATACCACTATTTGCAGCAGATTTAAAAGCAGGAAAATAGCAGTATATAATATTCCGAAAATAGTAAATAGCTTTTGATTTCTTAATCCGCGCAGCAGCTTATGGAGAGCTGAGAATATTCTGCCGAGAGTCAAAAGGGCAATCATATAGTAACAGTATTTTATGGTAACAAAATAATTAACGGCAAGAATAATGGCCGAGGAAAGTATTGATGTAGTGATTAAAAATTTATATACTGCGACTATGTAATCAGGAGATTTGCTTTCTTTTCGCATCATCCATGCATATGCTGCGTCCATAATTTGTAAAGTCAGCAGGGGCGTTAAAAGGCTGACAGTCGTGTTTACGAGGTCATAATCTCCCATATCAGAAGGATCAATATAATATGTATATAAAGGAACAATAATAAAGCTAAGTATTTTTGTTCCCAAATTACCAATAGCATAAATAAAAGTACCGGTTATCAGTGCTTTGCTTTTAGCCTTTTCGGTCTCATTCACCTTAATTCTCCTGACAAAGAGATTTCATATATTCTCTTGACTGTTCTATAAACTCGCTCATATTTTTATATGCGGTTATAGTATCTATATAGTAATTATCTAAATTATAATTTTCATCATTCAGTTTTAAAAAATGATCAGGATATCCGCAAAGCTCAAGGAGCTGACAAAGTCTTTCGTTTCTTCTTGAGTGCTCAAGGACAACCAGCTTTTTTTTGAAAATAGCTGAAAATGCAGCACCGTGGAAGGAATTTGTTAAAACAATATCAGCATTTTTTATGTATCCTATAAATTCTTTCGGACCCAGACCGCCTAATGTTTTGTCGGCAATACTTGCACTTGAAATGCCGCCTCCGTTAATGCAGTAAACCTTTTTATTTGTATGGTGCTTTATATTTTTTATTGCATTTATCAAGGCATCATTCCATTCCATAGAATAAACTAACACATATTTTTTTTCTTTAGGCGTAACGGCTACTTTACTCCACTCATTTTCTTTGAGCAAAAATACGGGGTCACATACTAATTGGCAATTGACATTTTCATTTTCACTCAGATAATTTTTAAGACTGTTTTCTCTTACCGACAGCATTTCAAAATTATTGACATATTTATGTATCATTTCGCAGTCGAGTTCAGTTAGCTTTTCTCTGCCTGTACTTAAGGCGTAGCCTGCTTTTTTTGCATTTGTTTTAAAGTCAAGGAAATAAGGCCTTGGAGAAGGGTTCACATCAGTATTCCATATCTGATCACTTCCGGCGATTACAACGTCATAATTTTCCTTTAGCTCAGTAATATCTCCGTGATATATTTGTTCTGAGATATTTAAAAATTCATTCTTGAAATCACTTAATTTTTGTCTTTTCTTTTTTCCCTGATACTTTTTTATCGGATGCATCAAATTTGAAATTTTATTTAATAATAATTGTGATTTGGAAAAATTATTGCTTTTTGTAATTCTTTCAACAGGGAAATGGTTAATAAAGCTTACGTCAATTCCCATATTGCTGATGAATTTTTGTGATGCATATGCCTGTAAAACTGCGCCGTAATTCAATGCATGTACAAATGTTAATATTCCTATTTTCAAATCAATTACCTCATTAAAATTATTAATCTGAGTAAATCCTTCTGTATTGCTCTTTTATATTTTGGATATCGTAGCTGCTCATATCAACAAACTGTTTTTTCAGACCGTTTTTATTTATATCATCACAAATAAATTCCGCCCATTTTTTTGCTCCTAAGGAAAGCTCTAAGGTCTTGCAGAGTCCTAAATCTGCTTCAGGCTGAATAACCTCAGATGTGTAACATCTGAGTCCCATTGCCTGTGCTTCAATAAGACTTATACCAAGGCCTTCAAAGGTTGAGGGGAAAATCATTGCATCGCTTTGAGATAAAATCAGGGGGATATCCGTATCGCTTGGCAGCATTGCGACTTTATCAGTAAGCTTTAATTCATCTATTCTGTTTTTTACTTTGTCAGTCCACAGCCCAAATCCAACTAAAGTAAGTGATGCGTTTTCAATATCTTTAATTAATTCATTAAATACGTCAAGGAGAAACAATTGGTTTTTTTGATATCCATATCTGCCGATATGTACAAATTTTATGCAGTCACTTTCATTTTTGTTATTAAACTTATGAGGATCAAATTTTTGTAAATCTATAGCGTTATTTACTACTTCTACTAAACTATTCTTTCCAAATAAATATTCACCCGCACCTTTGGAGCAGGCAATTTTATTTGTGGCATATTTTACGAGCTGTTTTTGCTTTATTTTGTCAAAAATGTTATGGAAAGGATTTTTGTACTTTATTATAGATTTTACGTTGTGAGAATGAGCTATACGAATTTTTATATTATGACGTGCAGCAGCTTTTAAAAAAGGAGCGGCGTTAAAATAGTTGTGGCAATGAATACACGCATAATCATTATGTTTGGCTAAAAAATCTTTTATTTGTTTATATAAATGTAAGTACTCAAAAAAACCTAAAAACAACTTTCCAATCGGATTTTTAGCATCATATTTTTTAAAATGATATATATTGCCGCCGTACTTTAAAAATTCATCGGTATAAAACTGCTTACCGTCACTGAAGGAAATTATATCAAAATCATAATCATCATTCAGATTTTTTACAATTGACATAATAACAGCCTGTATACCGCCCTTTTCAAGACCGTCACAACAGACTAAAAGTACTTTCGGTTTCATAGAATTTCCTCACTGTTTTTTACTTATCCATCTTAGAATTTCAGCAGTATTTTCGCCGAAGGCGCCTTTTCCGTTAGCAATTTGAACTGCACGAACAGACTGCGCCTGTATGTTTAATTCAACTATAACAATAGTGTTATTCTCATCAACAGTGACATCCCACGAAATCATACCTACTTGCGGGATACGCTTATGAAGCTTTTTAACTGCATTTATCATTTCAGGCACTTGCTGTATGTTATATCCGTCAAATTTTATTTTTGAATCGGGATGCTCATCATATCTGTCACCACGCTCTGTGAAAGCACATTTTTTTAAAGTACCGTCATCATCAACACCGATGAATAAACTGCCCTGATGCACATTGTCCAAGCTGCTTTTTCCTTGTGCTATCCTGAAAAGCACCGGGAAATGAAATATCTTGTTTTTCCAGATATAAGTTACAATTCTAAATGTATTTATGCTCTGTGGATGTAAATCTCTGATGCTTTTGCAATTTATTAAAAGCTCCTGAACATTGTAGTGTTTGCCTTGATTATTTAATATTTCCTTAACGGATTTACCGCTCTTTTGGTCAATACCGTCTTTTAAGTCAAGCACAGCACAGCCTTTGCCGGAATTACTTTCGGTTGTCGGCTTTAGGAAAACCTTTCCTATATTGAACAATACTTTTTCAGCCTGTTCATAGTCAATGAACTCCATTTCGCTGTTTCTGAGAACCCCGTTTTCGCATGAGATAATAATATTTGCTGTCCTTACATTATCAACTCCGCCAATTAAAACAGGTAAAAGATTTTTATTAGTGAAAACTTTTGCATATTCTGTGGGTACAAATTTTCTCTGAATTTCAGGGATGAAAAGAAGCTCGGGAATATAGTTTTCATCAAAGCACCCTGAAAATGATGAATAGTATTGATGCCAGTCATACGGAACTTTTTTTCCATAATTATCAAGAAATAATTTATCAATTTTATCCTTTTGCTCTTTTGACAAAGTAAAATCGGAGGCTATTTTCTTGCGTATCGGATTGGATATTTTCTTTTTTTCAACTTTAACTGCAAGGTGGTGTGAATATGACCTGTCAATATAACCCAGCAAATTATGAACTCTTCCCATATTTATGAGCCTTTCTGAGTGTTAAGTGTCTTTTTTGTTTTATTTTGAAGCTTCTTTGCCTCAAAAGAGAAAAATTGAATTAATAAAAATACAATGAAATAATTATATAAACTCGGATGGTGCAACCAAGGAATTCTTGCATAATCGAGAATTATCATAGAAGTCAGCAAAAAGAAAAGTATTTTAACAAGAGGATGATAATCGCGGTATTTGAATCCTTTAATGAGAACATAAAAAGTAGGAACATACCAGACAATTAAACCAGCGATTCCAAGATTTGCCATAAGCTCTGAAAAATTGCAGTGGCTGTAAACTGCTTTGATATAATATCCATTATATATCGGGTTATCTCTTAAATAGCATACAAATCCGTCAAGTCCCCAACCAAGAAGCGGTCTTTGCTTGAACATTTCAAACGCAATTTCTTTGTAGTATTCACGTCCCTGCGTACTGGTATCTGCTACTGCTTTTCCTGAAAGGGTTGTGATCAATCCTCCAAATCTTACCCAGACATTTTCATACAGTATGGGAACATTTCTCATAATTAAAAGTACTATTGCACCGGTAAAAATAAAAACAATAGCCTTTGTCATCATTTTATATAGGTTTTTATCAACAATGACTATAAGGACAAACAATATTAATAGTTGTATCATTCCGCCTCTCGAGCCTGTTAAAACGGTAAGAACAACAAAAAATCCGGACAAGTATTCTCCGTATTTAAAATCTGTATATCGTTTTAAATATAAAGACGCGACAGACATAGCGGCAGCTATACCGCCTATGCCGTTACGCTGTTGGCCGATAACCTGACCGAAGCCTCCTTCACCTGCCTGAAAATACTGTGAGGGAGACGTAGTAATTAATGCGGCAACACCCATTATGACAGAAGCATACGCAAAGGACTGGAGAAGAGATAACGCTTTTTCAGTTGAGTCGACATATATAAATATTACAAGTCCTAAAGCGAAGCCTCTGAACACCCCAAGCATAGTCCTGGAACCGCTTATATAGCTATATGCCCAGAATTTTGTAGACAAGTAAAAGAGCAATGCAAGCATACCAAGCCATAAGATGAGAAGAATTACATTTTTTATTTGATTTATTTTAAACGTAATTCTGTAATCAATTATTTTTTTTATAACCACATACCCGATTATAAAAAGCTGGATACCAAGCTGAATCCACGTATTCATATATAAACAAAATATTACAGCAAAATAAATAAAAAACGCCCAATCAGGCTTTACGTTTTTATATTTATTAAGCGGTATAGTTGTCAAAATATTTTCAGCCATTTGATACTCCTCTGAATTAAAGCTATTTGTCTGTCGGTAATTTTATCCAGTCGCCAAAAATTTTATCATATTTATCGGGATGAAATTTTGAAAAACCGCTGTTAGAGAAAAATGTAAGCTCTCCAAAATAGACTTTACCGTTAACATCATAAAAATCGACCCGTATGTGCGCAAAGCCTTGTGATAAAACCTTTGCAAGTCTGACCATCTCATCATACCCCTGGGGCTTTTTTATTTCTTTTCCCGAATTATTACTGCCTCTTGCAAAAGGTAATCTGTTAAAGTTGATATCAAAAAAATCAGACCTTTTACTAACTGTTCTGTCTGTTACTATCTGAACAGCTTTTGGTTCTCCGTCAAAGCAGAAAAATTTATAATCCTTAAGCTGTGTGCCTGATTCATCAACCATATATTTTTCAGCAATTATGCGGTGAGGGACATTCTTATACGGCCATTCACGCTGAATATAATAATATTCCCTTTTGTAAAAATGCTGTAAGGTTTTTTTTGCTTCTTCAATATCAAGTGTAGATTTATCATTACATATAACAAGTCCGCCGGAATCGTGCGTGCATTTAAGCACAAACTGATTAGGCAGCTTGTCAAAATCTATATCTTCAACCCTATCCCAAACGCCGATTAAAGGGATCAGATATTCTTCTCCGATTTTCTCCTTAATATGCTCTCTGACGGCGTATTTGTCGACAAGCCGGGTATATTCAGGCTTTCTGTCATACAGCTTCAACCACTGAAGCTTTTCGTTAAATGTCTGAGGATTTTTTAAATTAAGCTTTTTTCCCATATGACATTTGTAACATAGCCTTACGTAAAGCTCGTCCGGCATCCAGTCAAAAAAATTCCTTCTTGCGAAGAACATAAAAACGCGTCTAAAAAATTTCATAATAGTTCCCACTAATCTCTATAAAATAAATCTCTCGTGTAAACCTTATCCTTAACGTCCTCAATTTCACTGCCAAAGCGGTTTACAACTATAACGTCGGATATTTTCTTAAATTCCTCCAAATCTCTGATAACACGGCTGTTAAAGAATGTATCATCTTTGAGTGTCGGCTCATAGACCGCAACCTCAATTCCCTTTGCTTTGATACGCTTCATAACACCCTGAATTGAGGATTGACGGAAATTGTCCGAATTTGCTTTCATCGTAAGGCGGTAAATGCCAACGATTTTCGGATTTTTCTCAATTATCCTGTCTGCAATGAAATCCTTTCTAGTGACGTTTGCATCAACGATTGCGCCAATAAGATTGCTTGGCACGTCGGCAAAATTTGCTCTGAGCTGCTTTGTATCCTTCGGCAGACAGTAGCCCCCGTAGCCAAAGCTCGGGTTATTGTAATGGTCACCGATTCGAGGGTCAAGGCAAACTCCTTTAATAATCTGCCTTGTATCAAGCCCTCTTACCTCAGCGTAAGTGTCAAGCTCGTTAAAGTATGCAACACGCAATGCAAGATATGTGTTTGCAAATAGCTTAACTGCCTCAGCCTCAGTCGGATTTGTAAATAAAACGGGGATGTCTGTTTTAATCGCATTATCCTTAAGGAGATTTGCAAAGGTGTGAGCATATTCTGACATATTTTCATATGCTCCGACAATAATCCTTGACGGATAAAGATTGTCATATAAAGCCTGTCCCTCACGCAAAAATTCAGGCGAGAACATAATTTTGTCATAGTTATATTTATCAATTATGCTCTGTGTATAGCCTACGGGGACAGTTGATTTTATAACTATAACCGCATCGGGATTAACCCTCATAACAAGCTCAATTACAGCCTCAACTGATGAGGTGTCAAAGAAATTCAGCTTTGGGTCATAGTTTGTAGGTGTTGCAATTATTACAAACTGGGCGTCCTTATATGCCTTTTCGGCATCTGTAGTTGCGGTAAGATTCAGCTTTTTATTTTTTAGATAATTATTAATTTCATCGTCAACAATAGGGGATATGCCTTTGTTTATCATTTCAACTTTTTCTTCTACGATGTCAACAGCCGTGACCTCGTTACTTTGCGCGAGCAAAATTGAAATTGAAAGTCCGACGTATCCCGTGCCGGCAACTGCTATTTTCATTATTCACGGCCTCCTTCAATATAAAAAGACCTGTACCATTTTGCAAATTCGCCAAGCCCCTTTTCTATCGGGGTACTTGGTTTAAAATCAAAGTCCTTTATAAGATCGGACACGTCGGCATACGTCTGATAAACGTCACCCGGCTGCATAGGTAAAAATTCCTTTTTAGCAGGCTGGGAAATAATGCCCTCTTTCATAAGTGCCTTTTCAAGTGTCTCAATATAAGTCATAAGATCTTCAGGCTCATTGTTGCCGATATTGTAAACCTTAGCAGGATCATCACCCTGAGGAGGATTGCACAGCATATTTTCAATGCCTTGAACAATATCGTCAATATAGGTGAAATCCCTTTTCATATCACCGTTATTGAATATCTGAATTGTTTCACCCTTAATCATTTTGTTTGTGAAACCGAAATATGCCATATCAGGTCTGCCGAAAGGGCCGTAAACAGTAAAGAAGCGCAGACCTGTTGTTGGGATATTGTAAAGATGAGAGTATGTAAAAGCCATAAGCTCATTTGATTTTTTAGTTGCAGCGTAAAGGCTGATTGGGTGCGAAACGTCATCTTTTACGGAGAAGGGTGTTTTTTCCTGCATACCGTAAACTGAGGAAGAGGAGGCATAAAGCAGATGTTCAACAGGATTATGCCGGCACGCCTCAAGTATGTTGAAAAAGCCGATGATGTTAGAATCAATATACGCATCAGGGTTTGTTATCGAATATCTCACACCTGCCTGTGCCGCGAGATTTACAACGATGTCAGGCTTATGCTCTTTGAAAATATCAAATACAAGTTCTTTGTCGGAGATACTGCCCCTGATGAACGTGAACTTATCGAATTCATTTAAAATATCAAGGCGAGCTTCCTTGAGCTTAACGTCGTAGTAATCGTTCATATTGTCAATACCGACAATCTCTGCTCCCTGCTCAAGCAGCTTTTTTGACAGGTGAAAGCCGATAAATCCGGCAGCGCCGGTAATTATGTACTTTTTTTCAGGGTTCATTTTTTTGAACTTATACATTTTTCTACCTCTATGTTATTCAAGTATGCCGTCAAATACACTTTTCCATTTTTTGCAGATATTGTCTGTTGAAAGCTCATCACGAATCTGAGATGCTTTCATACCCATTTCACTTGCTTTTTCGGGATTTTCTGCCATATAACACATAGCCTTTGTCATTTCGAGGGCATCGCCTACTGGGGTGAGTATGCCGTTTTCATAGCTTTTTATATATGCTCTTGCACCACCCGGTGGGTGGTCGGTTGAAATAACGGGAAGTCCTAACGCAAGTGCCTCAAGCATAGCGTTTGAAAGTCCCTCGAAATTTGAGGACATAACGTACATTCCTGCGTCAATAATTCTTTCGTGAACGTTTTTACAAAAGCCGCAAAGCTCTATTTTATCTTCTAAGCCAAGCTTGCTTATGTAGCTCTCGATAGATTTTCTTAAACTTCCATCGCCGTATATCTCAAGCTTATAGTCAGGGTGTTTCTTTGAAAACTCAGCAAAAGCATTAATTAAAAGAACGTAGTTTTTCTGAGGATTAAATCTGCCGACGGCAACCGCCGTCTTTTTCCTTTCAAGTGTATAAGGCTCAGGAAGTCCGTCCTTAAGCGGATTAGCAATAACTGTACCTTTCTTTTTGATTTTGTTACAGAAATAATCAGCAGCACCTTGTGTTTGAAAAATTATCTTTTTCACGTGGCGATTTTTATAAAGAATATTTCTTGCGATATTACCTATTTTAGTTAGTTTTGGCGTAAATGAATTACCGGGATCATTTCTTTCGGAAACCAAAACCTTTGCCCGTGTGCCGATTGAAGCAAGGATTGTAAAAAGATTCTGGTGAGTAAAAAAGGAAATGAAAAGTGCATCCGGCTCTTTTTTCATAAAGCTTCTGATAAATTTTATCTGAGCCTTCATATCCTTTTGAACAATATTCGTTCTGATATGAAATTTTACTTTGTCGCTCATATCATAAACAATCTCACCGCTTTGCAGCAGAATAAAATTAATTTCATAATCTTTTTCAACCAAGTAGTTTGAGAGTATACTCATAACTCTTTCTGCTCCGCCGCCTGTAAGAGTGTTTGTTATAAAATAAACTTTTTTACTCATTTTAAATCTCTTTTTATATCTCTTTCAAAAATTTTTCTTCAAAGGTTTCGCATTTGTGCTGCCAGGTGAAATTGTCACGTATACGTTGATAAGAATTTTTACCAAGTCTTAATCGAAGTTCGTCATTCTCAATCAGCAGTTTGATTGCATCTGCAAAGGAATTTTTAATTTCATCGAGCGACTGATTAATATCAACCTTAATTCCGCAGTCTTCATCAATCAGCAAATCTGCGCCGTTTTGATTAAACGTAATAACGGGCAGACCACTACTCATTGCCTCAAAAAGCACTGTACCTGTAGTCTCCCTTAAACTTGGGAAAACAAAAAAATCGCTGGTGGAATAAAGCCCTTTCATTTCGGTATAGGGTACTCTTCCACAGAATGTAACCCTGTCTTCAATACCAAGATTATTTGCAAGTCTTTTTAAAGAGCTTTCCTCCGGTCCTCCTCCAACGAGAAAGAGCTTGAAATCCCTGTCACTTTTCACAAGACTTAACGCTTCAAGCAAAAATCTCAGTCCTTTGCGGTAGATAAATCTGCCTGCCCATAAAATGTTAATGGGTTCATTTTTATCTTTAATACAAAACGAAGGTTCTTTAAGCTTTGAGCTCATTATGCCGTTTTCTGTAAGCAGTCGGCACTTTGATTTATCCTTGACCAGTGATGACAGATAGGCCAAGGTTTCCTTGTTCGCTGCAAGAATTAAATCAGCTTTGTTTAGCGCCCGTCTGTAAAAAGGATTGTATTTTGTCGATTTATTGAGAATTTCTCTTATCTTCTCACTCTTTTTATGCTCTTTCATATACGGATCAAAAACCCTTGGAGCCACCTGCGCGCCGCCGACAGGACCGAATATAAACTTCGCATTTGCCTTGTGAGCAGTACCTACAACTCTGAAATCACCGAGTGTGACGTGTTGAACATAATCAAAGTGATATTTTTTATGAAGTTTTCTGATAGTATGCTTAACGCTTAACTGCCACATTATGTAATATGGGAAATACAGCTTTCCCGTTTTACCGTATATATTTAAAAAGCTTGGTATATCGTGATAAAAAACATTTATATTTTCAATATGGTTTTCGGCCATAAATTTTTCTATATCAGGTTTAGCTTCTTTTCTCGTGACAAGAAAGGTTTCGTTATAGTCACGCATTGCATACGGCCACGCCCATCCGCATTGTGCCTCAGAACCGGAATATGGAAAAGCAGTAAAGGCAGAGTAAAGTATTTTCATAATAAATGTTAAATCCTATTATTATTTTTTCAATATCTTTTTTACCCACAAGGGAGTTTTTGCTTTTAATTTAGCAGTGTAAAAAGTAATACCGGCCTGATTTTTGAAATATCTATCGAGTGCACTATAGCCGTTTGACTTATAAATTTCCATTATTTCAGCTCTGTTGCCCTTTGGAACACTCGGCTCTGAAAGCTGTTTGTTTTCAAGTGCAATTTTTTCAAACGTACTTTGATACAGGCTAAGTCCTGTGCCGTATGTGTTGATAAGCTCGTTGCCCTTTTCGGTGTTTTCAAGCAAACAGCTGATACCCTTTTGGGCATCAAATTCCTTATGACCGCCGTCAAAAAGCTCAGGGTGCTGAGCTTTAATTCCCCAGAAGTCACCGATAGTTATATCGCCTGTTCTGTCCTTGCTTGCATATTTACATTCATAACAGCAGTCCCTGTAGGTGTTTCCCTGCAAGAAAAAAGTGTAATATGCATTTTCTCCATATTGAATATACTTGACACTCTTCTTACCGTTCTTTTCACAAACGGCACGGGAAACGAAGGTCAAGCCTCTTTTTTTATCACGGAAAACAAAATCCTTGACTCTACCGTATTTATCTGAGATAAAGTCAAGATAATCTGAAAACATTTTTCTGCTCGGTACGCCGTGACAAATCAAATCAATAGTAAACAGGTTATCATATTTTTCACCTAAGAATGAATAAAGCGCGCCCACCTGACAGGGAGTACCTGAAAATAAGACCTTCCTGTTTTCACAAAGAAGTTTTTTAATCTCTTTGAAAATATCCTTAGTATCACTATGTACGTATTTAGATCCAAGTAATTTTTGAAGATCGTTTAAATTGTCAACAGTTATATGGTGAGGTACAAGACTGCCGTCAATACTTTCAAGCGCCGCACCTGCTACAACTCCGCCCTGTTTTAAAAATTCTGTTGCTATTGATGCAAACACACCGCCTGAAGCAGAATTCATAACGTCTGTGTTTTTTGACACTGCAGCGAAGGCTTCAACGGGATTTTGTGTATCCTTATGAGTGCTTTGATAAGAACAAATATCCTTGCATTTACCACATTCAACGCATTTGGTCTCATCAATTACGGGGTAGTCAAATCCGTACTCATCGCATTTCATAGTGATAGCATCCGTTTTACAGACGTTTACACATGCGCCGCAGCCGCAACAATATTCTTTTTTGGGGGCAAGTATGGGCGTTTTCATTTTATTCACCGCGAATCATCAAGCATTTTCTTTAGTATTTCTAAAGAATTGATACGCTCCTGTGCAATTTTTTCGTTAGCGTATCTGAAGTCAATTTTATTTTCAATAAAGCTGAAGTCATTAAAGCTGTTAAGTATACGATTTGTAAGGCCTGTCAGCTCTAAAATACTTTGATTTCTTGTTTTTGTTTCACCGGGAAGCACGTCAATAAATTGAGTGTTAAAATTAATTGCAAATGCCGTTCCGTGAAAGGAGTCGGTAATCATATATTTTGCATTTTTTATATAGGATAAAAATTCTCCGACAGTCGGGAGATATACGGCCTTTCCCGATTTGAATACCCTATGGAAAAGGGGAGTGAGCCTGATAAGTTTTAAACCGGATTTTTTTGCAAACTGCTTTGCGAAGTTATCCATCTGAGGATTGCTGTGAAGCTGATACAAAAGAACGTAGTCATTTTTAATATCATTTTCAATAAGCGTATTCCACTCACCGCTGTCGAGTAAAAGTGTGGGGTCGAGCACCTGACTGACATTATATGTACCAAGACTGCTTATAAGCTCAACTGCACTGTTCTCACGTACTGTCAGCCAGTCATATGTACCAATCAAATTTTTAAGGAATTCCTTATTATCAGTATTTATTTTCGTTTTGCCAAAGCTTGCGGCATAGGCAATTTTCTTTTTATTTGCGGGGGCAAAGTCAAGAAAATATGCCGGGTCAATTTCATCGTTTCCAATTGTGCCCCAGACCTGATCACTGCCTGTGCAGTAAATGTCCGCATCCGGAGGATTATGTTTTAGCTCTTCAAGTGAGGAATATCTTTTTGCGGTCAATTTAAGAAGAGCTTTTCTGTATTTTTCAAATTCCTTACCCATTTTTATATATTCGGGTGACTGAATTGATTTATATATAAGTCTTGTTACAGCGTTTTTATTCCAAGAAGATTTTTTTATTAAAGTGTCTGAGATGTTTCTGTAGTCCTCATCAGTTCTTATGTAGTCGATTATTTCACTCTCGAAGCCTATCTTATCAATTGCTTTTTGTAAGGCATAAGTCTGCAAAACAGAGCCATAATTTGAAATGGCGTGTCGTGTTATTATGGCAATCTTTTTGTTGTTACTTGACATAATGCATTTCTTACCCCTTACTTAATTTTGATAAGTCTTGTCGGATAAATAAAGAATTCAAGGTATTTTGTTTTATTCATTATAAAGGCGGCAATGGCGGGACCGATAAAGGTTGCAACAAGTCCTAAAGGAATATGTATATACCACTGATTGATACCTATCTTCATAAGAACTACTCTGATTCCTGCAGCGAAAATTGTGTGCATAAGGAAAATCGGCAGATTATATTTAATCAAAAATTCAGTGATTTTACCTCTTTTGACGTTACTGTCTGAAAACATCATAAATATACTGATGACAGCAATAAGCCCAAGTAAAAAGGCAACAGGCTTGCTTGTAAATTCAAAATGATATTTTACTATACTTAACGCAGTGAATATTGAAAAAGCTGCACAGCCTGCAAACAGATATGATTTCTTTGGCTTAAATTCATATACACATAGCGCCATACCTAGCACAAACCAAATGGAATTACCCATTATGCCTGTAACAAAATAGGGGAGATTAACGCCCGATAAAATATTGGTAACTGTTATTATTTTCAGGGCTAAAGACAAAGCGAGCAGAATGCTGAAGGCCTTTTTATCCTTTAGCGGCGGAATGACTAAAAACAGGAAGAATAATACGTACAGATACCAGTAGGGTGCTGTGGGCTCAATAAACAAAGTGTAGATCAAGTCGCCTGCTTCGTCATTTACTGCATCACCTGCCAGTTGTTTCATAAGAACGGTGACAGCAGTAAAAGTGAAATAGGGAACACCAAGCGCCAACAGCTTTTTCAATACAAATGAGGGATATTTATAATTGTTCTTTTGCTTGATTGAAAAGATATATAAAAAACCGCTGCACATAAAAAACAAATGAACGTGGAAAAGATAAATTGCTTCCTTAAACCATTCTGTCACAGCGTTATACGGCAAAATTTGGCTTGCGTCCATACTCATTACAAAATGACCGAGAACTACGAGGGCACACGCAAGTGCTTTTATATTATCAACATAATCAACACGATTTTCTAATGTCTTATTCAAGCCGATTACGCCCCCCCTCGGACTGATTTATTTTTTTATCTGCGCAGCGATGTCTGCATCAACGATTTCCTCGCCGGTTTTGTCTTTTAACTGTTCTCTTGAAATTTCAGAAAGTCCGTCATTTACAACTGCGTTCATATCGCAGGTGGAGAGCTTGTCAAGCTCCTCCTTAGATATCTTGCCGTCACGCAAATCACGGCAGATTTTGTTTTCAAACATAGAATATTTCTGCTCTTTGAAGTAACGTAGGAATTTGTGCTTGATAACCCACATAGCAGGCTTTTGAATATACTTATGCATAGCAGGGGAGACTGAGCCGATCATCCAGCACTGCCTGTCGCAATTACGTACCTTTTCACGAACCTTATCTGCCTGCGGACTGTTCCAGAGTGTATCCCAGTCCGTTTCGTTGAGATTGCCCATAACCTCTTTTTCCTTCGTTCCGTTACACGGCATAACGTCGCCGTACGGGTCGATGAAAAAGGTGTCAAACGCCATATCACAGGGGAGGAGTCTTTCCTGCCCGTAAATGTAGTTGATAAGGCCATGATTGAAATATGCCCTGAACCATTTTTTAGGAGAGTTTGATTTGAGAAGCTCGTTAATGAGTTTTTCAAACTCTTTGGCAACCATAGGTCTGTCTTGGATAATATTCTTTGCCTCAACAAAATAAAAGGAGTTGTGGAGTGATGCCGTAGCAAATTCCATATTCATTTCATCACTGAGCTTGTAAAGATCAACAAGATCCTTTGCATTTGCATCCTGAACAGTCATACCGAAGCCGACGTCGGGATGATTCATCTCAACAAGCTTTTTAAGTGTGGTGTAACCCTTGTTAAATCCGTCATCAAGTCCGCGAATTGAGTTGTTAGTTTCCTCAAGACCTTCAATGGAAATTCTTATGCCGACATTCGGGAATTCATTGCAAAGGTCAATGATCCTGTCAGTAAAAAAGCCGTTAGTTGAAATTACGATTCTATCACTCTTTTTGTAAAGCGCTCTTACAATATCCTTTAAATCCTCACGGATAAAAGGCTCACCGCCGGTGATGTTAGTAAAATACATCGGCGGTAATTTTTTTATCGTTTCAACCGTTATTTCCTCTTCAGGCCTTGATGGCTTTTTGTATCTGTTACACATATTGCAGCGTGCGTTGCAGCGGTATGTAACTATGACTGTTCCGTTTAATTTTTTCATTGTTTTCTCCGATTTTATCTGTTACCGATTATTTTTGCAGGTACTCCGCCGACGATTGAATAATCGGGGACGTCTTTATTTACAACCGCACCGCCTGCGACGACACAACCCTTTCCGATTTTCACGCCGTCAAGAATTATTGCATCAGCTCCGATCCAGCAGTCCTCACCGATTTCAATTCCCTGTCTCTGAGCGCCCTGAAGATATATTGGAGTATCTCTGTCGGTAAAAATATGGTTTTCAGAAAACAGCTTAACTCCGGGTCCGAAAATTGTTGAGCTGCCGATTTTAACCTTACCTCTTACGGATATAAAGGCATTTGCGGCAATGCCGACATCGTCACCGATTTCAAGACTGTCGCCAAGCTCACGGATAACGCCGGTACATTCAATCATACTGTTTCTTCCGAGTGAAAAATTCTTGCCTATATGTACACCGTTTTTACACAGAGCGTTTATAAAACAGCCGTCCTCAATCGTTAATCCTGAGCCGCAGACAATATGCTTTTTTGAACGTATTTTTACTCTGCTTCCTATAAAGACCATTCTTCCTGATTTCTTGAAACCAAGACGGCAGAAAAAGCCTCTGATAAGCATTATCATACGGCTAAAAAGAATACCGAAAAGATCTGACGAGGTGATACTTTCGTCAACGGTATATTCTCTGTGCTTTATTTTACTTATGATTTTTGAAATAAGCTTAACCATTTATTATCCTCTGAGTTTCATTAGACTTTGATAAATTGAAATCAGTTTATCTGAATAATTTTGTATTGTGTTAGTAGATGCTTTAATACAGCTTTCACTCATTTTGTCAACAAGTGAAGGGTTATTATAGAGTTTAAGTATTTTGATTTTTAAGTCTTCCTTGTCGCCTGCTGTAAAAATTTCTCCCGTTTCACCGGGAGTAACAAGCTCGGGTGCTCCGCCTAAACGTGAGCAGATAACAGGTGTGCCGAGTGCGGATGATTCAAGAATTGACATCGGACAGTTTTCGTTACACTCTGACGGACAGAGAGAAAACGTTGCGTTTCTTATGAGCGTTTTCAGCTCGTCACCTGATTTGAAGCCGACTGCCTCAATATTTTTTATGTCTTTGCAAAGGTCGGCCAAGGGCCCTGTTCCTGCAAAAACGAACTGAATATCTTTAAGCTCTCTGCAAGCCTCAATTAAAGTTTTTATTCCCTTTTCAACACTCAGTCTGCCGAAATAAAGAACGTATTTTCTGCTTTTATCCTTTGGCGGAAGAACTCCGAAATCCTTGCAGTAATTATGTAAAACCGTGGTCTTATCTTCTTTTACACCTGCATTTATTATAACGTCTGCAATAAACTGACTCGGGCAGATATATCGGTCAATAAGATTGTAGGTGTCCTTTTTGTGGTAGTAATGTGACTCGTATGATGCGATGGCACTCTTTAAAAGTGAGCCGTGAACACATCTGTTTTTTGTGCATTTTATGTATTTTCCGTCAAAGCACTCTGAACAGATTTTTTCAGTCTGCTCATTGTACATTCTGTGATTAGGGCAGGATATCTGTACGTCGTGAACAGTCTGAACGATTGGAATATTACGCTCTTTAATAGCATAAATGATTGACGGTGTAAGCTGAAAATTAATATTATTAAGGTGAACTACATCCGGCTTAAAGGAGTCAAGCACCTTGCCGATTTTCTCCTTTGCCTCTTTTGAATAAATTGTTTTGAGTGAATATTTTATCTTTGAGGTAAAGCCTGCATTTCTGAAATCAACATTATCGGTATAGCAGTCGATTGAATTTGACACACACCTATCGACGCTATCCATACCGAAATATTCGACCTGATGACCTGATGATTTTAAATAATCACCAAGACCGAACATATATGTCTCCGCACCGCCGGCAGGATACAGAAACTTGTTTACCATTAAAATTTTCATTTATTCACCTTTGTAAAGAGCGTTTGTTTTAGTTACGATATCCGTCCAGTTAAATTTACTGCAGATATAATCTGAGGAAATTTTTTTGTATTTATCAACGAATTCTTTATTGTCTAAAAGCATTTGCAGTTTTTCCTGCAAGTCCTTCGTGTTTCCTTTTTCAAATGACACTGCACTGTCACTGCAAACCTCAGTACATTCAGGTATGTCAGACGTCAGACAGCAGTTGCCGTAGCTCATTGCCTCAAGTAAACTCAGCGGCATACCCTCTAAATCACTTGGCAGGCAGTAAATATATGCGTTTGAATAAAGCTCCTCAAGAGTCTCCCCCTGAACAAAGTCGGTAAAGATAATTCTGTTATCGTCTTTTGCAAGCTCTTTAAGTTCATTCATATATTCGCTTGTGTGGCTTGAGCCGCCTGCAATTACAAGCCTTTTATCAGTATCAATTCTTTTATATGCATTAACGAGATAATGAACTCCCTTTTCAGGAACTATTCTTCCGAGATAAAGGATGTAGCCGTTATTTTCAATTTTAAATTTTTCTTTGATGAGCGAATCGCCTTTTATTTCAGGCTTTTCAATTCCGTTTGGGATATAAACGGTTTTTCTGCCATATGTGTCGAGAAAATATTCTCGTACGTTTTTTGAAAGTACGATTATTTCGTCGGCATATTTTGCGGCAGTTTTTTCACCGAATTTTAAAAACCTGGTTGCAAAGCCGCCCCATTTTGACCTCTGCCAGTCAAGACCGTGAATTGTAACGATTGTCCTTTTTCCGAACAGCTTTGGTAAAAAACACATTGCAGCAGGACCTTCGGCGTGAATATGTACAACATCGAACTTACTGAGGCTTGCTCTGAGAATAGCTAAGGCGCTATACACAATTGCATTGAGTGTGCTGTTTTCAAATGTGAAAACGGTTTTAAGCTTAATTCCGTTATACTCTTTGAGCTTTTTTGTGTTTTCAAATTCTTTTCCCGAAACGTGATGACCCTTGCGGTTATATGCAACGACAGTGTGGCCCCTTTTTACAAGCTCGGTAGAAATCTTATCAACAACGATTTCAATTCCGCCTTCGCGTGAAGGTATTCTTTTGTGACCTATCATTGCAATTTTCATTTCATCACCAAATTAAATACTATTCAGCGCCCTTATGAGTTAAAACAACACCGACGGTTTTAACTAATATTTCTATATCAAGGCTAAGTGACCAGTTATCAATATATTGGCAGTCGAGCTTAACAACCTCTTCAAAATCGTTAATATTAGACCTTCCTGACACCTGCCATAATCCCGTAATACCGGGATAGAGTGAAAGCCTTCTTTTATGGTGGCTTTCGTACTGCTCAAACTCGTCAACAGTAGGAGGACGCGTGCCCACAAGGCTCATATCACCTTTAAGCACGTTCCAGAACTGCGGCAGCTCGTCAATGCTCATTTTACGAATGAACCTGCCGACCTTCGTAATTCTCGGGTCATTGTCCATTTTAAACATAAGGCCGTCCATTTTATTCTGCTCCATAAGAGCTTTCTTTCTTTCCTCAGCATCAGTATACATTGAGCGAAGCTTGTAGATATTAAATATTCTGCCGTTTTTTCCGACACGCTGCTGTTTGAAAATCAGCGGACCGGGTGATTCAATTAAGAGCGGAATAGCAGTAATTAAAATTATCGGCAATGAAATTATAGTGCCTACAAGTCCGCCGATAAAATCAATGGTTCTTTTAAAAAACATCTTTGTCGGGTTATGAACAGTCGGCGAGAATACTGCCATCGGCACGTCCGCCTTAACGTTACAACTTAGATTATCGAACTTGCTCTCCTCAAGGATTTTTTCAAGTGACGGCACGTTCACATTGACGACGATGCCCATATCCTCAAGCTCTTCAATAATTTCAGCAAAGCTGCTCAGATTTTCGTAAGGCAGATTGATATAAACTTCATCGAGAGATGCAGTGCGAATCCAGCCCATAAGATTGTCGGCGTTTGCAACAACAGCAACGCCGTCAATATCACTGATTATTTCAGCAGTTTTAGTCATAACATTTGAGTTATTAACGTCTTCTGCTATACGGCGTTTGTAAACACCGTTTTCCAAAACAGTATCGACAAGAGCCACGGCCTTTATATTTTTTGACCAGTCATTTTTTAGCTTGGGAATAAATTCTCTGCCTCTTTCAACAGTTGTGATAATTCCTGTTATAGTTGCAAATTTGCTCTTAGGCATAGCTTTAATCAGTGTTCGTTTTAAAACGAATCTTCCCACACAGGATAAAATAAGGTATCCGATAAATCCGCTGATAAAAAGATATCTTGACTCAGTAATCTCATTTTTTGTAAGCAAAAGTAAGACTGACAGTAGTCCATAAGTAAACAAACAGTTTCTGACAGCTGATGAAATCTCCATCGGCTTACTTCTCTTGAGCAGATTAATAGGAGAATAAAAGCTAAAGAAAATTATGATATATGACAGTAAAACAATGATTATGTAAGAAAACCAACTGCTGCAGTCATAATCAGGAATTCTGTCAATAACGATTGAAAAGAATCCGCAGCATATTAAATTGGATAAAGAGAGTGCAAATAAATCCGTAAAAAACTCAAATCGTTTTTGTATCCGTTTGCGGTTATCCATGTAAACACCAACTTATTTGTATCTGTAGTTATAATTGCTGTAACCGTAATTGTAATTGTAGTTATAGTTGTAATTGTAACGGTATTTTGAACGAGAGTATCCTCTCTTGTAGTAAGAAGAGTAGCGCTTTCCGGAAGCATTTGTGTCATTTGCAACAAAGCCGACAATCTGTGCGCCGATATGCTTCAGAGAGTTGACTGCCATTCTTACATCCTGTAAATCAGTTGTTTCAAGCTTAACAACGATGATGTAGCCTGTAGCCTTAGACGCAAAGGCAGTTGAGTCGGTAACAAGATTTACCGGTGGAGTGTCAATAATTACACAGTCATAATGTGCCTTAACAAATTCGAGAAGCTTGTCCATACGCGCTGATGAAAGAAGCTCAGCCGGATTAGGAGGAATCTTGCCTGCCGTCAATACGGAAAGATTCTCAATATCTGTCTTTGAAACGGTGATGCTGTCGGTTAAGCCTGCAAGAATTTCAGAAAGACCGTTTTTAACAGGGATAGAAAACATACGGTGTACTGTAGGATTTCGCATATCCGCATCGATAAGAAGCGTTCTTTTACCCATCTGCGCAAATGAAATCGACATATTGATTGAATTTATTGATTTACCGTTGTTTGCGGTGGGGCTTGTTACAATAAATACGGGGCATTTTTCTCCCTGCTGTGTGAATAAAAGATTTGTTCTGATTGCATTGTAGGCTTCCTTTACAACAAAAGGAGACTCTGCACAAAGAATTTTCTTTTGGTCATCTCTTGAAAAAGCAGATGCTCTTGACTCTTGTTTTTTCTTTTTTGAATTCTTTTTATTATTCATTGCCAGCGTCCTCCTTTTCTGTCTTTAATAAATCAAGTGACGGCTTGGGCGGGTCGAGCGTTGAGTTTGTATCTGCTTTAGCCGTTGCCGTTACCGGGAGAAGTCTCGGAATTGTTCCGAGAATCGGAATATCAAATTCTCTCTCCAGATCCTTTTCGTCAGTGATGCTTGTGTCAAATAATTCTTTGACGAAGAAGAATACGAATGAGAGGGCAAATCCTAAAATTAAACCTATCATTACATTTCTTTTTAAATCAGGCGATGACGGAGATGTAGGAAGGGCAGCGTAGTCAATAACCTCAACACCACCGACCTTAAGAATTCTTACGATTTCCTCGGGACAGGTCTCGGCAATTGCATTTGCAACATTCATTGCAAGCTCAGCGTTTGTATTCGTTACACTAACCTGAAATGCAAGAGTGTCCTCGATTTGAGCACAGCCCATCATTGAACGAATTTCGCTCGGTGTGACCTGGTTATCTAATTTGTCGGCAACCTTTTCAGCAAACGTTCTGCTCGAAACAACAACAAGATATGTGTTAACAAGTCTTTGTGAAGCTTCAATTTCGCTTGACGATATTGAGCCGTTAACACCGAGAAAATTATCGCTGTTACTGTAAACGTGCATTTTTATGTTTGCAGTGTATTTAGGATCAATAAAGAAATTCGTAAAACAACCTGCTATGACAGCCCCAATCAAAGAAATAATGATTATAAAAATCACTTTTTTCCTGAGCATAGAAAATATTTTTCTTAAGTCTATGTTAATCTCTCTGTTTTCTTCCATAGTTCCCTCCGAAAATTTGTTGTGAAATTATACAAAGTAATTATACCACTCGGCATATATTCTGTCAATATTAATATAATTATATATTATAAAATATAATAAGTCCACCGTTAAATTATAGAAAATAAATAAGACTGCTCAGCAATGTATGCCAAGCAGCCTTTTATCTTATATTTCATAATCAATGGAAATGGATGCTTCCTGTACACTGTGGATGTACTTTTTAACAACATCACAGTGATAAGGGTCGTTTTGATAATCTTCCAACGCTTTTTTATCATCAAACGTCGTTTCTAAAATTATATCATAAGAGCGTGGAGAATGAAGAAAATCAACACCTACCTGAATGCTTTTTAACTGAGGAACATTTCCCTGCATTGATCTGAATATTTCAGCAGCCTTCTCACAGCTTTCTTTGCTGTTGTCCTTTAGCTTAAAACATACGATATGCTTAACCATATTATCACCTCCTATGGACAAAAAATGCCGACAAATGTCGGCATTTCAGCATTTTTAATATTATTTGGCAATATCACTGGCTCTTGATTCGCGGATAATATTAACCTTGATTTGTCCGGGATATTCCATTTCGCTCTCGATTTTTTTAGCGATTTCGTGTGCTATGTAAGGCATTCTCGAATCATCAATAACGTTAGGCTTAACCATAACTCTGACTTCGCGTCCTGCCTGGATAGCATACGCTCTCTCAACGCCGTCAAAGCTTGTTGAAATTTCCTCAAGCTGCTGAAGACGTTTGATGTAGTTTTCGATATTTTCTCTTCTCGCACCGGGTCTTGCGGCTGAAACTGCATCGGCAGCCTGAACAAGACAGGCAACGATTGTTTTACACTCAATTTCGCCGTGATGCGCTGCAATTGCGTGCACTACGCCCTCATTTTCTTTATATTTTTTAGCGTATTCAACGCCGAGTGCAATGTGCGAGCCCTCCATCTCGTGGTCAAGTGCCTTGCCGATATCATGGAGAAGACCTGCACGCCTTGCAAGCCTTTCATCAGCTCCAAGCTCAGCAGCCATAAGACCTGCGATGTATGATACCTCCAAGCTGTGCTTAAGCACGCTCTGACCGTATGAGGTACGGTACTTCAGCTTGCCGAGAAGCTTGACAAGCTCAGGATGAATCTGACCGCAGTTGGCCGAAAGAACAGCCTTTTCGCCTTCCTGCTTAATGGTGGCGTTGACCTCTCTGGTGCACTTTTCAAACAGCTCTTCAATCTTAGTCGGATGGATACGTCCGTCCTGGATAAGTCTTTCAAGCGTGAGCCTTGCAATCTCTCTCCTTATCGGGTCAAAGGAGCTGATTGTAATAGCCTCAGGTGTATCGTCAATGATTAATTCAACACCTGTAATTGTTTCAATAGAGCGGATATTTCTGCCTTCTCTACCGATAATTCTGCCCTTCATTTCATCGTTAGGCAGTGCCACAACGGAAACGGTCGTTTCTGCCGTGTGGTCTGCTGCACAACGCTGGATAGCAGTGCTGATAATCTCTCTTGCCAGAACGTCGCTCTGGTCACGGATCATCTGCTCGTATTCAAGAATACGCTTGCTTTTTTCAGTATCAAGCTCTTCACCGAGAGTTGCAAGGAGCTGTTCCTTAGCCTCTTCCTGTGTGAGTCCTGATATGCGTTCGAGCATATCAAACTGGCTTTTCTTAATGCCGTCAATTTCGAGTAGTTTTTCATCAAGCTGCTTTTGCTTTTCGCTTAAAGCATCAGTCTTTTTCTCAAGAGAATCTGCACGCTTATCAAGATATTCTTCTCTCTGATTTAAGCGTGTTTCCTGCCTTTGAACCTCACTTCTTCTCTCACGGATTTCCTTATCGGCATCCGAGCGGAGCTTGTGAATTTCATCCTTAGCTTCTACAAGGCGAGCCTTCTTTGTAGCCTCTGCCTCAGATAAAGCGTTGTTAATTATTTTTGTTGCTTCCTGTGTTGCGGAGCCAATTTCTTTTTCGCTTGTTCTTCTGCGATGTTCACCACCGAGAATAAAGCCCACTATGCCAAAAATAACGGCGCATACTACGCCGACAACAATCGGAATAATTATACTACTCATAAGTCAACAGCACCTCCTTCTGTTTATAATTCTCGAAATTTACCATTCAGAAAAGGTACAGTTTAAATGCAATTTTGTTTGTTAAAGTTCAACTATATGTAAAACTTCTATAATAATATACACCTATATCTTGTATCTGTCAAGCATTTTGAACTAAAAGGCAGAAATTGCTGAAATATACGTTTTAAAATTATTGACAAAAATTTTTGTGCGTGATAAAATACTTTAAACTGAAATCGTTGACAAGGACATGATTTGCGTTTTGAGCTTAAAGAGAGTGTGTGATTGGTGCGAACACATAGCAAGAAAAGCAGATTACCACCTTTGAGAGCCTTTAATACAGGTCGGTTTGCTTCCGTTATAAAGCATATGAGCGGCGATTTTTTCGCAATTCAGGTGGAACCGTGGATATTTTATTCACCCTGATTTTTCAGGGTGATTTTTGTTTTTTATGGAGGGATTAAGAATGTTTAAAATCACTTTAAAGGACGGCACAGTTAAAGAGTACGATGCACCTATATCTGCTGCCGACATCACAAAGGAAATTTCAATGGGTCTTTACAGGAACGCTTGCTCCTGTAAAATCAACGGCGAGGTCAAGGATTTAAGAACTCTTGTTGATGCTGACTGCACCTTTGAGGTGCTTACCTTTGATGATGAGGACGGCAAAAAGACCTTTAATCATACTGCATCACACATTATGGCACAGGCTGTAAAGAGACTTTACCCTGACGTAAAGCTTACTATCGGACCTGCTATTGACAGCGGATTTTATTATGATTTTGACGCACCTGAGGCTTTCACGCCCGAAAACCTTGAGGCAATTGAAAAGGAAATGAAAAACATTGTCAAGGAAGGCTTGGAGATTGAAAAATTCGAGCTTTCTCCTGAAGATGCAATTAAGCTAATGGAGGAAAAGGGTGAGTCTTACAAGGTTGAGCTTATCAAAGAACACGCAGAAAAAGGCGAGCCTATCAGCTTTTATAAGCAGGGCGAGTTTACCGAGCTTTGTGCAGGCCCTCACCTTATGGATATGAAGGTGGTTAAGGCGTTCAAGCTCACAAACTGCACGGGTGCTTACTGGAGAGGTGACGCTAAAAACAAGATGCTCTGCCGTGTTTA
>JAFLSA010000030.1 GCA_022511185.1 Eubacterium sp.
CAAAAATTCTAATCTGAGGATTGCGCCGTCAGCAAGAGTGACTTCTGTATAGTATGGGTGTTTTTCATCGGCTATGTCCGCTACGCCTTGAAATATATATGAATTATTCCAGTTATATTTAGGATAAAACGGAATCGTTATGGGTATGCCGTTGACCTCAAATGCATCCAAGTAGTAACCGCCCTCTCCACTGTTTGTTTGGAAAAACCACGTATAGGAGTAGGTGCCGGTTTTTTCGTCATACACCATATTCTGCGGTTGTCCTTTGAATGAATCACCGGTTTCATTGTTCCAGCCCCATGCATTCTTTTCGGATTGAATATTAGGGTAGCTTGAACCATGAGAGAGAGGGTCATCTGTTCCATTTACTCCATTACCCTTGCTATGATACTCATAGTCTTCGTCATATTTTTCGAGCGAGTTAAATGCAAACTCTTTCGTAGCCGAGGAGCCGCGGTTTTTCGCACCATCAGATAACTGCAAAATCTGGCTGACGTCAAACGTTGGGGCACCCTGCTTCTTCAGAACAGCAGTAATAGTACGGTCTGCCTTTACAAGGTGGTTGTAGAAGGTTTCACGCATCGTATGCTCAGTAGGGCTGTTACTGCTGTTTGGAAGTATTTTAAAGCCGCCCTCTCCTTTTTCGGTGTAGTCAGGATACGTTCCGAGAGGGAAACCGTTATTGTGGGGTGAGAAGTCGTTTATACGCTCCGCCATTCTTGCAAGAATACTGTTGTGAGCATCTTTATTGGGGTCAGTCTCATCTGCCCATTTCAAAGTGATATTACCGTTCGAGTCCGATGTTTCTATGATATGATTATTAACATCATCTGTAATAAAGCCCTCTGCCTTCAAATAATCAGTATATGCATCGAGCCACGATTTACGTACATTTTCTTTTGTTCCGGTGTGATCAATCTCAACATGGAAGGACTGATTGTTCGTTTCTCTTGCATACGGTATATCCACCGTCATATCTATACTAATGAATATCTGCAGTTCATAGCCGTAGGGCACAACAACGTCAAAGGAATATGCGCCATCGGTGGTTGTGTTAGGAGGGGAAGAGCCAAATATGCTGTCTACCCAACTAACTTTTGTAGGACTGTTGAAACCGTAAAAGACAACTCCGTTCGGCACTTCATTGGTGACCTCTGTGCCGTTATCCAATTTAACCTTATAGCTAATCTGATGCTCGACGGGTACGTATTCGATGATGAACTTTGCTTCATCGGGCAGAGTTGTAGTACTGACCTGTGTGTTTTGCCCTTCAGCTGAAAGATAGTAGTAAATGTACCTATCGCCCAAGTCAATTACACCTAAAACGTTGATATTTGCACCGTCGATAGTGACCTGCTTTACATAGTAACCTGTGTAGTTTGCAAACAGGCTTTGGATTACGTTTCCTGCAACAGTCGGATCATTGGCGTTCGCATCTTCCGATACGAGAACTACACGGTTTGTTTTCGTATCCGTTACTTCTACACCGCTCCAAGATGTCGGAGGGCGCATATAACCTGAGTTATAAGGGTCAAGACCACCGGGATAGTTTTCGAGGTCATCAGGCGCACCGTCAGTATTGTCATAATCAAGCGGAGACTCGCTATCCTCCGACCCTTCACGCCTTTCATAGTTACTGAGTCCGCCAAACAAGAACTTTGTACGTGGGATATATTTTCCATCTGCAGTGGCAGACGGTTCTTCAATACCCGGCTCATCAGCTACCGGAGCTCCAAGACCACGGCTCGCAACTGTGGATGTAGACTGCAAGGGCAATTTTCCTTCATCAAACAGCTCCATAAGCGCATAGAATTCCTCAATGGTCATATCTGCCGAATATGGATCCCAATCCTCATTACGGATCATATCCATAAGATGTGCTTTTATCTCCTGACGAGTTTGCGTTTTCGCAGTATCAGATGCCTGAATTACAGGAATGTTGATACCGCTGAACACGGATAATATTAAACTCAGGCACAAAAGCATCGTGATTAACCGACGCAAATATTCAGTTTTAGGCAAATGCTTAGTGCTCTTATTGCTTTTCACTATTTATTCTCTCCTCAATTTTTTCGGCATTATTTGCTAAGTTCATTTAACTAAATGCCAAAAATTGTAAATTTTATCTAAAATATATATAATTACACTTATTATTATTTTAATAGTAGTATAATTATTTTAATAATAACACAATCATCTTGAAAAATCAATATCACTTTTAAGGATTTTGTAACAATTTGTAATATTTTACGAAGCAAATTAGATTGCATTTTTAACTAACAAAAAACAGGAAACGATTGCTCGCTCCCTGAGTTTTGAAAAATATTCTCTTTTCTGTTATAGGCTTTTCAAATTTTTCAGAAATCTTCAAGAAATGAATGCTTTACTCCACCTGTTTTATAGCCGAGAAGCGTGTCTAAATTCACATTGTGAATACTTCTGAAAATATTGTTTTTTATCTGCGGATTTGTTTTTTCAAGGTGTTCAATCAACCTTTTTGTTTCCTGCCTTTTCGAAGCGTTATCGGGATTGCAAGAGGTGCAAGTGTCCGTAAACTTGCACGCACACTGTAAAAAATGCAGGTCGTTATAATCACGCCAATGCTTAATATCTTTTTCCTGAATCATATACATTGGTCTTATTAACTCCATACCCTCAAAATTCGTGCTATGGAGCTTTGGAAGCATTGCCTGAAGCTGTCCGCTGTAGAGCATACCCATCAGTGTTGTTTCAATAACGTCGTCAAAATGATGACCAAGCGCAATTTTATTGCATCCGAGCTCCTTTGCTTTATTGTAAAGATGACCCCTCCTCATTCTTGCACAGATATAGCAGGGCGATTTTTCGATATGCAAAACGCTTTCAAAAATATTCGTTTCAAATACGGTAATCGGAATACCGAGCTGTCTCGCATTGCGTTCAATAATCTCTCTGTTTTCAGGGCTGTAACCGGGATCCATCACAAGATAAACCACATCAAACGGATATTTGTTATGCCGTTTCAGTTCCTGAAAGAGCTTTGCCATCAGCATACTATCCTTGCCGCCTGAAATGCATACTGCTATTCTGTCGCCCTCCTGCACCAGCTCATAATCGTTAATGGCGGCGGTAAAGCGACTCCAGATTTGCTTATGAAACTTTTTATTGATACTGCGCTCCACTTCTTTTGCTTTGCTCAAATCAGCGGTAAGGTTTTGCAGCATATAGCCATAGTAGCCTTCTTTAAGATTTACGGCATTGTAGCCAAGCTCTCTTAACTGCTCGGCAACTGTATCGCTTATAATGCCGCTTTTGCACATAATCACCAGCAGCTTATCTTTATTGACAATATCTAAACGCTCCATAATATCCTTTTGCGGAATATTAACAGCACCGTCGATACTGCCGTATTCAAACGCAATTTCATCACGGATATCAATGATTAAATAATTGTCAAGATTATTCAATTCACTTACGGATATTTCTTCTTTTATCATAGTAAAACTTTTATTACCTCTCCTGCGACAGCACTTCAAAATATATTTTTTATTGACAGATATGTACATTTATGATATGATATCGTAAAGTATGCCTACTTAACAGATAGGTTAAATATGTTTATCGGTAATTTGTCACTGAAAATATATCATTGAAACACAAATTTGTCAACATTTCGGAGAAAAAACTATGAACACCTTCAAAAGCATTTCGGAATTGATTGGAAAGACACCGTTACTCGAACTGAGCAGATTTACAGACGGTGAGGAGGTTGTTGCAACAATACTCGCAAAGCTTGAATTTTTTAATCCGGCTGGCTCTGTAAAGGACAGAATTGCAAAGGCAATGCTTGATGATGCCCAGCAGAAGGGCAACCTTACTGCAGGCTCAACGATTATTGAGCCGACAAGCGGAAACACAGGTATCGGGCTTGCCAGCGTTGCGGCGTCAAGAGGATACAAATTAATCCTTACGATGCCGGAATCAATGAGCATTGAAAGGCGTACGCTTCTTAAAGCTTACGGCGCTGAGGTGGTTTTAACGCCTGCAAACGAGGGTATGCGCGGTGCTATTGCCAAAGCAAATGAGCTTGCTGCAAGTATAGAAAACAGTTTTATCCCTTCACAGTTCACAAATACCGCTAATCCTGCGGCACACAGAAGCACAACAGGTCCTGAAATATGGAATGATACAGACGGTACAGTTGACATTTTTATTGCAGGAATCGGCACAGGCGGTACTATCAGCGGCGTCGGAGAATACCTCAAATCCAAAAATCCCGATATTAAGATTATCGGCATTGAGCCGTTCACCTCTCCTGTTATTTCAAAGGGCAAAGCAGGTCCGCACAGAATTCAGGGAATCGGTGCAGGCTTTATTCCCGACACGCTCAACACAGAGGTGTTTGACGAGATCATTACTGTCACTAACGAGGATGCAATGCAAACGAGCAATTCCTTTGCAAAAGCGGAGGGCGCCTTGGTTGGTATCTCCTCGGGCGCAGCACTCTGGGCTGCTTTAAAGGTGGCAAAGCGCAAAGAAAACGAAGGCAAGACAATTGTAGTATTACTTCCCGATACAGGAGAAAGATATTTATCTACAGGAATGTTCGATTAGGAGCAAACAACAAATGTGCGAATTATTCGGTTTTACTTCCGCACGTGAGCGGGATTTAAGAGGGTATCTGACAGAGTTTTACTCTCACAGTATCCGACATCCTCACGGTTGGGGACTGGCAACTTATCAAAACGAAAAACTGAATATCTATACCGAGCCTGTCTGCGCTTCGGAAAGCAAAATTATTGAAAATATCATTCAAAATCTGACGCCTCAAAACAGCCTCATCGGTCACATCAGGCTGGCAACAGTCGGTACGCTGGACAAAGTCAATTGCCATCCTTTCGTAAGAACAGATAACAATGGCAGACTTTGGGTTCTGGCACACAACGGAACAATTTTCAGCGGTATGACTTTGCTGAAATATAACGAGCTGCAGCAGGGCAACACCGACAGTGAACGAATACTGATGTACTTCATTGACAAAATCAATGAGGCGACCGAACAAAACGGTGCACCCCTTTCGTCAGGAGAGCGATGCGAAATCATCGACACTGCCATTGCTTCTATTACCAAAAGGAACAAGGTTAACTTAATTCTATTTGACGGCGAGCAATATTATGTACACACAAATATGAAGGGCACGCTTTATCTGAAAAAAGAGCATGGCACTGCTGTCTTTGCAACGGTACCTTTTGAAGATAGTGGCTGGGAGGAGCTTCCTCTCTGCACTCCCCTTGTATATAAAAACGGTGAACTGATTTACACCGGACACAACCACGAACACGAATACATTGAATCCATCAGCCTTATCGGCAATGATATGGAGTTTAGCTTATAATATGGCCAGAAATAAAAATAGAAACGAAATCAGAAATGCGATTTATCAAAAATATATTGTACCGACACAGCGAAAAGCAAAGGATTATGTCGGTGCGGAATTTGAACTGCCGATTGTAAACCTCAACAAAGCTGCGGTGGATTTTGATGTTGTCCACGCGCTTTCCGAGACATTTGTAAGTCATTTTGATTTTGACAAAATCATGCTTGACGATGACGGCAACATTTATTCAGCGCTGAAAAGTGAAAACGGCGACGATTTATCATTTGACTGCTCATATAATACACTTGAGCTGTCCTTTGGTAAAATCAGTGACCTGAATATTATTTACACACGCTTTAAGGAATACTATGCGTTTATTCAGAGCTTTCTTGCACCGTATAATCACACCTTAACAGGAATGGGAATAAATCCGTACAGAAGGTACAACAATAATATCCCTATTGAGAATGAGCGCTATCGTATGCTTTTTCATCATCTGAATAGTTATAAAAAATACTCAGACGGCTTCCACCATTATCCCGAATTCGGGTTGTTTTCCGCCGCCAACCAGGTTCAGCTTGATGTGGAGGAAAAGGATATTTGCAAGGTTATCAACACCTTTAACAGACTTGAAGCAATTAAGAGTATTATTTTTGCTAACTCTCCGCTTGAAAATATGCTGTGTTCAAGGGATTTCCTCTGGAAAAAAAGTCTTCACGGACTGAATCCAAGGAATGTTGACGGCTACGATTGTGAGCTGAATGATACCGATGATGTGATTTCCTACATAGAAAAAATGAGCCTGTACTGCACCAAGAGAAATGAAAAGTATATTAACTTTGCGCCGACTCCGCTTGACGAATATTTTGGCAGTGACAGTATAACGGGCGAATATTGGAACGGCAAGGAATATGAAAGTATAACCTTTAAACCTCAGCCTGAAGATTTAGAATACCTGCGTTCCTTTAAATTTGAAGATTTAACCTTCCGCGGAACAGTGGAATTTCGCAGTGTATGCTCACAGCCTGTCAGCGAAATTATGACTTCTCCTGCCTTTCATGCAGGACTTATAGGCAAAGTCAATGAGCTTAAAGAGATACTGGACAACGATACTGTCATATTCAACAGGGGTTTAACCTCCAAAGAACTGCGAGAACAGTTTAACATTGGAAGCTTCCCTGATTTTGTTGATGAAGAAAAGCTTAAAAAGCTTCTCTATCAAATTATTGACTTATCTGCTGACGGACTAAAGGAACGGGGATACAACGAGGAGCATTTTCTTGCTCCGCTTTACCACAGAGCTTATCACTTGTTTTCACCAGCAAAGCAGATGTCCGATGGTATTAAGTGCGAAGTGCCAATTGAATATTACATAAAGGAATACGCAAAATTATAAATCAGACTGCCGAAAAGGCGTATCAGCGCGCCGAAATCATGTCGAGCGTAAATTTATCCAAGATAATGACTATATAGCTTCGGTGTGTTTTGTATCATATAATAAATGTTATGAACACGGGCGAGAACATTGAGTTCTCGCCCGTTTTGGCGCTTTGAGCCTTTTACATATTTATGTATTTTATGGCACTTGTAGCGACTTTTTCTCCGTCTGCAACGGCGGTATCACCGCCGCCGATAACGAAAACATCCTTGTCTGCAAAGAATGCAGCATCGCATCGCTCGTTCCCTGCTTTTTTATTGACTTGTCCGCTTGATAATAATTTGCTGCTATGCTATAATTCATATATAACATATTACGAGTAGAAAATTATCAATTTTATAAGTAATAAAACAAGGAGAAAGTAATATGAAAAAGCGTCAGACACTTACACGAATTACATCAATAATTTTAGCTATAGTTATGCTATTTGGAATGCAAGTGCCGTTTATTGAGGCATTTGCTTTGGATAATAGCAGCGATTCTTCTTTGTCGGATTTCACTCCCGATATTCCTTTAGAAAACGAAGAGGAAAGTTATGACGACGATGAAATAGTCAGAGTTTCTATCGTGCTTGAAGATGAACCTACTATCGCCGCTCAATATGATTTAAATAATATCGCTAAAAATGATGATGCTATGTCCTATCGTGACTATTTGAAGCGAACACAGGAAATCGTGGTTGATAACATCGAAACATATGCTCTTGACGGAGAAGAGCTTGATGTTGTGTGGAATTTAACGCTTGCTGCAAACGTCATTTCCGCAAATGTGGAATACGGAAAAATGGACGAAATTGAAGCTATGGACGGCGTTGAGGACGTGTTTGTAGAAACAGTTTATTATCCGGACGTTATAGAGACTGATGAAACTGCCTCTCCAAATATGGTTGGCTCCTCATCTATGAGCGGTGCTTCTCTTGCTTACGCTACCGGTTACACAGGAGCAGGCAGTCGAATTGCCGTTATTGATACCGGAATTGATACCGATCATCAGTCCTTTGATGCAGGCGCATTTGAATATTCTCTTCATCAATCAGAAGAAAAGGGACTTATCAATATTGATGACCTTGATTTAATGACTGAGGAAACGATTGCAGGCGTTTTTGATGAGCTTAATGTCGCTGACAATGGGATAACTGCAAAAGACCTCTATCTCTCAAGCAAACTCCCCTTTGCCTATAATTATAATTCCAAAACTACTAAAGTGGATCATCACGGTGAAGCTAAAGACAATGAACACGGTTCTCATGTGGCAGGAATTGCTGCGGCAAATGCATACATTCCTTCCGATACGGCTGAGAGTGGGTATGTGGATGCTATGGAAGCAGTAGGTGTTCGTGGTATTGCTCCCGATGCCCAGATTCTTACATTGAGAGTGTTCAATGCGTTAGGCGGCGCTTATGAATCAGATTTTATGGTAGCAATCGAGGATGCAATTCTGCTTGGTGCTGACACTGTCAATCTTTCTTTAGGTACCGGCACTGCCGGCTTTAGACGGGCAACTGTATACACTGATATTCTTGAAAGTCTCGTAGCAAGCGGCACGGTTTGCGTAGCGTCGGCAGGCAATAGTGCTGCATGGGCTGACCAGGGTCAGATTAATGGATATCTGCTTGCAGAGGATGTGAATATGTACACAGCCGGCAGTCCCGGATCTTACAGTTCTTCATTATCAGTCGCTTCTGTGGATAATTATAATACGCCGGAAAATTATATCACAGTGAATGGAAGTCGAATCTACTTCAACCTTCCTAATTCTGATTCTATTACCGACTTTGACGGTCAGCAGACCTATATCTATCTGCCGGGAGACGCTTTGGCAAATCAGGAAGCGTTAGATGCACTTGGCGAAGTTGTAAAGGGTAAAATCTTGGTCTGTCAGCGTGGTGGCGGTATTCCTTTATCAACCATGGCTAACAATGCCGTTAAAGCTGGTGCAAGTGCGGTTATCATTGTAAATAACGAGACAGGCACACTTGATCCTGACCTTTCTGCTTACAGTTACAACAAGCCAGTGCTTACAGTGACAAAGCCTGACGGTGCGTTTCTGAAAAGTGCTGCCAAGGCTGTTACAGACGCTGACGATACAATTCAATATTATCAGGGTACTCTGACGTTCAGTGAGAATACAGCTTCTGCTGAAAAGGACAGCTACTATACTATGAGCTTTTTCAGCTCCTTCGGTGTTCCCGGAAGTCTCACACTTACGCCTGAGATATCTGCACCGGGCGGATATATCCTTTCGGTAAATGGTATGCCGGTCGGCGGTAAAGACTATGAGACCTTATCCGGCACCTCTATGGCAGCTCCACAGATTTCAGGTATGGCCGGTGTTATGGGTCAGTACATACAGGACGCTAAGCTGACAAAGGCCGATTACACCACACGTTTTTTAACACAGAATCTGCTGATGTCCACTGCTGTTCCTATGAGGACTGCAGAAAACAAATATTACTATCCGGTTATCCAGCAGGGTTCAGGTCTTGCTAATATTCAGCGTGCGCTCAATGCCCAGGCACTGATTGTAATGGATGAGGAGGCTACTGGTGATTATGCCGACGGTAAGGTCAAAGTCGAGCTTGGCGACGACACTGACCGAATCGGCAGCTACAGCTACAGCTTCACGATTAAAAATTTCAGCGGCAAAGAGAATCAGTATACTCTCTCTACTGAGCTGTTCACACAGGGAATAAAGAAAAACGAGACTCTGTCAAACGGAGAAAAGGCTAACCTTCTTGATAAGCTCACAACACAATTATCTGCTGATATTACATATACAGTTGATAATAAGTCAGTCTCTGCAAACACGCCAATTACAGTTAAAGCTAATGGTGAAGTAAATGTCAGTGTCAAGTTTGAATTAACCGAAAAGCAAAAGAAAGAGCTTGATGATTCCTACCCCAGCGGTGCTTATGTTGAAGGCTATACCTTCATCAAGGGAGTTGCTGACGAAGAAGACGTTAAAGACGTAGATTATTCTATCCCTATCATCGGATTCTACGGTAACTGGAGCAGTGCTTCAATGTACGACCATTCAAGTTATACCGGTATGCTCTATGGCGACAATACTATGTCCTATGTCTTTAAACACTCATATGTCAACTCATATGTCAACATCGCGGACACAAATTACTTAAATATAACGAATCCTGACACAGGAGAAAGCCGTATCTACACCGGTAACCCTTATGGTGTTGAATCCAAGTTTCCTGAAGGTCGCGGTGCAATGCGAAGCACTGATATTATCAGCGGATATACAACTACACTGATTCGTAATCCTGCTGCTGCCGGAATATTCCTCACCAAAGAAGACGATACCTTTATCGGTATAGGCAATATCAGGACGCAAATTTCTGGTGCTTTTTGTTACAGAACAAACTGGAGCACGATTTCTAATTATATCAGCTTTAATCGTACGCCTGCATCTATGGGACTAAAGGACGGAGATGTGTTCAAGGTCAAGCTGGTTGCTGTGCCTGAGTACTATGAAACCAATGGTGACATTGATGCAGCAGAAATGGAGGCTTTGATAAAAAGCAAAAGACTGGGTGAAGGCGCTTATTTGTCTACCACTTTAAATATTGACGATACTAAGCCTGAAATTCTTGAAATTAAAAAAGAGGATAACGGCAATCTCACTGTCACAGCAAAGGATGATCAGTACATTGCCTATATGTGCATTTCAAACCGCAGCGGTTCAGTGGTGTATGCAGATTATATTCCAAATGCTGAGAAAAACGGTACCGTAACCTACACCTTTGACCTGCAGGGAAAGAATATAGGGCCTAACTGTATGGTCCTTGTAGGCGATTACGCAGCTAATACAGATACAAGAATTTATAACTACGGCGCAGAGTATCCTGATTTAAAAGGCAAACTCGGTGGCTATATCCACGACGGCAGAAACATCTATAATAAGACATGGGTAGCCATCGACCAAAATGATGTCTATGCCACTTCAACTGTGGCATATGGAATTGAAGCTGTTGCTCATCACGGCGGAGATACAGTTACTGCCGCTGCCTACGTTGACGGATATATTTACCAGGTAATCGGCAGCAAGCTATACACTTCTCCTGCAAATGAGATTGACAATATGACCGAGCTTGTTGATTTGGAACGATTCAGGCTCCACTCGGTATATGCGCTATCCTATAATATAAAAAATCATATGCTCTATGCTCTCACAAGTGGGAATAATTTGTGGAGCATTAATCCAAGAAACGGCTATGCCGAAAAAGTGGCTCAAATCACCGTTTCTAATCTAAGCGGTGCGGCGGCAAGCATTACCTCTATGGCTATTGACGGGGAAGGAAACTTTTACGGCACAACATACTATGATACTGCTTCCTCTCAATTTTTGAAATGGACTCTGGAGCAGGTGAATGAGCATCAGCTAACCCTGACAGGAACAGCCTTTACAGGCGTGGCGGTTCATGACAGATTCGGTTCTATGGTATACCATCCGCAAGAAAAGGTTTTGTACCTCGCTGAATCCTATGAAAACAATAGCTATTATTCATCTAACCGCTTGCTTAAAATTGATATGGAGAGCAGAAAGGCAGAGTATGCGAATACCAGGCACAGTACCGATAGCCGAATCTATTACGCTGTAAGAGGTCTGTTTGTAGTGCCGACAGAGGACGACGCAGACGATACCCTTACTCCTACTGAGCAAATTGAGAGACTTGATATTCTGCCTGAGACATTAGAGATGTTTGTCACAGGGTATGAGGACTTGAAACCAATCATCACTCCTTGGACAGCTGAGGATCAAGCGGTCGTATGGTCAACTACAAATGACAAAGTTATTACCGTAAAGGACGGTATCGCCACGGCAGTAGGCGTTGGTAAGGCAACCGTAACAGTAACTTCAGTGGCAAATCCGTCTGTCAACGACAGTTGTGATATCACTGTAGATGAAATCCCTGACATACAGATGTCGGCGCTGATTTATAAGAATAATAAAGAGGGCTACTGGGCTGATTATAATGTATCCGCTCCTCAGAAATGGGAGAAGAAGAGTGATGCCATATCATATCCGTTATATAGCGGAGGACTTTCAAACGGAACAATCTATGCTCACGACGGCAGTTGGCTGTATACTATTGAACCAGAGACTTTAAAGGTAGAGCAAGGTGCGATATTCTCCTACTTGGATTTTCTTTGGTCGGATGCAACACAGGCGCCCAAAAACACGATATCAACTTTTAAAGATGTAATAGGTATTACGGATAGCGGCAAAAGACTGGGAGTGTATAATGAAAAAACCGCCAGATATATAGGAACAGCTCTGAATTTCAGTTCTCCTGCAGCGACCGTTGCGTACGTTGGCGAAGTGAATGACAGTACGGGAATGAATTATCACTACTACATTATGTCGGAGGATGGTTCACTTTATGATGTAGTATACCCAATGTCTTCAAGCTTTGAGCTTCTCGGTGTGGTACCCGGTATCGACCTAACAGGTGTTTCTGCGTGCAACAGGAGCGCCACTGCATCTATGGAGTACGATCAAAAAACCGGTTATCTTGTACTCACCAGCCGTATTAAAGGCAATAAAGCAAAGGTGCAGCTTATTGACCCGAAAACATTAAGAGTTATGTCAAACACCGATTTCGGCGAAGATGTATGGCCTGTAGTGGCTCAGTATCAGTATGACAGCGAGAGCAATGCTGCTGAGCAAGCAGAGACAAAAGCTGTTTTGTCAGAGGAATATATTACCTCTATGACACGTGAGTCGGAGAATATCCCCGCACCTTATGGTGAAGTACAGTACGAGACTCTTGTTGTTTCTGATACTATAGATAAGGCAGAACAATCTGCATCTGATGACAATATTACTGATGAAAAATCCGATAAGATAAATACTCATAGCGTATATGAAGGTATCGAAGAAATTCTCGCACCTTCTTCTGTCAAAAAATTCAGTATCCGCCCATATGCTGTGAACTCTGCGGTAGCTCGTCTTGAAAGCACAAAAACGGAGTACTCTACCTTACAGGAAGCCATAGATGCGGCTCACAACCTGATTATATCAGGAAGCCATGAGGCACAAACTGTTACCCTGCTTGCTGATGTGAATGAATCTGTAAGCAAAACGTGGAAAAGAAAAGCAATTGACTATAACTATAATTTGACTATTGATTTGAATGGTCACACTGTAACGGGTGTTGGCGGTCCTGTAATGTGTTTTGAATCCGGCGGAACAGGCGGTGCAAATTACGGCTTCAATGTAACAATCAATGACAGCAGCCCTGAAAAGACAGGTGCTATTACCGGCGGAACAGGCAAAACAGTCACCTTATCAGGCAATGCCGGCGGAGGAATTTATTTCAGCAGTTCGACTATCAATGATACGCTGACAATTAACGGCGGCAACATTGGGGGCAATAACGTGACCGGCAACGGCTCAGCTATTGCTATGACAGGAAACGCCGCAGCTCATCTGATTATAAACGGCGGTAACATCCGCAATAACACAGCGGCAAACGGTGCAATATCAGGCAGGTGGATAACTGTTAATGACGGTGTGATAACAGGAAATAAAGCTGTTAAGACAGATGCTGACAGAAGCGGCAACGGCGGCGGAATTTATCTTTGGGGAACAGGTACACAGGAGCTTGAAATAGGCGATAACGCACGTGTCTATGGCAATGTAGCAGAAACTATGGGCAATGATATTGTTGCTATTTCACAAATAGGAAACGTTGACTATGATGTGCGCCTGAGTGACCCTGCTAAATGGACTGAAGCAAGTGAAATTGCCGCATGGTATGTTGACGGTGCTGACGGACTGTATGATGCTATTGATACTTCTGATATAAAGCGTTTTGATTCAAATTCACTGAAAAAGCTTGCAAGCTACACAGTGACCGAAAAGGGCAGAAACGCCCTTGCTTATAGCATTGCTGCTACCGTTCGTTTAGCAGACACAGATGCCCTGCAGGCTGCAATTGACAAAGCGGATGAGTTTGATTCTGCCGATTATTCAGAGGAATCATTTAATAATCTTCGTGAAATTGTTGAGAGCAAGAAAGAGTTACTGAATTCAGTAAAAACCCAGCAGGAAGTTGATGATGCGGTAAAAGAAATTCTTGAAGCAATATATGATTTAGTGCCATATTTCAATTTCACCGTTATTTCTGAAAACGGACGCTTTGAAGTACAGTATGGCGGAAATACGTATAGTGAAAATAAATATTCACTTTTGTTCGGTACTGAAGTTACGTTGACTGCAACTGCAGATGAAGGATATGAGTTTGTCGGCTGGTATGATGTAACTAATAATTTGTATTTCAGTAAAGAGAACACTTACAGCTTTAAAATTACAACAAACACTAATTTAAAAGCTGTGTTTGTTAAAGAACAGTCTGCAACGCTCACGTTTACCACGTACAGTAATTGGGTACAAGCATCAATTACTAAAACTATTGATGAATGGAACAACATAACAAGCATTGATGATTTGTTGCCTGAGGTTCCTTACAAGTACGGCTACAGCAACGGCAGATGGGTATATAATAATGCTGAAGTTCTCTCAAAGCTTCGAACGGGAGAAAGTGTGTTCATAACTCCTGAATATGATGAGGATGACACGTCATTACCAACTCCTCGTGAGCCTGAAAACGGCATACCTGCACTTGATTTGTATTACAAACTTGACGCAGAAGCAAATGTAGGCTCGTTTGTAATGGCCGCAGGCATACCTGATGACTGCAAAATTGAATCAGTTGGTATTGCATTTTATTATAAAAAGGCAAGCGAGTTTGATCCGACAAAATTTGAATTGCTGCTTAATAACAAAATGCTTGCAGGTCGATTTAATACAGATGAAATTGAGGATATTTATATTGTAAATATGAATAAGCTCACATCAACGTATAACTGGGCAGCAAGAGGTTATGTGACATATTATGATGCCGACGGTAATTTGAAAACGGCATATTCAAATCAGGTTAATATTGTAGACAGAGAACAAGTTTAATATGAAGAACAGCACAAAATTGATGGTACTATCAAAAATGCTATTCACAGACAAAGGAAAAACAGCAAACCTCGGGTTTGCTGTTTTTTCTTTAATATGATCGTATCGAATAACAAGGTTCTCGGGACCCATTCAAAATCTTTGATTTTGCTAATACAAAATATCTTTTTTCTATATTGTTGAGATTTTCATAGCACCTAAATCTGCGATTTTGAAACCGAACGAGAGCGGCTGGCGCCGAAACAGTAAAAGACTTTTGAAAAATAAGCTATATTGAAATCATAATTTTATATGATATAATATTAGTTGAAAATTTTGTCTTGGGGTTGAAAAAATGTTAAATTGTTTGTTAGTCGGTTTGGGCGGATTTATCGGTGCAGTTTTAAGATATTTGATAAGTTTGATATCAATTAAGAACCCTGAATCATTTCCGGTTAATACATTTATTATAAATATTGTGGGTGCATTTGCAATTGGCTGTATAGCTTTTGCTGTATCAAAAAATGAAAACATTGATCCGAAATTGTTACTCTTTTTAAAAGTTGGAATATGCGGTGGTTTTACAACCTTTTCTACATTCTCCCTTGAAACAGCAGAATTGATAAAAAACGGATCTGTCATAACTGCTTTGATATATGTATTTGCAAGTATAATATTGAGTGTTTTGGCTGTAATGCTGCCACAGTTAGTATTGAAATAACAAAAGATAAAGGCAAGGAATTTTTCCTTGCCTCATTTTATTTTGCTCTTTAAAGATGGCGTTTTTCTGTTGTGTTCAAACACCTCGTCTGCCATTCAGATGCGGATTTTGGTATTAAAACTTAATATTTCTGAATTTCAGCGGAGAGATGCCCGTTGCATTTTTGAAAAAGTAAATAAAATTTGAAGTGCTGTTGAAGCCTGTTTTATAAGCGATATTTTGTATAGAATCATCCGTCCTTTGAAGCATTTCTTTTGCCTTATCAAGGCGCACGGCAAGAAGATAATCATATGGCGAAAAGCCTGTTGCTTCCTTGAATATTTTTGAAAAATACGATGCGCTCATATGCACTTTGCCTGCGATTTCATTAACGGAAATATCCTTGTTAAAACTTGAATTTATAAAAACCTTCGCCTCATCTATTTCGCTTGTTTTTGCGCTTTCATTTCCCGAAGCATTACCCTTACTTATAGTGCAGATAAGCGAGTAAAGCTCATTTGAAATATCGTATTCGCTCTCGTTTAACTTAATAAATCTGATTATATTTGAAATGCACTCCCCTGCTCGACGATTGCATTTTATTTTCTGTGTATGCTGAGAGTTGATTACATCAAACCACTTGCGTGAATTATTGCCGTCAAAATGTACCCATAGTGTATGAGCACTGTCTGTGCAGAAATAGCGGTGTTCTCTGTAGCAGTCAACGAGCAACAATTCACCTTCATTAGCTGTAAACTCAACACCGCTTTGAATTAAGGTAATGGCACCGCTAAGCACGAAAATAACCAGCACACTGTCATACCTTGTCCTTACAACGTTATACTCACTGTTGCAATAAAATTCTCCTGTAGCTATCGGGTAATATAACAGCCTTTTCGCCGTCTGTGATGCGGTGTAAAAATACATATGCGAGCCTTTGTTAAGCCCGTTTCCTATAAGCTCCATAATATTAAAATAGGATTTCTAAATTTTTTGATATAAAATCAAAACAAATCCTCCAAAAAACATATTACAATAAAGTTGAAATAATGTCAAACAGGGAGTGCCGGTTATGAGTAATATTTCTAAAGTTCAGGTCTGGGAGGAAACGGTTGTCATTCCTACTTATGAGGCGGGCAAACCTGATAAAAATCCGCTTTTTCTTGAAAAAAGGGTGTATCAGGGCAGCAGCGGTAAGGTATATCCTCACCCGGTAATAGATAAAATCAGCGATAATAAAATTGACAAGCAGTACAAGGCTGTGTTCCTTGAAAACGATTATCTGAAAATTATGATTCTGCCCGAGCTTGGCGGCAGAGTTCAGCGAGCCTACGACAAGACACGCAACTACGATTTCGTGTACTACAACCGCGTCATCAAGCCTGCGCTTGTCGGTCTTGCAGGTCCGTGGATATCCGGCGGTATTGAATTCAACTGGCCTCAGCACCACAGACCAAGCACATTTGATGAAGTAAATTACACATACCGAGAAAATGAGGATGGCAGTGCAACGGTTGTTGTGAGCGAAATTGAAAATATGTTTCATACAAAAGGCGAAACGGAATTTACCCTTTACCCCGACAAAGCATATTTAGAGCTTAAAAATCACCTTTTCAACAGGACAAATACAAAGCAGACGTTCTTATGGTGGGCAAACCCTGCTGTTGCCGTCAATGAACATTACCGAAGTATATTCCCGCCTGACGTTACCGCTGTTATGGACCACGGCAAGCGTGATGTTTCCACCTTCCCTATTGCAACAGGAACATATTACAAAGTGGATTATTCAAAAGGTGTTGACATCTCAAAATACAAAAATCTGCCTGTTCCGACATCATATATGGCAGCAAAGAGCGATTACGATTTTGTTGGCGGATACGACGAGCGTATCGGTGCCGGTATTCTGCACGTTGCGGATCATCATATCTCACCGGGTAAAAAGCAGTGGACTTGGGGAAGCGGTGATTTCGGCAAGGCGTGGGACAGAA
>JAFLSA010000031.1 GCA_022511185.1 Eubacterium sp.
TGGAAAAAATCAAAAAAGCGGCTATGGATAATACGGAGATATAATAATGGCTTATTCACAGGATGTTTATAATCAGGCAATACAAACACTTGAACGCAGACGTGAGCGGGCAAACCTTGAGGCACAGGCGCGTTTTGACGAAATCAGCGAAAAATTACCCGAGCTTGAAACAATTCAGCAAAAGCTTGCACAAATAGGTCTTAACATTTCAAAGGTCTTTCTTTACAGCACGAACAAGCAGGCGGACATTGAACAGCTTATGCAGGAGAGCCTTTCCCTGCAGGAGCAGAAAAAAGCGATACTCACGAAAAACGGCTACAGCGAAAATGCACTTGACGTGCAGTATACCTGCCCTGCCTGCAGTGACACAGGCTTTATCAAAAACAGGCGATGCAAATGCCATACGGAGCTTTTGAAGGATATCGAACGAAGCAATCTTGCAAAAATTGCACCGATTGAGGACTGCACCTTTGACACCTTTGACGTGAACTACTATCCTCAGGAGATTATGAAAAACGGAATTTCTCCGAGAGATAAGGCAGAAAAAATCAAAAACAGCTGTAGAAAATATGCCGTTAATTTCAACACCGCATCAAAAAACATTATGTTTATGGGCGGTACAGGTCTCGGCAAAACGCACCTTTCCCTCGCAATCGCAAACGTTGTTATTAACAAGGGCTACAGCGTTGTTTACGGCACGGCACAGAATATTTTGAGTGATCTGCAAAATGAAAATTTTGGCAGAGATGATGATTTAAGATATTACGAAAGAGCAGTGCTGGGTTGCGATTTGCTTATCCTTGATGACTTGGGTACGGAGTTCAAGAGCGCATATACTGTTGCGTGCCTTTATAACATTATCAATTCACGCATAAGCGCAAAGCTACCTACGATAATTTCAACAAACTTTACACTCGACGAGCTTGAGGAAAAGTACGACCAGCGTATTACCTCAAGAATAACAGGCGAGTATAAACAACTGATTTTAGTCGGCAATGATATAAGATATATGAAAGATTAACGCAAACAAGACCGTCACATTGTGACGGTCTTTGGTGTTTTTATAACTATTAAAACTCGGTATAAATCTGCTTCTGGCTTTCCTTTGGTGAGTACTGCCAGCGGTCGATATGTTCGCTCTCTATGTAGTATTTCAGCGGTGTCGGCTTTGCAATTTCGTTAAACGCTTCAACAACAACTAACTTGATTTTCATTTTTGACGGGATAACCGATTTAATGTAAACAGCTACCTGCTGACCTATGAACAGATTTTCCTGCGGCTCGGCAAGACCTGCAAGATTCGGCGCAAGCTCAACAAAAACGCCGTAATCCTCAATGCTTCTGACAACGCCCGTTACCGTTTCACCGGGTGAAAAATTATTTGCGTTTTCCTCCCAGCTTCCGAGCAGCTCTTTAAGCGAAAAGGTCAGCTTATCAGGCTCTTTTTTTCTCAATATAACCTTAATATTCTGTCCCTCAGTGAGTCTTTCATTCGGATGTGTTATGCGTGACACGGACAGCATATCAATAGGGATAAGTGCGTTGATTCCTGCACCTATGTCAATAAATGCGCCGAATTTTTCAAGGTGTGTCACACGGGCGTCAATCACGTCGCCGACAATCAGCTTGCTCAGATATTCATTCAGGCATCTGAGCTGAACTGCACGGCGTGACAAAATCGCAAGATTGTTGTCATATATATCCCGCTGAAAGCCGAGAACAGTGAAGCAAACGCTTTTGTTCACCTTTGAGATAAGTGCAATATCCCGCACTGAGCCGTCGTCAATCCCCACAGCCCCCTCAACTCTCGGTATGATACCACGCACGGCACCTAAATCAACGTGCAGATTATGCTCTCTGTCACAGAGAAGAACCTTTGATTCCAGAATCTCTCCCTGTATCATAGCCGCCTTTAATTCATCAAGGGATTCAAACTGCTTTGATAATTCCTGATTTTTCCCCTCCGGGCAAAATTTCATAACATCACTCTCTTTTTTATGTGTAATTAAATATATGAGAGAAAAATGCTCATAATTCATATAAGAGGAAAATTCTGCCGACTTACATTTCTATATATTGTAAAAATACAAATCAAGTGTTATAATAATTTAGATTATTATTTATACAGGTGATACTATGCAGTTAGAGCTTGGCGACATTGTAATAATGAAAAAGCCACATCCGTGCGGCTCAAAGGAGTTTGAAATTACACGCCTCGGCGTTGATTATAAGCTCAAATGCTGTGGCTGTGGGCACGAGGTTATGATACCTCGAATCAAGGCTGAGAAAAATATTAAACGTAAAAAAGAGGAAAACGTATGATAGATAAACTTACCGAAGTAGAAAAAAGATTTGAAGAGGTAAACGAGCTTGTGTGCAATCCTGATATCGTTTCAGATCAGGAAAAATATACAAAGCTGATGAAGGAGCTTAAGCACCTTACCCCTGTTGTTGAAAAGTTCAGAGAGTATAAAAAGGCGGAAGAAACCTTTGAGGAATCAAAGCTAATGCTTGACGAGGGCGGTATGGACGCTGACTTTGCACAAATGGTTAAAGAGGAATTTGAGCAGAGCAAGGAGGATATGGAGCGCATCGCAGAGGAGCTGAAAGTCCTCCTTTTACCCCGTGACCCTAATGATGACAAGAACGTTATTATAGAAATCCGAGGCGGTGCCGGCGGTGAGGAAAGTGCACTTTTTGCAGGCGTTCTTTTCCGTATGTATTCAATGTATGCCGAGACGAAGGGTTATAAAACAGAGGTCTTAAACGCAAACGAAACAGGACTTGGCGGATATAAGGAAATCAGCTTTTCGGTTGAGGGTGACGGCGCTTATTCAAGATTTAAGTTTGAGTCGGGCGTTCACCGTGTTCAGCGTGTGCCTGAAACTGAAAGCCAGGGCAGAATTCACACCTCCACGACTACGGTTGCCGTTTTGCCTGAGGCAGAGGAGGTTGATTTTGAAATCAATCCAAAGGACTTGCAGATTGATACCTTCCGTTCCTCAGGTGCAGGCGGACAGCATATCAATAAAACTTCTTCCGCAATCCGTATTACGCATATCCCTACAGGTACTGTAGTTGAGTGTCAGGACGAACGTTCACAGCATAAGAACAAGGAAAAGGCATTAAAGGTCTTGCGTTCACGCCTTTATGAAGAGGAAAAGGCAAAGCACGATGCAGAGATTGCAGGCGAGCGTAAAGCACAGGTCGGCACAGGCGACCGCAGTGAAAGAATCAGAACGTATAACTATCCGCAGGGTCGTGTGTCTGACCACAGAATCGGACTTACGCTTTATAAGTTAGAGCAGTTTTTAAACGGCGATCTTGATGAAATGATTGATGCCCTGATTACTGCCGATACAGCCGAAAAGCTGAAGGCACAGGGTGAGGAATAAATATGAATACTCAGGAATTTGTTGAGAAATACGCAAAAGAATTCAAATCAAATTATATCAAATATTTTGTTGTGCAGTTTATGATTGATATGACCCTTGCGGTTGCTTTTGCGTTTTTGCTAATTAAGTTTATGGACAATAGTTCATATATTATTATTTGTATTGCTGTACTTATGGTATTACTTGGAGTAACTTTCTTCTTTAATGTTAAAAAGTTTTTTGGAAGCTTTAAAAACCTTGTAAAAGCTTCAAATATATATAAAAGCTATAACGATGCTCTAAAAAGCTATAAGGCAGACAACAATAAAGATTTGTTTGATGAAAAGTTGAACGAGCTTGAACAAATGATTAAAGAACAATGATTCCCGTTTAACAGAGAGCATATAAGGTGAACTTATGGAAACAAAGATTTTATCCACAAGTGAATATGACACCCAGCTTGCGGGTAAAATCCTTGCCGGCGGCGGGCTTGTTGCCTTTCCTACTGAGACGGTCTACGGCCTCGGCGCAAATGCTCTTGATGAAAATGCGGTTAAAAAAATTTATGCCGCAAAGGGTAGACCCAGTGATAATCCACTAATCGTTCACGTAAGTGAAAAGTCGGATATTGCCCCTTTGGTCAAAGAAATTACACCAAAGGCGCAGGCGCTTATTGATGCTTTTTTTCCTGCACCGCTCACAATTATTCTTCCTAAAAGCGGTTTAATAGGCAACATTGTCAGCGGCGGACTTGACACGGTTGCCGTGCGTATGCCTGAAAATGAGATTGCAAGAAGGCTGATTAAATCAGCAGGTGTCCCGATTGCCGCACCGAGTGCGAACACGTCAGGATTGCCATCACCAACAAAAGCCAAATACGTTATCGACGATATGAGCGGTAAGATTGACGCAATAATCGACGGCGGCGATTGCAAATTCGGTGTTGAATCAACTGTCATCACCCTTGCGACAGACACCCCTGTTATTCTCCGTCCCGGTGCAGTAACACAGGAAATGATTGAAGCCGTCATAGGCAAGGTTGATATTGACCGTGCAGTTTTAGAGGGTATGAAAAGTGATGATGTTGCCTCATCTCCGGGTATGAAATACAAGCACTATGCCCCTAAAGCCAAAGTGATAATCGTTGATGCCGACAAAAAAACGTATGAGGATTTTGTCAATTCAAGGGAAAATGCCTTCGCTCTTTGCTTTGACGGCGATATCGTTACTGTTCCAAAAATAACGTACGGCATGGAAAATGATGATTTATCTCAGGCAAGGGAGCTGTTTGATGCACTCAGACGTCTTGACGAAATGGGCGCAGAAAAGGTCTATGCCAGAATACCGAACATCTCAGGTGTCGGCATGGCGGTTTACAACAGGCTTATTCGTGCCGCTGCCTTTAAAATAATTGATTTGAAAAAGCCGTTTTTTATCGGGTTAACAGGGCAGACGGGTGCCGGCAAGGGATATGTTGGTCAGTACCTTTCAATGCTCGGCTTTAATATTCTTGACAGCGACAAATTTGTCAAAAAAATTTATGACAATAACCCTGAACTTTTAAAGAAACTTGCAGAAGAATTCGGGAATGATATATTAGTAGACGGTTTGCTTGACAGAAAAAGGCTTGCACACGCTGCGTTTTCGTCAAAGGAAAACACGCAAAAACTCAATCAAATTGTTCACCCCGAAGTGATTTCACTTTGCAAAAAAGCGGCAAAGCCGTTGGCAGTTTTGGATGCGCCGCAGCTTTTTGAGGCAAATGCGCAGTCAGACTGCTACAAGGTGATAAGCGTTGTTGCACCGCTTGAAACAAGGCTTGAGCGAATTATGGCTCGTGACGGCATAACTCGTGAGCAGGCAATGGAGAGAATCAACGCCCAGCTTGATGAGGAATACTATATAGACAATTCCGATTTTGTTATTTATAACAACAAAGAGGATATACAAACACAAATCAATAATATATTGGAGGAAATACTATGAGTGAAAAAAGTAAGGCACAGGAGCTTAAAGAACTGCTTTTCAACAAAAAGGAAAACGGCGTTGACTTTATGAGCGATGATGAGCTTAAAATTTGTGATGATTTTTGCGAGGGATATAAAAAATTCCTTTTTGAAAATAAGACTGAAAGAGAATTTGCGCAGTCAGCCTTAGAGCTGGCTGAGGAAAACGGTTTTACAGAATTTGATAAGTTCGGCGGTGAGCTGAAAGCAGGAGCAAAGGTTTACCGCTTTAACAGGGGCAAGGCAATTATTCTCTGTGTTAAGGGTACTCGTCCTATCAAAGACGGCGTGCGTATCAGCGCGGCGCATATTGATTCCCCACGTATTGACCTTAAGCAGTGCCCTGTTTATGAGGATGGCTCGCTCGGCTTCTTCAAGACGCATTATTACGGCGGTATCAAGAAATATCAGTGGACGGCTATTCCGCTTTCACTTCACGGCAGAATTTGTAAGAACGACGGAAGCTACGTTGACGTTAAGGTTGGCGAAGACCCTGCAGATCCCAAGTTCTGTATCACGGATATCTTACCTCATCTCGGTGCAGAGCAGATGGCAAGAAAGGCAAACGAGATTGTCAGGGGTGAGGAGCTTAACGTGGTTATTGGCTCACGTCCGTTCAAGGATGATAAGGAGAGTGAAAAAATCAAGCTCAATATTCTCAATATTCTCTATGAAAAGTACGGCATTGTTGAGCGTGATTTCCTTTCTGCTGAGCTTGAGCTTGTGCCGGCATTTACTGTTGACGATATCGGCTTTGACAGAAGTCTTATCGGCGGCTACGGTCACGATGACCGCGTCTGCTCATACCCTGCAATGCAGGCAATTTTTGCTCTTAATGAAGCGCCTGAGTACACCGCAATTACAGTTTTGACCGATAAAGAGGAAACAGGCTCAGACGGCAACACAGGCTTAAATTCAAGCTATCTCAAATATTTCATTGAGGATCTTGCTCGCCTTGAGGGCTATGAGGGCAGAGATGTCCTTTCAAATTCAAAGTGCCTGTCAGCCGACGTAAATGCTGCGTTTGACCCGACTTGGCCGGCTCCGTTTGAAAAGAACAACTCATCATTTATCAATGAGGGCGTCGTTGTTACAAAGTTCACAGGCGCAAGAGGCAAGGCCGGTACGAGTGACGCATCTGCCGAGTACGTCAGCTTCGTTAAGAATTTACTTGAATCAAACGGCGTTTTGTGGCAGAGCGGTGAGCTTGGCAAGGTTGATGCAGGCGGCGGCGGAACAGTCGCTATGTATATCGCAAATCTTGACGTTGACGTTATCGACGTGGGTGTGCCTGTTCTTTCAATGCACTCGCCGTATGAAATTGTCAGCAAGATTGACACGTATATGGCATACAAGGCATTCCTTACCTTTTTTACAAAATAGCCTTTGTAGATTTATAAGAGTCGTTTAATATAATGATAATGGTGATGCTATGAACAAAATTCTTGTAGTGGGTACGGGCGGTACGATTGCCTCAGTTAAGGGCGAGAGTATTCACCTTGACAACCCATTTAAGATACTTGATTATATTGAATGTAAAAACGTTACCTTTGACTGCGTGTCACCGTTTTCAGTATTGTCAGAAAATATAAGTCTTGATTTGTGGCAGGAGCTTATTGATTATTTAAACACGGTTGATTTTGAAAAATATGACGGCGTTATCATTCTTCACGGCTCAGATACCTTAGCGTATACAGGAGCACTGCTCGGCAATATTTTTTATGATAAAACGATTGTCCTTGTTGCGTCAGACAAGCCGCTTGAGGACGTTACCTCAAATGCGATTCCAAACTTTGAAAATGCAGTTGATTTTATCTGCGACAGGGTAGTTGGCGTATATATCAGTTATGATAAGTTGTTTCGGGCAGTCAGGACAGTAAGCGCAGATGATAATGACGAATTTTTCGCTGTTGGCAAGCAGCTTGAGCCTGTTAAAAATTCCACACTCAACAGGAAAAATATTCTTGTTATCAGACCATATGTCGGCATTGATTATAACAATTATAATCTTGATAACGTTGACACGGTGCTTCATACGATGTACCACTCAGCAACTGCACCCGAAGACGTTAAGGCATTTGTGAAAAAATGCGGTGAGAAGAATATACCGTTTTATTTTGTAACGCCGAAATCAAGTGCAGATTATGAAAGCTCGAAGGATTTTGAAAATATAATTTTCAATTCAACTGTTGAAAATGCTTTTGCAAGATTACTGTTGACAAAATAAAGAATTAATGCTATGATTATTTAAACTTAATATCAAACCGTTGAGGCGGAGATAAAAATAAGATACGCAATTACAGAGAGTTCCTACTGCTGAAAATGGAGCATTAAACGGCTTATTAAATGGACCGCTGAGGGTACGGTGAAAGGCATTTGCCGAGTATCCCGTAACGTGTTGACCTGCGTTAACGGTCGGAGATATGATAGTATCTTGCAAAGAGTATGGGAGTCCCATAAATCAAGGTGGCACCGCGGAATGTAATTTCGTCCTTGGTAATACGTTTGTATTACTAAGGACTTTTTTATTTGCCTATATATCTTGCAAGGGTAGGAGATGACTTTATGATTACTAAACCAACACTTGATGAAATTAAAGAAAGCTATGCTTCATTCAAAACTGTTCCCGTAAGCACTCAGATGAATGCTGAGATAACAGCGATTGAAGTGCTCAAAAAGCTGAAGAAAATCAGCTCGCATTGCTATATGCTTGAGTCCGTCGAGGACACGAACGAAACAGGACGTTACACCTTTTTAGGCTTTGACCCCAAAGCAGAGGTAAGCTGTAAAAATTATGATGTAACCGTGATTGACGAATACGGCGTAAAGAAATTTCACGACAGCCCAAAGGCTTATATAAAGCAAATTCTTGATGAGCACAAAAGTCCAAGACTTGATTTTCTCCCCACCTTTACGGGTGGACTTGTCGGCTATTTCGGCTATGACTACATCAAATACAGCGAGCCTAACCTCAGGCTTGATGCAAATGACGACGGCAGCTTTAAGGACGTTGATCTTATGCTTTTTGACAAGGTTATCGCCTTTGATAATATGGAAAATAAAATAATCCTGATTGCAAATATTCAGATAGAGGATATTGACAAAAACTATGCCATAGCCGTCAAAGAGCTTGAAATAATGAAAAATATTATTGAAAACGGAGAGCCTGACAATCCACCTAAGCCTGTGCTTAAAACAGAGTTCAAGCCGCTTTTCAACGGTGAGCAGTACGGCGCAATGGTTGAAAAGGCAAAGCACTATATCCGCGAGGGAGATATTTTTCAGGTTGTACTTTCAAACCGTCTTGAGGCTGAGATGGACGGCTCACTCTTCGGCGCATACGAGGTTTTGAGAAAGCTCAATCCGTCACCGTATATGTTCTATTTTTCATCAGATGACATTGAGATTTCAGGTGCATCACCGGAAACACTCGTTAAGCTTGATAACAAAACATTATACACCTATCCGCTTGCAGGCACACGCCCGAGAGGGAAAACACCTGAAGAGGATAAGGAGCTTGAAGAAGGACTTTTGAAAGACCCCAAAGAGCTTTCAGAGCATAATATGCTTGTTGATCTCGGCAGAAATGACTTAGGAAAAATCAGCAAGTTCGGTACAGTTAAGGTTGACAAATATCACCAGATACTTAAATTCAGCCACGTTATGCATATCGGCTCAACCGTTAAGGGTGAGATAAGAGACGATAAAACAGCACTTGATGCCGTTGATGCTGTTCTGCCTGCAGGTACGCTTTCAGGCGCGCCGAAAATCAGAGCAATGGAAATTATCAACGAGCTTGAAAATAATAAGCGTGGTATATACGGCGGTGCAATCGGCTATATTGATTTGACAGGAAACCTTGATACTTGTATTGCAATACGTATCGCCTTTAAGAAAAACGGCAAGGTATATGTTCGTTCAGGCGCAGGTATAGTCGCCGATTCCGTTCCTGCAAAGGAGCATCAGGAGTGTATCAACAAGGCAAAGGCTGTCATTAAGGCGCTCGAAATCAGTCAGGAGGCTCAGATATGATACTTTTAATTGATAATTACGATTCCTTTTCGTATAACCTCTACCAGCTTATCGGCACGGTAAACCCTGACATAAAGGTTATCAGAAATGATGAAATGACCGTAGAGGAAATCAAAGAGCTTGCCCCTGAATATATAATTCTTTCACCGGGTCCGAAAAGACCTATTGATGCCGGAGTTTGTATTGAAGTGGCAAGACAGCTTGGAAGCACCTCAAAAATTCTCGGCGTATGCCTTGGTCATCAGTCAATCTGTGAAGCCTTCGGCGCAACAGTCAGCTACGCAAAGGAGCTTATGCACGGCAAGCAGAGCATTTGTGAAATTGACAATACGTCACAGATATTTAAAGGTCTTGACAGTAAAATCCCTGTTGCAAGGTACCATTCACTTTCTGCCGTGGAGGACACAATGCCCGAGTGCTTGCAGATTATCGCAAGAACGGATGACGGAGAAATTATGGCGGTAAAGCACAGGGATATGGAAATATACGGCTTACAGTTTCATCCCGAGTCAATAATGACACCCGACGGGATTGCAATTCTTAAAAACTTTTTGGAGGCTTAATTATGATAAACAATTTAATTAACAAGGTTGTTAACGGAGAAAATCTTACCTTTGACGAGGCAAGGACTGCTATATTTGAAATTATGAGCGGTAACGTTTCACAGACGCTTACTTCATCATTTTTGACTGCACTTGCAATTAAGGGCGAAACTGAGGAGGAGATTGCAGGCTGTGCTGACGGTATGCGCTCACAGGCACTTGAATTTAATATCGGCACTCACGCACTTGATATTGTCGGCACGGGTGGTGACAAGTCAAACAGCTTTAATATTTCAACTACCTCTGCTTTTGTTGCGGCCGCAGCAGGGATTACAATTGTTAAGCACGGCAACAGAGCGGCGTCGTCAAAGTGCGGTACAGCAGACTGTCTTGAGGCACTTGGCGTTAAAATTGACTGTGATGAGAATATTATGAAAAAGAGTATTGAGGAAAACAATATTGCATTTCTCTTTGCTCAGAAATATCACAGTGCAATGCGGTTTGTAGGACCTGTACGCAAGGAGCTCGGCTTCAGGACAGTATTCAATATTCTCGGTCCTCTCACGAATCCGGGCAAGGCTGACCGTATGGTGCTTGGTGTTTTCAGTGAGGAATATATTGATAAAATTGCAAATGCACTTGTTAAGCTTGGTGTTACAGACGCTATGGTTGTTTACGGAACAGATTGCCTTGATGAAATCAGTGCTTCAAGCGAAACCAAGGTGGCAGAGGTTAGAGGAGAAAGCATTACACATTACACAATTAAGCCTGAAGATTTCGACCTTGAAAGGATTGACAAATCCGAGCTTCTCGGCGGTACGCCTGAAGAAAATGCGCAGATTACAAAAAATATTCTTCTCGGCAAGGGCACGAAGGCTCAAAACACAGCAGTTATTATGAATGCAGGTGCTTGTATCTATGCAGGAGAGCTTGGTATTACACTTGCTGACGCTGTCAAAAAGGCTGAGGAAATTCTTATGTCAGGCAAGGGCTATGACGTTCTTCAGGGCTTTATTAAAACAACGAACGAGGACTGATTATGGGTACAATCTTAAACACGATCGCCGAATACACAAAGCAAAGATACGCCCAAATAATTAGAAGCAAACCGCTTGACGAGATAAAGGCACAGGCACTTGCAATGCCGAAGGGTGACTTTGAATTTGAAAAGGCACTCAAAAATGACACCCTCTCATTCATATGCGAGGTTAAAAAAGCATCTCCGTCAAAGGGCATAATTGCCGAAGATTTTCCTTATCTTGAAATTGCAAGGGAATATGAAAAAGCAGGCGCCGCCTGTATAAGCTGCCTTACCGAGCCAAAGTGGTTTATGGGCAGTGATGAGTATTTAAAGGAGATTGCCTCTGCTGTTTCAATCCCTGTTTTAAGAAAAGATTTTACAGTTTGCGAGTATCAGATATATGAGGCAAAGCTCCTCGGCGCAAAGGCAGTGCTTTTAATATGCGCACTTCTTGATACAGACACGATTAAAGAGTATATCAAAATTTGCGACAGCTTGGGTATTTCGGCAGTCGTTGAGGCTCACGACGAAAACGAGGTGAAGTCTGCTCTTTCGGCAGGCGCAAGGATTGTCGGCGTGAACAACAGAAATCTTAAGGATTTTTCAGTCGATGTCAACAACTCAACAAGATACAGAAATATGATACCGAGTGACGTCGTATTCGTGTCCGAAAGCGGAATTAAAACCCACGATGACATTAAGGTCTTGCTTGATAACAAAACGGATGCAGTTTTGATTGGCGAAACACTTATGAAAGCTGATGACAAAAAGGCTGTGCTAAAGGAGCTTTTGTATGGCAAGGATTAAAATTTGCGGTTTAAGGCGCAAAGAGGATGTTGACTATGTCAACGAGCTTAAGCCTGATTTTATCGGCTTTATTCTGACAGACGGCTTTAAACGGAGCATAAGCGAACAGCAGGCGGTTATGTTAAAAGCACGGCTTGATAAAAGCATTAAGGCAGTCGGCGTTTTTGTCAATGATGATGCCGATAAAATTAATAGGTTCGTAAGCGACGGCGTTATTGATTTCGTTCAATTACACGGACAGGAAACGCATGAATATTGCGAAAAAATCAACGCCCCTGTCATAAAATATTTCAGCCCCGATATGTTTGATAAAACAGGGGATTATGACACGGATTATTTCCTGTTTGATTCAGGCACGGGCACGGGGCAGACGTTTGACTGGAGCAAAATTCCGAAAACCGACAAGCCGTTTTTCCTCGCAGGCGGACTGAATACGGACAATATCAAGCAGGCAATAAATGAAATCAATCCTTACTGCATTGATCTTTCATCAGCAGTTGAAACAAACGGCGTTAAGGATTATAATAAGATAAAACAAGTTATGGAGTGTACGAAATGAGCAAAGGACGATACGGTATTCACGGCGGTCAGTATATCCCTGAAACGCTGATGAATGAGATAAAAAATCTTGAAAAAGCATACGAGCATTATAAAAACGACCCTGAATTTAATGCAGAGCTTGACACGCTATTTAAGGAATATGCAGGCAGACCGTCACTGCTTTACTATGCAGAGAAGATGACAAAGGACTTGGGCGGTGCAAAAATTTATTTTAAGCGTGAGGACTTAAACCACACAGGCAGTCATAAAATCAACAACGTTCTCGGTCAATGTCTGCTTGCTAAAAAAATGGGCAAAACCCGTGTTATTGCCGAAACAGGCGCAGGTCAGCACGGCGTTGCGACTGCAACTGCGGCGGCGCTTATGGGTATGGAATGTGAAATCTTTATGGGTAAGGAGGACACGGACCGTCAGGCGCTCAACGTTTACCGTATGGAGCTTTTAGGCGCAAAGGTGCACCCTGTTACAACAGGCACAATGACACTTAAAGACGCCGTAAACGAGGCTATGCGTGAGTGGGTATCACGTGTTGACGATACGCTTTACGTTCTCGGCTCAGTTATGGGTCCGCACCCTTATCCGATGATTGTAAGGGATTTTCAGTCGGTGATTTCAAAAGAGGCAAGAGCGCAGATACTCGAGCTTGAGGGCAAGCTCCCGACAGCAGTTATGGCGTGCGTTGGCGGCGGCTCAAATGCAATGGGTATGTTCTACAACTTCATTGATGATAAAGACGTTCGCCTTATCGGCTGCGAGGCGGCAGGCAGGGGCGTTCATACAGGCGAAACTGCGGCAACTATCGCAACAGGTACGCTCGGTGTTTTCCACGGTATGAAATCATATTTCTGCCAGAACGAATACGGTCAGATTGCTCCTGTTTATTCAATCAGCGCAGGACTTGATTATCCCGGCATAGGCCCTGAGCACGCTAATCTCCACGATACAGGCAGGGCAGAATACGTGCCGATAACTGACGACGAGGCAGTAAATGCCTTTGAATATATCGCAAAAACTGAGGGTATTATATGTGCCATTGAGTCTGCTCACGCCGTGGCACACCTCATTAAAATTGCGCCGACAATGAGTAAGGACGATATTATTATCTGCTGTCTTTCAGGCAGAGGTGATAAGGATGTTGCGGCAATCGCAAGGTACAGGGGGATAGAGATAAATGAGTAAAATAAAAAATGCATTTGAAAACGGAAAAGCATTCATCGGCTTTGTTACGGCAGGCGACCCTGACCTTGAAACGAGCGAGCAGATTATGCTCAGTATGGCAAAGGCAGGCTGTGATTTGATTGAAATCGGTATCCCTTTTTCAGACCCTATTGCAGAGGGTCCTGTCATTCAGGAGGCAAACCTCCGTTCGCTTTCACAGGGCACAACTACTGACAAGGTGTTTGCGCTTACAAAAAAGGTGTCTGCTCAGGTGGATATTCCGCTTGTTTATATGACTTATCTCAACGTACTTTTCAAGTACGGCTATGATAAATTCCTGCAAAATGCTAAGGACGCAGGCATCAGTGGCGTAATCATTCCCGATATGCCGTATGAGGAAAAAGAGGAGCTACAAAGCGTTGCGAAAAATTACGGCATAGACGTTGTGTCACTGATTGCGCCGACAAGTGAGGACAGAATAAAAATGATTGCCAAAGAGGCAGAGGGCTTTGTCTATACCGTTTCATCACTCGGTGTAACGGGAACGAGAAGCGAAATCAAGACAGACCTTGAATCAATCACATCAGCGATTAAAGAGGTAACGGACACCCCTGTTGCAATCGGCTTTGGTATAAACACTCCCGAGCAGGCGGCGAAATATTCAAAAATCGCAGACGGCATTATCGTCGGCTCGGCAATCGTAAAAATCATTGCCGAACACGGCACCGCCTCACCGCAAAAGGTTTATAATTACGTTAAATCAATGAAGGATGCTATAAGATAAAAAACAAAAGGACACTCTTTTCAGAGTGCCCTTTCGTTTTATAGAAGGTAAAATCTTAACTAATTTTTACTGTTTTATAATTTGACCAATCCGAATATACGCCGTTTTTAATTGTTCTGATTTTGACATAATACGTACCTTTTTTCAGTCCATTAACTGTAAGAGTATCTGCGCCATCTTCAGCAGTAACAATTGTGTAAGAAGCCCACGGTGAATCATATGCATATTCAATTTGATATCCGTCAACACCGTCAATCTTATCCCACTCTGCGATGAAGCCACCTAAGAAGCTGGCTGGTATTGCAGTAAGCCTGAAAGTTGTGTTTTCAGGACCTATGCGGAAGGTTAATACTGTTTCGTCCTCATAGTATTCGGTGTTTATTTTTATATAAACGTTATACGTGCCGAGTTCAGTTCTGCCTTCATCCATTGTATAGGTAAAATCAATTTTTTCTTTGTTAACTTCCGAATATACAGAAACCTCAGGTGTTTTCATAGTGCCGTCATACGTATAAAAGGTTTGACTGAGCGAGGCAACAGCATTGAATCTGAGCCTTACTTCGCCTTCCTTTCCGCATACCGTACATACCTGTGCAATTCTACAGCTTGTTCTAAAGGTACCTTTGGTAATTACTTGCTCATATATATGATCAGTTTTGTCTATAGTTTTACCTTTTTGAAGCACCTGTTCACATACTACGCATATGGTATCTCCTGTATATCCTGCTTCTGAGCAAGATGTCTCTTTTTCATTTGTGACTTTTGTAACAGTGTTTTCATCGTGACCTATGGCATTTATTATCGTGCCTTTTTCTAATACCTCATTACAGTTGCTGCAAATAACGTCACCGGTGTAGCCTTCTTCAACGCAGGTAGGTTCAAGCTGATTTATGATATATGTTCCCGTGTCGTGAGGACAGCCTATGACAAATATCGTTTCTGAAGCCTCAAGGGTCACCATATATCCCATATCCACTGTCAGCTTAACTGTTAAGGTATGCTTGCCGTAAGTGCTTGTATCGTAATATATACGTGCATCTGCCTCTGCAAGCATTTCGCCTGTTATGACATCTCTATAGTTCATAAGGCTTAAACTCAATACCATATCAACTGATCTGATATCTATTTCTTCATTAAGCTCATATTCAGTCTTTTCAAGCTCAAGAGTAATATTTGTAAGCGACGTGTCAAGTACCCAGTGAGCATAAAGCTCAATATCATCTGTAATCTCAAAGTCGCTGTCAACCTTTTCACCGTAGTATTTGTCAGTATACCAGCCTGCAAATTCATAAAACAGACCGCCGTCTACAGTAGGCTTGACATCACCGAGCTTGTCGCCTTTGTTATATGTTAAAAGAGAAATATTGTCCTCGTTTGAATAAAGCATTACTGTGCAAATAGTTATATCTTCTTCCCAGTGAGCGTACAGGGTAATGCCATCAAGGTAATCCACGATGTCGGTTTCCTCAACTTTGATACCGCCAACCGGTTCGGTATACCAACCTACAAGCCTGTAACCCTCTCTTGCTGCCTCGGGGAAGCTGCCGTATGCTGTCATATATCCATATCTTTGTGTAATGCTAATATCGTTATTACTGCTTATTTTACCGCCATTGGCATTAAAAGAAACTGTTACGTTGACAGGAATCCATTTAGCAGTAAGCGTATGGTCTATCGGCTCTTCGCCCACGTCAGAGAATGAAGAAATAAGACGTTCATTATAATACCAACCGCCAAAAGTATATCCTTCTTTTGTCGGAGTAGGAAGCTCGCCGTATGAGTTATGTGAGTAAACGGTTTTGCTCTTTACGTCACATTCACCGCCGTTTGCATCAAATGTTACGGTAGCCGTTGTCTTATACCATAATGCGTATAATTCAGTGTAATAAGGGAAAGCAAATATAGTGTCCTCAGTAATTTGCTCAATGACTAAGTCATAGCCTAAGTCATTCGCAGCGAACCATCCAAGGAACTTCCAACCCGATCTTGTAGGAGTAGGCAGTTCACCGTAAGGATGACCGATCATTACATCCTTGCTCTTAACGTCACACTGTCCTCCGTTTGCATCAAAGGTAACCGGTAAAGTTATTCCGTCCTCTACCCAACATGCAGTCAGCTCGTAATAAGAATCACTGACTATAGCTAAAAGCCACAAGTATTGCATATCTGTGACGGGATCTCCGTTCATATCAACCCAGCAGAGGAAAACATATCCATCTCTTGTCGGTGTCGGCAGGGTAATTTTGTCAATTGAGGTTAAGAGAGAAACTTGTATGCTCTCTACGTCACACTGACCGCCGTTTGCGTTAAAGACGATTGAATAATATTTATACCATTTTGCAGTAACAGTAGCATCTTTTTCTAAATTATAAACTGTACTGTTCTTTAATTTTGCTTCAGATTTTTTGCCATTTGTACGGGTGTAACTGATATCTATGTTATACCATCCGCCGAATTCATATCCCTCTCTTGTCGGAATAGGAAGCTCACCGATAGGTCTTCCGTATTGAACCTCCACGCTACTCACGTCACATTTTCCGCCGTTTGCATCAAATGTAAGAGTGTATTTTTGAGCCATGTCATCTTCGGTTTCTTGTTTCACCGACTCGTCAGTTATTTCATCGATATCAATCTGATTATTATATAAATGATTAACCTTTTCAGATTGTAAATTTGTTGTTTCGTTTGTCGCTGTTTTTTTTTCGACCGCCGGTTCGTTTGAGGGTTCAGTTGTATCCTCAATCTCCGACGTTTCTTTTTTTTGTGTGGTAGGAACTTCGTCTATCACTATCTCGTTGTTATCAGCGCTTGCGATGATTCCCCAGTCCTTCAGCTTTTCTGAAATTGTGCTTACAACCTCGTGCGCAATGTTGTAATCAAAGATTTTATCAACTGCTGCATTTGCCGTCATTGCGGAAAGCAAAATTATTGCTGCAACAAGTGCTGCTCTTACACCACGGCTCAGATGCCTGAAGCCGCTTTTTTCACAGGCAGATATGATTGCTTTACTTTTGAGAAGAGGAACAAAAACAGCAAAACCTTTGTCGCTCTCCTGCTCAATATCAATGAGCATCTGCACGC
>JAFLSA010000032.1 GCA_022511185.1 Eubacterium sp.
TTTCAACATAATCATCAGAATCAACAAAGGAAATATAATCACCATCAGCATTGTCAATACCAATGTTGCGAGCTGATGATACTCCACCGTTTTCTTTATGAATAACCTTAATTCTGCTATCCCTCTCTGCCCAAGCGTCGCACATTGCGGGGCAATTATCGGGAGAACCGTCGTCTACAAGTATTATTTCTAAATTTGTGTATGTCTGTTTTACAATACTTTCAACACATCTGTTAAGATATTTTTCTACATTATAAACAGGAACTATTATGCTGACTTTTTGACTATTCATTATTTTCTCCCTGTTAATGAAAATTCATTTTAAAAACTTTATAAACAGCTTTGGTGAGACAGACAATAAAACTGTTGCAATTTTTTGCTTGCGTGAATAATTTTTACCAAAAAGAATTTTTGATTTATAAAGCAAAATTTCAGCCTTAAGCTCAACAAAATAAGTTTTTATAAAGTAATCATCATCACTTTTAATAACTCTGCTGAGAATAGCGTATGTATTGCGAATATGACGCCAAATAGCAATGGAATGTAAATTTGTACCAGCTGTATCGACAACGATTTCCTTTGTAATTTTATAGCTTTTTGCGCGTGCATCAGTTATATAAGCAGTTGTTGAAGAATTACCGCTATTTTGCAAATAATGATATTTACACACACCTAAGTTTATGACCTTTTTTGCGTTTTTCATTAAATAATAGTTAAAAAGTAAATCCTCAGCATATTTATTTTTAACGTTAAATCTATGATTATTTATTACAGAAGTTTTATATAACTTTGCTCCGATTTCAGGTCTTATCTTATCTGATATATATCCCGCAATGACATCTTCGGATTCAAATACGCAATTGTTATTACTTATTAATATTGTCTTTCCATCTAAATGTTCAAAGTAAAAACCAATGCAAGCTATATCAGCGGTATTCATTTCAAGCTCTGATTGCATGTATTCAAGCATATCAGAATCAATCCAATCATCACTGTCAACGAATGTAACATATTCTCCGGTTATAACATCCAAAGCAGTATTACGAGCTTCTGAAACACCGCCGTTTTCTTTATGGATAACTTTAATTCGGCTATCCTTCTTTGCCCATTTGTCACACATTGCAGGGCAATTATCAGGTGAGCCATCGTCAACAAGAATGATTTCAAGGTTTCTATATGTCTGATTAACAATACTTTCAATGCAATTGTCAAGATACTTTTCAACTTTATAAACAGGAACAATTACACTGATTTTAGGATTATTCATTGCTTTCTCCCACATAATCTTTAATCTTGTAAATTATTTCTTTATCCTCATTAAAGCTGAATTTTCTTGCGAACATAGCCTTTGACGATATAATTTCTTCATAATCTTCAGCCCTGAAAACATATGGATTTCCCCTGTTCCAGTCAATAAGTCTTGCACATGCGTAATGATCATTGTTGCAGTTTGGCATAAACAGATTATTTTTGAATTTGCTGTTAATTAAAAGCGTATGCACAAAAAATTCGTCAGGGATAAACGTGTGATTAAACTGCTTAAATACAAAATCCTTTTGGCTTAGGATATACTTAGCAAAGGCGCCGGTTATGCTAAACCATTGAGAGCCTTTCTGAATTTCAAGATTTTTAATTCTGTTTATTCCAAATAAGCGTGCTGATTTGCTTTCAAGCTTTGTAATTAAGCGGTTAAAATAATTTCTTCTCCCCATTGCAAAATGATATGCCCGAACCCTGTCAAGCTCGGTATCGTTTAATTTTTCACTTGTGAAATGGAGAAATTCTTTGCCAAAGTTCTCATTGAAAAAGCTATGTATTTCGTCCTGTGATTTAATCGGCAAATCCACTCCCGAAATTAAATGAACATAGTCATAATTATTGTTGCTTTCAAGAGCCTTTTCAAGCAGGGCATATTCCGCCCTTACCATATCAAAACTTGCCCATTTTATTGAATAACGCTTGTCCGTGAACTCAACCTTAGAAAATTTAGTGATGTTTTTAAAATGCTCAAAGTCAAAATTCTGCACCTTTGCATCAATATGAACAAAAATATCATTGCGCTCATCATCAAGCATTTTTATTAATATTTCAAGCAGCTCAAACTGATTGTGAGCGATAATCATATATGCGTGTTTTGACATAAAATCACCTGATTAATTTGTTATAGATACTTGGAGAAATTGATAAAATTGCAGTTTTAATTTTATCCTTTTTTGAATAAAGGTTTGTGGTTAATATATTTCTTTTATATCTTAAAATAGAATCTCTTAACTCATCATATCTATCCATACAAGCGTTGTGTCTGATGCATCCGCTGAGAACGATAAAGGCTGAAGTGACATAGCCTTTTATTGCATACGGCAATATTTTTTCATTATTGCCTTCACCGTCCAGAATAATCTGCTTTGCACGAATGATATCAAATGCGCCATAACCGAAGGTATTGTTTGTTATAGAATTCTCTCTGATAACATAATGATATTTGGGTATATTGCAAAAAGCAGTTTTAGTAATATCTTTATATACTCTGTAATTGTGCATTATATCCTCAGAACAACCATCTGCTTTAGAGTAATAATGAGATTTAATTACACTGCTTTTATAAAGTTTGTTCCACGCTACGCCACTGACATGACCGCCCGTTGTAAGGTCAATCATTCTTTCATCATAATCAAACAGTTTGATATTTGTATCACTGCTTGCTGATTTTTCCTCACCGGTATTTTCATAATTAAAATAAAATCCGCAGCGTGAAACATCCGCATCATACTTAACAGATAAATTCAGTAAGAATTCAACCATATCCGGTTCCAGATAATCGTCACTGTCTGCAAACATTACGTAATCGCCTGTTGCGATATCTATTCCGCTGTTTCGCGCATTAGCAAGACCGTTATTTTCAATATGCAAAACTTTTATGCGATTGTCTTTTTGCGCCCACTCATCACACATTTGAGGGCAATTATCAGGTGAATCGTCGTCAATAAGTATAATCTCTAAATTCTTATAAGTCTGATTAACAATACTTTCAAGACATCTGTTAAGATATTTTTCAGTTTTGTAAACAGGAACAATAATGCTGATTTTGGGTTCGTTCATTACATTCAATCCTTAAATTGTGATTTCCATTCATTTATTAAGTTTATATTGATGTTGATTTTTGTATCAAATTCAGAATTTATTTTGATATATATAGCATCAAGATTACTTCTTTCGATACAGTTAATATTATAATTTTCAGCTATATCGGAAGCTCTATTATCTACAGATAAAATTATAGAACGCTTTTTATTCTGCATTGCATAAATTCCGCCGTGCAATCTTGAACCGACATAGTCCACATCATTATTTTCATAAAATTGTCCGACTGCTTCAATATCTGATGGTAAAATATTGATATTTTTTTTAGAATTAATTTTTTCTAAATATTCAATATCCCCTATACTTTGAGGAACAAAATACAAATGCTTATAGCAATCCAATAACAGAGAGATTAGTTTTTTATCACTTTCAACATCTGATTCGTTATTGGTCAGAGTAAATACAACTGAATCGGATTTTTTGATTGGTATTTGTTTACAATGCTCCTCTGTCAAAGACCACATTGTCGGACAACCGGTATTTATTGCTTTATATTCGCTGCCTAATGATTCTATGAATTTTTTTGTAATTTCATCTCTGGTTGAATGAATATATTGCTTTGATAAAATTTCTCTATAAAGATATTTAGTAAAATTATTTGCATTTAAAATTCCACTCGCAGAGCCAACTCCAACCATTACTGTATCTTTGTAAAGGTGCTTATTAAATACGTTAAGATTAAAATTAGGCCAAGGCTTAAACAAATTTTTAGTGAAAATATTTGTTCCGAAAAGTAATTTTAAATTGAAACTCGAAAATGCTTTATAACGACCACTTCTTTTTGTCATTTGCCATATTTCAAAAAGCGGTGTATGAGTCGGGAAATCAACACATAGATAATCATTAAGAATATTGGATAATTCTTTCTTAGCAGAATTACAGATAATATTATCACCTAAATTATAACTGCCAATATTAGTATTAAAAATGATTGCTCTATTTTCCATATACTAAATTCCTTAATAACTTAATATAATTTTGAAGCATAAATTTGCTTCTTTTTTTTATGCTCAATGCAAGCAGCTTTGTATGGCTTGGCAATAGTGCCATACTAACCTTTTGCATACTGTCAAGAACAGCTTTGTTATTTAATATTTCATCAAGTACGGCATTTTTTTCTTTTTTGCTTTTTGGGTTATCCTTGTTAGCCTCATTGCGGATAACGAAATTGACAAGATACAAAAGATAATACGGAAGCTGATTAGATAAATCCACGCCCAACTTATTACTTTTATTAACAAGTGTTTGATACGGCAAAAAGTAAATATCAGGAAGCTTTGGGTCATATGCCTTTGTCATTGATTCGGGATTCATTCTGTAATGATAAAGCGCTTTATTGACAAATGCAATACTTTGGCAATCCATTAAACATGGATAAGTAAAGGCTATATCCTCGCCCATTCTGATCCTGTCATCTGTATCAGACAAATGCTTTTCAAGAAGCTCTCTTTTGAAAACCTTTGTCCAGCAATTTGGATAAATTCCAAACCTGTAATATTTACCCGCAAAAAGCATTGTCGGGTAAATTTCTTTCTCTATTTCATCTTTTAAGTAATATTCTTTAGTTAATTGATAATCGCTTTTATCTTCTTTATCAGGATAAGAAAAATAAAACTGAGTTATTACAGAGTCGGAATTATATTTTTCAATTGCATTAGCAATATACTCATACATATCCGGCTCAATCCAGTCGTCGCCGTCAACAAAGCAGACATACTCCCCTGTTGATGCTTTCAATCCTGCTTTACGGGCGGAAATAAGTCCGCCGTTTTTTTTGTGGACAACTTTAATTCTATTATCCTTTTCAGCATATTCATCACAAATATCAGGACATTTATCAGGTGATCCGTCATCAACAAGTATGATTTCTAAATCTTTATAAGTTTGATTGATGATACTGTCAATGCACTGATTTATGTACTTTTCAACTTTGTAAATAGGAACGATAATGCTGATCATAAAATACCTCTAAAAATGGATCCAATTTAAAGAACTGCCGGCACATAGATACCAGAAATGAACGCCTGTGTATACAACATACAATATATACACAAATGGTCTTGTTTTGATTCGTATCGACTGATTGAACGGTGCGAAATAAGTAAGCTTTGCCCTACCTTCTCTTTCAATCTGATTGCTTTGAATTTGCATACCAATCATAAAAAGAAGTGCGCCAATCATCGGAAGTATCCATCTTGCAAATCGAACAAAAACAAGTCCGCTCAAAATACTACCGAACATAAAATAAATATTAATCGAAAAGTACTTATACAGACGTTTTAACTCATTAGTGTAATCGCTGTGCAGCAGATAATACGCAACGTAAATAAATAATATGGTTACAAAAGCCAAGACCGTTAAATTGACACGAAACATCGTTCCTGTTTCGAGCGAATCAGCAAGACCATGATTTTCAGCCTTACCAGCTATTGATTGAACGAAATTATTATCTGTCCTGCCAGCCAGAAATTGAATAAAAACTCCGCCGCCGACAATACCAAACAGCAATATAAAATTCATAAATTTTCCACTCGTGTTTAAAGTTAGCTCTGCAATAATTACCATTAAAACAGGCATAATTCCTGCCGAGTGACTAAAGCAAGCCAGTATATAACCGACATAGCATAAAGCTATATTCTTTCTTTCTACAAGATGATAGTATGCGCAGGCAAAGGCTATAGCAAATGATAAGCCGTTTCTGATACCGCTTGCAGTATCATAAAACCAGTAAGTAGATATAAAAAACATTGTGCCTAAAAACATATTAAGCTTGTTTATTTCAAAACGTTTTGATGCCTTATATATAACCAAAAACATCAAGCCGTAAACGATAAAAATAGTTACAGTCTGAAGCCAGGCATTATTTGGAAGTCTGCTGATAAGATAAAAATAATACGGGATTACTCTATAGGTGTTCCACTCGTACAGGTTTTCACTAAAGGCTCTGTCAAGCTCATCAGTGCCTCGTTCTCTCATATATCTTAATTCCTGATAATATCTTGATAAATCATCAGTTACATTCGGAACCATATGATATGCAAGAACAGCGAGTAAAACGGTTATAACAACAAGAGGAAACCAGGAATGCTTTTGAGGGGTAATCCAATATACGACTGCAAAAACTGCAACAAAAACAATAAAACATTCTATAGCTGTTAAACCGAACATATCGAATCCCCCTTTCTTGAAGTTAGCTTAAATAAATTTTTTCTAATTTTTTCGCACAGATTTTGATATCAAACTCATCAATAAGCTTACTGTTGTCTATAGTTGCTCTGTCAATTTGAATTAACTGATAAATCGTATCTGTCCAGATTTTCGTTTTTTCATTAAGAGGCAGATACTCAATATTGGAATTCAGCTTTGCTGATTTTGTTACTGAATCTGAAATTACACAAGGTAATTTAGTCGCCTGAGCCTCTACGAGTGTTAAAGGGAAGCCCTCTTTTAATGACGGAAAAACAAAGCAGTCCATCGCACAAAGTAATTCATCTACATCAGTTCTGATACCTGTAATAATGACCTTATCATCAATTCCAAGTTCTTTTGACTTGCTTTCAATATTTGCTCTCTGTTCTCCGTCGCCGACAATTAACAAAACTGAATCAGGATGTGATTTTTGAAATTCATAAAAGACATCAACCAAAAACTTATGGTTTTTTATGTAATTAAGATGGCCAACGTGACCTAATACCAACTTATCCTCCAAATTAAATTCGTTTCTGACTTTATCTCTTTTATCTGTTTCAAACGAAAACTCATCGGTGTAAATTCCATTATTTAATAAAATTCCTTTTTTATTAAACAATTTTTTACCGAAAAGATATTCACCGGCTTCAGGTCCGCAGCCGATATAATCAGTTGCATATTTTCTTATCCACAATCTCATAACCGTATGATAAACAGAAGCAATAAATATTTTTAATTTTGAGCGGTTTTGAATACACGGGTCTGTAAAATGGGAATGAGACACCCTTTTAGGTACCTTGCATTTATATGCCGCTTTCATCGCTATTCCGCTGTAGAACATTAAATGAGAATGAATAATATCATACTTATTTTTCTTCAATAACTCTTTCAGATAAAAGTAACTTTTAAAATATGAAAGAGTATCTTTCGGCTGATGAATGACTTTTGCTCCGCTGTCTATAGCACTTTGCTCTAAAGGTCCGATTTTATCGTCCCTGACAAGATAAGTAACTTCAAACTTCTCTTTATCTAAATTTCTTTGCAAATTATATGCAACAATATCATATCCGCCAATATTCAGTTTATCGGTAAGTATCAATACTTTTTTCTTATCAGTCATTATTTTGAATGCTCCAGATAAAAATTCTGTAACCAGTTTGCAGTTTCTTGTATATCATATCCCGCAGCTGCAAGCTGATTTTTTGTATTCTCTCGTTTGTATCCGTCAGAATACTTTAAAATCATTTGCGCCCAAACAGACGGTGATTCGTTAATCGAACAAAACTCAACCAAATCGGTACACTTCACTTCACAAGAGATAGAATCAGTTAACAGGCATGGAAGTCCGGATGCCTGAGCTTCAATAACCGAAAGTGGTAATCCTTCAAAAACAGAAGGCATTACAAAGCAATCCATAGCGCTCAAAATATCTGCTACATCTTTTCTAACCCCTGTTAAAATTACATCATTTTTCAAACCAAGGGCTGTAATTTTTTGTTCAATTTCGGATCTTAGCAATCCATCTCCAACAAGAAGCAGTTTTGTATTAGAATTAATCCTATGTAACTCTTTGAAAATATCAATAAGATAAATATGATTTTTAGCTATATCAAACCTTGCAACATTACCCAAAACAAATACGTTTTCATTTATATTAAATTCTTTTCTAATAGCATCTCTACTGTGTTTTGAATATACAAATCGATTAATATCAATTCCGTTTTTTATTGTCTTATAATTTGATTTCTTAATTATCCTTTTTCCAAACATCCATTGCCCGGCTTGGTCAGAGCATCCAAACATATAGTCGCATATATATCTTAGAGGAAACCTATACGAATTAACAATAACTTGTCTTAATCCATTTTTTGGAGCAACTGTATGTGAATGAGATATATTAAATATTCCTCTATTTTTAGCTAAAGATAAAAAAATTGCTGCTGAACCGGACATATGTGTATGAATAATTTTGTATTCTGGATGTTTGTCAAAAAAATCAGTCCAGCATTTCTTGTAATAAAAATGATTAGCAATATTATATCTTGGGAAATGATATATTCTTCCTCCAAGTTTTAAAATTTCCTCATCATAATCACATTTATCATCTGTATGGACAGCAAAATCAAAAATAATCTTGTTTTTATCAATTTTTCTGAAAATATTCATTGCCAGAGTTTCGGCACCACCTCGATTAAGCTTGCCAAATACTAACAGTATTCTTTGAACATTATCATTCATTAGTAAAAACTCCTGTTTTGTAATAACTTACCAACGCTTTGGCAGTTTCAAAAATATCCCATCCCGAACTTTTCATAGCCTCAAATGTATCTTTTCTCTCTGCCTGTGAAATTTCTAATGCCTTGTCTGCCCAGGATTTTGGTGTGTCATTTAAGGACATAAGGAGGATATTATCAGTAACGCAAACCTCATCTGTAACGGAATCGGACATAACAACAGGCAAGCCTGCTGCCTGTGCCTCAACAACTGATACAGGCAGACCCTCCCAGAATGACGGAAAAACAAATACGTCATACGCCTGACAAAGCTCTGGGATATCTGTTCGTGAGCCTAAAAAGCGTATATCATTTTCAATATTGAGCTCTTTTGCTAAGGCTGTGAGCTCCTCTGTTTCTTCAGCGCCTGCCATTAAAAGAACGGCGTTATCCTTTTGCTTTTTTATTTCTGCAAATACTTTTAAGAGAAACGGATGATTTTTTTGAGGAGGCGAAACTCTTCCCAAATGGCCTACAACAAACTTGTCCTGCAGACCCATTTCTTCTCTTTTTTTATTTCTGATATCCTCATTATATCTGAATTTTTCACAATCAACTGCATTCGGCAGAACTGTAAAATTTTTATCAGTACCGTACCAAAATCTTCCGGCATCTCTGCCACAGGCAAAAAGTGTATCAACCGTATTTCTGCCGATCTTAAAGAGCAGCTTGTTACGGAAATTATTTTTCGGATCAAGCGAATACCATGTTGAATGGCAATGAATAGCACGCCTTTTTATTCCGTGATTTTTTGCATAAGGCGCAATGAAAATTGCAAAGTGAGGACAATGAATATGGATAGCATCCCATTCGTTTTTATGCTCGTTGAAAAATGAATTCATTTTCCCTGTAAGCAAATCCTTAGGTGACGGAGGATCAATTTTAAATACTCTTCCGCCGAGTGCCTCAATATCTGCCTGCCTTGTTTTTTCCGATTCAGCAAAGTAAACAACGTCAAACTTAATATCATCGGGCATTGCTTTGAAATAATTGAGAATTACGCTCATTACGCCGTTTGCTATGCCGATATCGGGTATCATATGCAATATTCTCATAATAAATCTAAGTCCTTGTAAACATCAACCATTTGATCTAAAACACTGCTTGTTGAATAATCCTTAACCATTTCAAGATTTTGTTTTCCAAAATCATTAATTAGTTTTGGATTTTCAACTAAAGCACAAATTTTATTTGCCATATCTTTATAATCGTCAAGCTTAACTATAAATCCATTGACACCATCTTTTACCAAATCTCTGTTGCCTCGTACATCAGTCGCTACAATAGCATTACCGATAGCCATTGCTTCAATAATATTAACCGGCAAGCCCTCTCTATTACTGGCCGAAACAGACACGTCGGAAAGAGCCGCCAGTTTTTCGATATCCCTGCGATAGCCTAAAAATTCTACATTATCAGCTATGCCAAGAGTATTAACACTTGATGTGTACTCGTCAATAAGCTCTGTTTGTCCCGGACAAAGAAGTTTAATATTTTTGTGCTCATTAAGTATTTCTTTAACAGCTCTAAAAAGCATTATATGGTTTTTACCAGAAGTCAAATTTGCAGGATAAATCATCAGAATATCGTCCTGCTTATAGCCGTACTCATCTCTTAACTGAGCTTTTTCTTCAGGTGTTACGCTGTGAAATTTGCTGATGTCAACACCCACACCATTTACAAGACAAATCTTTTTTGTCTTAAAGTTTTTCTCTTTTGCTAAATCATAATCCTCTTGATTTATCGTAATTAAGCAATCGGTATATTTTGCAAGATATTTTTCTACAGGATAGAACAAAAGCCAGTTTTTCTTTGATGCTCCGTTATAAAAGTGAAAACCGTGAGCAGTATAGATAACCTTTGTTCCGTTTTTTCTTGCCTTTTTTGCGGCAAGACGGGTAACAACAGCACCCATCGGTGTATGGCAATGAATAACGTCGTAGTTATTTTCACTGATAATTTTCTTCAGCACCTTATAGGCTTTTATGTTTGATGTGCTGTATGGACTTCTGCTGAAAGGAACCTCAAACACCTTATCAAGTGATGATGTATCAAGCCCCGGCTTATCGGCTGAATTGTCCTTGTATGCGCCGTGAACCTCGCAGCCGTGCTTTTTCAGTTCCTCAATGAAAGGCATATGAAATTGTCCGATATGACTGCGAACAGTCGCAACAAATAAAACCTTCATTTTCTGTTCCTTAAATTTTCAAGTATCACTTTAAATAATCTTTTTGGGTTATTTTCACCGACAAAAGAATTGTGTGGGGTAATTATCACATTATCAAAGTCCCAAAGCTCACTGTCTTCAGATAGCGGTTCCTTCTCAAACACATCAAGAACCGCACCAAATATTTTTCTTTCCCTAAGAGCATCAATTAAATCATTTTCATTAACAAGCATACCTCTTGAGATGTTTACAAATATGCTTGTTTTTTTCATAAGCTCAAACTTATCTTTATTGAAAAAGGCTTTGTTTTCTTTTGTTAAAGGCAGAGTCAAAATAACAATATCGCTGTCGTTTAATTGATCATCAAGCCTGTCGGATGGTAATACGCTGTCAAAATATTCCTTCTCGTTCCGGCACAAATCAATGCCGATAATAGAAGAAACAAATGGTTTTAATCTTTTTGCAACCTCAGTGCCTATATTCCCTGCACCTATAATACATACTTTTTTATCAATGAGTTCCTGCAGATCTCTGCACTTATTCCAAATTTTGTTTTCTTTGTTTTTGTAAAAATAAAAGCCGTTTTTGTAAAGCTGCAGTATTGAACAAACAGCAAATTCTGCCATAGGAATACTGTAAACTCCTGCGGCATTACGAATCTCAATCTTATTTCTTTGAATATAATCTAACGGTACCCGGTCAAAGCCTGCACTTGTAAGCTGAATGTATTTTAAATTTTCAAAGAGTTCAATCGGTGTATTCAAAAACAAATTATTACAGATGACTGCATCAATTTCTTTTGGATTACAATTAATCTTACTATATTCATCAGGCTCGAAAATCAAATTATATCCGAGCGCTTTAAGCTCTGTTAATTGGTCGTCCGTAGCTTTAAACGCACCTGTTATCAACAAATTATCCATATATTTAACCTGACTTAAAACTATTTCATTACTACTTCATCTGCATTGACAGACTCTCCATTTTTTACAAGTGTTTCGGCAGTGTTTAAATTATCTTCATTTTTCAGCACTTTAAATACAGTTAAAACTAATATTTTTAAATCAAGCCAAAGTGACATATTATCAACATACCAGACATTGAGTCTTATTCTTTCGTGCCACTCTACTTCTTTCCTGCCGTGTGTCTGCGCCCAGCCGGTGATTCCCGGTCTGACTTCAAACATTCTTAATTGCTCTGCAGAATATTCACTGATATCCCATGGATGATATGTAAGCGGAGGTCTTGGTCCGACAAAGCTCATATCCCCTTTAAGTATATTAACCAACTGAGGTAATTCATCAATGCTCGTTGCTCTGATGATTTTACCCACTTTGGTGACTCTCATATCGTCAGCGCCGCTGTAAACACCCGAACCTGTAAATTCCGAACCTTGTGCCATACTTCTGAATTTGTAGATTTTAAATACTTTACCGTTCTTACCCAACCTGTCCTGTTTAAAAATTGCAGGCCCTGGAGAATCAAGTCTTACAGCGATAGCTGTTATCAACAATATCGGTGAAAGTATAATTAAAGCAAGTAATGACAGAATTATCTCACAAAATCTTTTGAAGATTTTATACATTACGATTCTCCTCTATAATCATCTTTACACAGTCACACAGCTTTTGGTGCGTGTCATCAAAAAAGTCCTTTTCACAGTGTGATAAAAATTCTTCGTATTCCCTGAGCTTTTTCACACCGCTGTCAAAAGTATTAAACACTTCATTTTCATCTGTTATCTTTTTCAAGTCGCAGAAGGTTCTTGATAAAATCGCCATTGACGAGCCGAGTCTGTAATGCTCAGAAACGATATATTCAGCCGGAAGCAAGCCCTCACCTATTCTGCCGAATCCGCCAAAGCCGAAAGGAACACCCGCATTTTTTATTTTTTCGGTAATACTCTCCACAACTGAGTTTGCAAGAGGCTCGAATATAAAATCAAGTCCCAAGCTCAAATGCAAATCATTAAGTCCGATATGTATCTCGTCAATACCATCAATTGCAAGAACATCGTCAAGGCAGTCAATTGCCTCTTTATTTTCGAGTAGCAGAACAGTCTTAACACGGCCGTCAACGCATTCTAAAAATCGTTTTACTTCATCAGCAGTTTTCCACATTGGAAGCATAATAAGATCTGCGCCGGCTGAAACAACTTCATCAATCTCAGCTTTGGAATCTTCGTGAATCGGATTAACCCTTACAAGCAGATCGGACTTGTCCAGAACAGCCCTCACAGCTTTTACATCATCAACGGTGTGATGATTCTGTACCGTGTCCATACCACCCTGGCGATCGGTTTTACCGATATATTCCATATCAATAAATATTCTGTCAACGCCTGCATTCTGCACAATTTTTGCAATATTCGGTTGATTTGTTATATACATAAGTTTCAGCATAAACGTTACCCGAATTGTCCACATTTATAATTATTCCAATATATTATAATATAAAGAAAGCATATAGTCAAATGAAAAATATTTATAATATACTTATCTCAAAATTTAGCAAATTAGTGTGATATTGCTATGACTTGCAATTATTGTCAAAAATAAGTATGATATAAACGGGTGAAAAATTATGGAAGATAAAAAAAGAGGCACTTTTACCGGTTCAATCGGCTTTGTTCTGGCTGCAGCAGGCAGTGCTGTCGGCTTGGGAAATATATGGAGATTTCCGTATTTAGCAGCAAAGGATAACGGCGGTGTATTCATTCTTTGCTATGTCATTCTTGCGCTTACATTTGGCTTTGCACTTCTTACAACAGAGGTTGCTATCGGCAGAAAATCAAAACAAAGTCCTTTGACAGCATATAAAAAAATCAATAAAAAATTCGGTGGTATCGGTACTCTTGCTACACTTGTACCTGTAATCATTCTCCCTTATTACTGTGCTATCGGCGGCTGGGTGTTAAAATACTTTTTTACATATGCAAGTGCAAGAGGAATTGATGCGGCAGCTGACGGCTATTTCACAGGCTATATTACACAGCTATGGCAGCCGATTCTATGGATGATCGTTTTTCTTGCCTTTACTTCATTTGTTATTTTCAGCGGAGTAAACAAGGGAATTGAAAAGCTCAGCAAGTTCCTTATGCCCGTGCTTTTAGTGCTCGTTATCGGTATTTCAATCTATTCTCTGACGCTCAGCTATACTGATACAGACGGCACGTTGAGAACAGGACTTGACGGACTTAAAATCTATCTTGTTCCCGATTTTACTGATATGACCTTCAAGGAATTTTTCATAATTCTTATGGACGCAATGGGTCAGCTTTTCTTTTCAATCAGCGTTTCAATGGGCATTATGATAACATACGGATCGTATGTTAGTGATGATACAAACCTTATGAAATCAATTAATCAGATAGAGATTTTTGACACTATCGTTGCCCTGCTTGCAGGACTTATGATTGTACCTGCGGTATTCGTTTTTATGGGAAGAGACGGTATGTCAGCAGGTCCCGGTCTGATGTTTGTTTCACTTCCTAAGGTGTTCAGCAATATGGGAAAAATCGGAAGTATCATAGGTGTTCTGTTTTTCCTTATGGTTATATTTGCCGCCATTACATCATCTGTATCAATTATGGAGGCTATTGTCTCAAGCATTATGGACAGGTTCAGAATTTCAAGGAAGAAAAGCACGGTCATTGTCCTGATTTATGCGCTTGTTTTCGGTATAATCGTCTGTCTTGGATACAATCTGTTCTATTTTGAGATTAAGCTTCCTAACGGCTCAACCGGACAGATTCTTGATGTATTTGACTATTTCAGCAACAATATACTAATGCCGCTCGTTGCACTCATTACCTGCATACTGATAGGCTGGATAGCTAAACCAAAAACGATTATTGACGAGGTCACAAAAAACGGCGAGAAATTCAGCCGTAAAACAATATATGTGATTATGATAAAATTTGTCGTGCCGATACTTATTTTCGCCCTATTGTTGCAGGCTGTAGGGATATTTTAAGAAGAAATTATAACAAAAAAAGCAAGTCGAAACCGACTTGCTTTTTTAAATAACCAATAGCCTTCCGTTTTGAAAGGAATATATGTCCTCTCGTTTAAAACCGTATTTTGAATCAGGTATACTGATATGAGGCTCAAAGGTAAAATACCTGACTGAGCTTATTTTTCTTTTGTTTCCCTTTTCAATATAAATTCTGCTGAACATATGCCTGTTTATTGAATGCCCTAAATTTCCTTTGAAATCAAGATTAACATACCCGCCTTTTTCAATCAAATCATTTATGTAATAATAGATATCTTCAAAGGTTGTGTTGTCATTAACAAATTCAAAAAGAGATTGGTGCAGATTTTGCTCAAACAATAAAGAATTTCGCCATTCATCATTTTTGATTTCATTCAGGCTGTCAATAACTTTGCCGTTTTCTATTATAACAGTTCTGGCATAATCTCCCCAGATGTGCTTGCACTGAGGGCTTAAATCAATTGTGATTATATCATTATTTTGAATTTTTCTATCGGGGGTATGATATTTTCTGCCTGATACTGACACTGCCGTATCTTCACCCGAAAACACAAATGCACCGATATTATAATACCAAAATGAATCAGCGCCGAGCTCATACATTTTATTTTCACAAAGCTGTCTGATTTGCGACAACGGCTGACCTGTATATATTTCACCTTTTAAGTATTCCATTGTCTGCTTTGCTATAGACTGAACCTGCTCGTTTGAAAGCATAAAATCTCCGATACAATTATAGCATAAAATTTTATAAAATAGTATGTTAAATTAAACTGTGACAAAAGAAATTCACATAAAAAAGCAAGTCGGTTTTGACTTACTTTTTTTATGTGAATAAATATTAACTAATATTTTAATCGCTTTAAACCATATGAAAACAAAAAATATTTAATAATATTTTCAACGAATGCAATTATTGTCGTTAAAATGACATTAATTATCCCATTATCAATGGGACTATTAAGATTGAACAATGCCGGTGCCCAACTAATAAACACTATTAATCCCAAATCATCGAAACAAGAAATAACAACTTCTGCTATTGTAAGTGTTATTACATTAACAGTAAAAAATATTTTGTTTTTTATTTTGCTGTCAAGAAATATTTTAGGAGAAATAGCCGGAAGAACATAATTATACAAAAGAGCAGCAAGTCCAAAAACTACTACATAAGAAATTCCTGAATAAATATATGTTTCCGTATACGAAGTATCTGACAGCATCCAAAAATCAAAAATATAATATGATAAAAACATCAATGTTGCAACAACGAAATTTGTTAATATCAGCTCAAATAAAAAGATTGTTATATGCTTCGCTTTCATAGATTTTCCTCCGTTCACTTTTTATATATCACAGAATCCATAGCAAAACAATAATCACACTATTTATTTTAGATATTGTTTAGAAAATTAATAATTATTTTATATTTAAAATCACAAAAAACACAATAAAAAACATATAAAGAAAAGGATATCAAACGATACCCTTTTCAGTGACTTGTGCTACTAATTCAGATGCAAAACTTTTCTGCACTAAACACAATCCATACATAGGTTATTGTGTTACCTACTCGTTACCTACTATATAAATTTATGTAATTTTACATAGTATCAAAAAATAAGAAAAGACCTACATAATATTGTATTATGTAGGTCTTTATCAAATGGTTGCGGGGGTAGGACTCGAACCTACGACCTTCGGGTTATGAGCCCGACGAGCTACCAACTGCTCCACCCCGC
>JAFLSA010000033.1:0-6446 GCA_022511185.1 Eubacterium sp.
AAGCAATGAAGACAGTCGGCGTTGAGCAGTGGTATATTGATTCCTGCTATAAGATTAAATATATGTTCCCGAAGGCGCACGCCGCAGCTTACGTTATAGCGGCACTCCGCCTTGCGTGGTATAAGATTTATTATCCTATTCATTTTTACTCGGCTTACTTTACAGTTCGCGGCGATGCTATTGATGCAGTTTCTGCCGTTGCAGGCAAAGCAGCAGTAAAAAAGAAAATGGACGAATTTAACGAAAAGAAGAGAAACAAACTTCCTATTACTGCAAAAGAGGAATCAACCTACGTTGTAAATCAGATTGTTATTGAAATGCTCGCAAGGGGTATTGAATTTCTCCCTGTGGATATTTATAAGTCCGATTCAAGAATTTACAGAATAGAGGATGGTAAAATCCGTCTGCCCTTCGGTGCAATAGACGGCATTGGCGAGAATGCCGCAACAGCGATTGCAAATGCACGTGATGACGGAGACGGAGAATTTATGTCCTATGACGACCTTATGGCGCGCGCAGGCGTAGGAAAGAGCGTTGTTGAGGCTTTGAAAATGGCAGGCGCACTCGGTGATATGCCTGAATCAAACCAGATTTCTCTATTTTAATATGAATTAATACTTGACATCGCTGATTTAGTATGGTAGCATAGTAGCACTCTACCACACTAAAGCGCACTGCTAAGATTATTTAGTCAAGGAGAAAATTATGAAAAGATATTCAAAGCTGACCCCGCAGGGCAGCCGTGATTTGCTATTTGAGGAATGTGACGACAGAAGAAGAGTCGAAGCTATCCTATCCGACTTATTTAAAGAAAATAATTACCGCAAGGTAATGACTCCGACAATTGAATTTTTTGACGTTTTCAAAAGCGATAATTTAGGTATTGAGGCTGAGGAGATGTATAAGCTCTCCGACAATCAGGGAAGGACTACTGTTCTTCGCCCTGACAATACTGCACCTATCGCACGTCTTGTTGCCACAAGGCTTTCAGATGAGGACTTCCCTGTAAGACTTTATTATAATCAGAACGTCTATGTCCGCAATAAACAGCTTGCCGGCAGAACGGACGAGATTGAGCAAAGCGGTATTGAGTTTATCGGTGACGGCAGTATGGACGCTGATATCGAGGTAATCTCAATGGCTTATGAAGCACTCAAGCGCAATGAGGTTCAGTCCTTCAAGTTAGAGCTTTGCCACGCCGGATTCTTCAACGCAATACTCGACAAGATGAATTTGTCACCCTCTCAGAAAGCGGATATATGCAGCTTTATCGAGGGTAAGAATTATTCTGCACTCGGCGATATGCTTGATAAAATCGGCGACTGCACGGAGGCAAGAATAATCAAAAAGCTGCCGAGACTTTTCGGTGACGTTAGCGTAATCAACGAGGCGAAGTCTCTTTATAATGATAAAAACGCAAACCAGGCTCTTGATTATCTCAAAGAGGTTTATGAAAAGCTTTGTTCTCTCGGCTTTAAGGATAATATTCTGATTGACCTCAGCCTTGTAAACAGGAGTAATTATTACACAGGTGTAATTTTCAGAGGTTATGCACAGGGAAGCGGTGTAACGATTCTTTCGGGAGGAAGATACGATAATCTTATTTCCGAGTTCGGACTTGATGCACCTGCCGTCGGTTTTGGTGTTGATGTCAATGCGCTTTGTGACATTATGCGTGAGGAAATAAATATTGACCGTCCGATCAGGATTGCGCTTACAAAAGGCAGACTTGAAAAGTCATCGGTAGCCCTTTTCAAAATAATGGGTCTTGATACCTCAGAACTTGAAAAAAAGGGCAGACGCCTGATACTGCCTGTCGGTGATTATGAGGCAGTTCTTTCAAAAGCGCCCGACGTTATAACTTACGTTGAACACGGCGTGTGCGATATCGGCGTTGTCGGCAAGGATACGATTGCAGAGCACGGCAATTCTTTCTATGAAGTGATTGACCTGAATATCGGCAGGTGTCGTTTTGCACTTGCCTGCCCTAAGGGTACGGACTTTTTCTCAGGCTATAAGAGAAAGGTGGTTGCTAGCAAATATCCGAAGGTTGCAAGGGAATATTTCAAATCAAAAGGTATGGACGTTGACATAATCAAGATTGAGGGTAGCGTTGAGCTTGCTCCGCTTCTCGGTCTTGCAGACGGTATTGTTGATATTGTTGAAACAGGCTCAACACTCAAGGAAAACGGACTTGAAATCGTTGATGAGATTATGCCGATTTCAGCAAGAGTAATTGTTAATATGGCATCAATGAAGCTCAGAAAAGACGAGATAGAGAGCTTCCTGAAAGATTTGGAATTAGCATCTCAGGTGTAAGAGGGTTTAGATATGAACATAACAAAAGCAAACGGCAAGGCAGAATATGCCTTGATTGATAATTTGAAGAAACGTGCAGGCGAAACGGATGCAAAGATAGTTGAAATAGTAACAAATATTATAAATTCCGTTAAGGAGCAGGGCGACGAGGCTGTAAGGGAATTTACAGTACGGTTTGACGGCGCAATCCCTAAAAAGACTGTTATCGAAAAAGACGAGCTTCAGGAATATCTTGATATTGTTGACGAGGATTTTAAATCAGCTATCATCAATGCGAAAAATAACATTTACGATTTCCATGCCCGTCAGGCACAGCAGTCCTGGATGACAACACAGGAAAACGGAGTTATTATGGGTCAGCGTGTCAGGGGACTAAAAAGAGTCGGTATTTACGTTCCCGGCGGTACTGCTGCTTATCCGTCATCTGTTTTAATGAATGCTGTCCCTGCAAAAATTGCAGGTGTTGAGGAAATTATAATGGTCACTCCCCCCGGAAAGGACGGAGGACCTAACCCTGATATTATGGCGGCTGCCGCAGTTGCAGGCGTTGACAGGGTATTTCTTGTAGGTGGTGCACAGGCGGTTGCGGCTCTCGCATACGGTACTGAAAAAATACCAAAGGTTGACAAAATAGTAGGTCCCGGCAACATCTTTGTTGCCACAGCCAAAAAGCTCCTTTACGGAGTTGTTGACATTGATATGGTTGCAGGTCCGTCTGAAATACTTATTGTCGCAGATAAAACTGCAAAGCCGGCTTTTCTTGCTGCTGACCTTATGAGCCAGGCTGAGCACGACAAGCTTGCCTCATCAATTCTTCTCACAACCTCAATGGACATCGCAAAAGCAACTGTAAAGGAAATTGATAAGCAGATTAAGCTCCTTTCAAGGCAGGAAATTATTGAAAGTTCACTTAACGATTTTGGCGAAATTATCGTCTGTGAGGATTTAGAGCAGGCAATTAACTTTGCAAATGAGCTCGCACCTGAGCATCTTGAAATGTGTGTTGAAGAGCCGCTTAAATATATCGGTAAGATTGATAATGCAGGCTCAGTTTTCCTCGGGAATTTCTCACCTGAGCCACTCGGCGATTATTATGCAGGTCCTAACCACGTTCTGCCGACAAGCGGTACTGCAAGATTTTTCTCACCGCTCTCGGTTGACAGCTTTGTCAAGAAAAGCTCCTTTATCTATTACACAGAGGAGGAGCTGAAAAAGGCAAAGGACGATATTATTAAGCTTGCAGATACAGAGGGCTTGACCGCCCATGCAAATTCAATAAAGGTACGTTTTGAATGAGCAAGAGAAAAAATAAAAACCAGTTACCGGTTGTACTCGTAATACTGATTGTGATTATCGTTTCAGTAGTATCTGTCTTGAACAGTCAGAAGGATGACGGTGAGCCGGTAAATAAAGTCAGCACTAACGGCGATTCAGTAGTTATACACTACCTTGATGTAGGTCAGGGAGACAGCGAATTTATCGAGCTTCCCGACGGCAGATGTATGCTAATTGATGCAAGCACTTCTGAATATTCACAGACGATAATTAATGAAATAGAGTCTTTTGGATATTCCACGATTGATTACGTTGTTGCCACGCATCCACACGCTGACCATATCGGTGGTATGAGTAAGGTTATTGACGCTTTTGATATCGGCGAAATATATATGCCGAAAGCCTCAACAACCACAAAAACCTTTGAAAATTTATTGACAACGATTTCAGACAAAGGCTTGTCTGTTAATACTGCAAAAGCAGGCGTAGAGGTTTATTCCGACAGCACGCTTGAAATGGAATTTCTCGCCCCTGTAGGCAGTGATTATAAGGATTTGAATAACTACTCAGCGGTGCTGAAAATAACATACGGCAGTAATTCCTTCTTGTTTATGGGTGATGCTGAGGACGTAGTTGAAGAGGAATTGCTGCAAAGATATTACAACTCGCTTGAAGCCGATGTTCTTAAGGTTGGTCATCACGGCTCAAGCTCATCTTCAACTGTAGATTTTCTCGCGGCTGTTAATCCGCAATATGCTGTAATTTCCTGCGGCGTTGATAATTCTTACGGTCATCCGCACAGGGAAACGATTAAGAGCCTGACAGATATGGGAATAGAGTATTACCGTACTGACAAGCAGGGCACAATCACAATAACCTGCGACGGCAACGGCGGTTTTGACATTGAAACTGAGGGTAAGTAAATGAAGTGGATAATTGACAGAATTGAAAATAATACAGCCGTCTGTGAAATCGAGAACGGCAAAACGATAGACGTTATATTAGACGCTCTCCCTGAAGGAGTCAAAGAGGGAGATGTAATAAATATTTCTGTTGACACTACCGAAACAGAAAACAGAAAAGAAAAAATAGACAAGCTTATGAACAGCTTGTTTAAGGACTGAGGTGACCGATATGAGAACTGCTAAAATAGAAAGAAATACTAAGGAAACCCAGATAACCGTTGAGCTTAATCTTGACGGCGGAGAGGTCGAAATTTCAACAGGTATCGGCTTTTTTGACCATATGCTCACCGCATTTGGTGTTCACGGCGGATTTGGACTAAAGGTCAAGGTTACTGGTGACTTAGAGGTTGACACTCACCATACTGTTGAGGACACAGGTATTGCACTCGGTATGGCGTTCAAGGAAGCGCTCGGCGATATGAGCGGAATAGTCCGATACGGCACGTTCTTTATACCTATGGATGAAGCTATGGCGATGTGTACCCTTGATATTTCAAACAGACCGTTTCTTGTTTTTAAAGCCTCTTTTGAACAGGAAATTTGCGGTGATTATGAAACGTGCGTGACCGAGGAGTTTTTCAGAGCCTTTGCAATGAATTCCTGTATCACACTACATATTAAAGTGCCTTACGGCGCAAATGCTCATCACGAGATTGAGGCGATTTTCAAGGCAGTTGCACACGCACTTCAGATTGCTACAAGAAAAAATCAGGACGGCTCAGTCCTCTCTACAAAAGGAGTTATAGCGTGATAAATCACACTGTAACAAATTATATTGCCCTCAAAATTTGCTTATAGCATAATTTTGAGTTGGCTAAATTCACATTATATGCCTTGTCCGGCTACGCAAGGTATATCGTGATATCGCATTACTTTATGTAGCCGGAAAGGCTATGTGAATTGGAATGCTTATTTTTCCTGCAATTGATATTATTGACGGCAAGCCTGTAAGGCTTTATAAGGGCGATTTTTCAACTGCAAAGCAGGTTGCCTCAGATGCGCTTGAAACTGCCCAAAGCTTTGTGAAAGCAGGCTGTGAGTGGATACATATGGTAGACCTTGACGGCTCACTAAAAAAAGAGCCTGTCAATGACGAAACGTTTATTCGTGTTGCCAAAGAAACGTCACTCAAGGTTGAGCTTGGCGGCGGTATCCGAACAATGAACGATATTGATTATTATATAAATAATGGTATCAGCAGGCTTATACTCGGCTCTGTTGCGCTAAAAAATCCTGAGCTTGTCAAGGAGGCTGTAAAGGAGTTCGGCAACTCTATAGCAGTCGGTATTGATGCCAAAAACGGCTATGTTGCTACAGAAGGCTGGACACAGAACAGTGACGTATATTTCACTGACCTTGCAAGGCAGATGGAAGATGTCGGTGTAAAAAACATCATATTTACCGACATAAGCAAGGACGGTACCCTTTCAGGCCCTAATCTTGAACAGCTTAAGGAGATAAACAACGCTGTTTCGTGCGATATTACGGCATCAGGCGGTGTTACAAATATAGGTGATATAACGAATCTTCTTGAAATCAATTTGTACGGTGCAATATGCGGTAAAAGTCTTTATGAGGGAACTCTCAATTTAGCTGAGGCTGTGGAGGCTTGCAAATGATAGATGTAGAAAAATATTTCAAAAAAGCAGATCTTCTCCCTGCAATTATTCAGGAGGAGAGTACGGGTGAGGTTTTAATGCTCGCTTATATGAATCGTGAGTCAATGAAAAAAACTCTTGAAACAGGCTATACATGGTTTTACTCACGCTCGAGACAGGAGCTCTGGAACAAGGGCGCAACCTCAGGTCATCTTCAAAAAATCGTGTCAATCCACGGCGACTGTGACGACGATACGCTTTTAATCAAGGTTATACAGACAGGCGCCGC
>JAFLSA010000033.1:6546-16486 GCA_022511185.1 Eubacterium sp.
TAATGGACTATATTAAGAATGAATACAAGACAATTCTTGACAGAAAGGAAGCAAAAGAGGAAGGCTCATACACCTGCTACCTTTTTGAAAAAGGAATTGATAAGATACTTAAAAAGGTCGGCGAGGAATGTACTGAAATGGTAATCGCCGCCAAAAATAACGACAAAGAGGAAACTGTATATGAGATTACAGACCTCATTTATCATACGCTTGTTATGATGGCGAATCAGGGAATCACTCCTGAGGACATTGAAGCCGAGCTTGAAAAAAGAGCGGCGAAATCAGGCAATCTTAAAAAATTTCACGTGGTAGATAAGAATACGTAATGGCTCATAAAAAATGGATAGTTGCAGATGCCGATAAAGAGAGGGCGTCACTTTTAAGTGAAAAACTGAATATTGACCCGTTTATCGCATTTCTCCTTGTGTCAAGGGGAATTGATGATGAGCTTTCTGCCTCTGACTTTTTATCAGACAGCTGTGCCTTTACCTCGCCTTATTCATTAGCTGATATGGATAAGGCTGTTAATCGTATTAACAAGGCTATAGATAATGATGAAAAAATCTGCATTTACGGCGACTATGATTGCGACGGTGTGACATCAACGGCGCTCCTTTATACATTTTTTGAAAGTATGGGCGCTGACGTCACATATTTTATACCAAACCGCCTGACTGACGGATACGGAATGAATATGTCTGCAATTGATAAAATAAAATCATGGGGCACAGATTTAATCGTTACTGTTGATAACGGCATTTCCGCAATTGATGAGGCTGAGTATATTTACTCACTCGGTATGGAGCTTGTTGTAACAGACCATCACCAGATTGGCGAAACTCTGCCGAGAGCGTGCGCCGTTGTCAATCCTCACAGAGAGGATAACAAAATCAAATTCCGTGATTTTGCAGGTGTCGGCGTAGCGTTTAAATTAGCCTGCGCCGTATATGACGGCGAGGTCGACGATATGCTCGAGCAGTATGCCGACCTTGTGGCAATCGGAACGATCGGCGACGTTGTTCCGTTAAAGAGCGAAAACAGGGGACTTGTAAAAAGAGGACTTGCGCTTATCAACGATAATTCAAGGATAGGCATCAATGCACTTCGCAAGGCAGCAGGAAATGAAGAAAACGAGCTTTCTTCAGTTGACGTTGCATTTCAGATTTGCCCACGTATTAACGCGGCAGGCAGAATGGATAGCGCCGATATAGCGCTTGAGCTTTTGATAAGCGATGATTATGACGAGGCTCGCTTCAAGGCAGAACAACTCAGTCTTGAAAATACACACAGGCACGAGGTTGAGTCAAATATTTTAATTGATATAAAAGAAATGATAGCGAAAAATCCGTCACTTGTTGATGACAGAGTTATTGTAATAGCAGGCAAGAATTATCATCACGGTGTTATCGGAATAGTTGCAGCAAACGTCGTTACTATTTACGGCAAGCCTGCAATCGTAATCGGAATTGATGACGACGGCAAATGCACAGGCTCAGCAAGAAGTGTTGACGGTTTTAACATTTTTGAAGCAATTTCCTCCTGCTGCGATGTTTTAACTCATTTCGGCGGTCATCCGCTTGCGGCAGGTCTCGGCGTAGAAGAAGAGAATATTGATCTTTTCAGACAGCGTATCAATGAATATGCAAGAGAAATCAGCCCTGTTATGCCTGCACAGAGTATAAGGCTTGATTGCAAACTGTCTCCGTTTTATCTTAATACTGATTTAGTTGATAATTTAACTGTTCTTGAGCCCTACGGCGCAGAAAATTCTCAGCCTGTTTTCGGTCTGTTTAACGTAAAACTTATGTCTGTGACATCAATCGGTGACGGAAAGCATATCAGATTTGAGGTACAGAAAAAAGGACAAAATATCAGGATAGTTCAGTTTAATACTACTGCTGATGAATTTCCTTATAAGCCGGGCGATATGCTCGACGTTGCAATAAAGGTATCTAAAAACTATTTCAAAGGTAAATATTACCTTTCTGTAAGAAGCGTTGACGTAAGGCTTAACGGAATTGATGATAACAAATATTTTTCGGAAAAAAGCGATTTTGAGCTCTTTAAGCTCGGATATGACGGCAAAAATAATCTCTGCCCAAAAAGAGAGGACTTTGTCCTGATATACAGATTTTTAAAGCAGAATAACGGCTGGCAATACAGCTTTGACGATTTATACTTTGCACTCGGTCAGGCTGTCAGCTTCGGTCAGCTATCCTTTGCGCTTGATGCCTTTTGCGAGACCGTCTTGATCAACCTTGACGGCGAAAAGGTAATTCTTAATAAGGCTGAGGGCAAGGCAGACCTTGATAACACAAATGTAATGAAAACCCTGAAGGGAAGGCTTAATATTGAGTGATACGGTTTATAACGAGGAGTACAATGACGGCTTTGAAGAATTCTTCGAAAAAGTAAAAAAGAATCCTCAGTACGACTATGATAAAATTGAAGAGGCATATATTTTAGCTCGTGACGCGCATAAAAATCAGCGCAGGCGTTCAGGCGAGCCGTATATTATGCACCCTGTTGCAGTTGCGAAAATTCTTATGAAGCTCGGAATGGATAACGAGTGTATTATCGGTGCGCTCCTCCACGATGTTGTTGAGGATACGGAGTATGACCTTGACTATATCAGAAAGGTTTTCGGCGACGAGGTTGCACTGCTTGTTGACGGTGTAACAAAGCTCGGTCAGATTCCGCTTTCCACAAGGGAAGAGGTGCAGGCGGAGAATATTCGCAAAATGTTTATCGCAATGAATGAGGATATAAGAGTTATCATTATCAAGCTTTGCGACAGACTTCACAATATGAGAACACTCGAGCATATGCCTGAGTATAAGCAGAGGGAAAAGAGCCTTGAAACGCTCGAGATTTATGCCCCGATTGCCCACCGTCTCGGTATCCGTCCTATTAAAGAGGAGCTTGAAAACTTAGCAATTTACTACCTTGACCCGATTGCATACAAGGAGATAGAAAAAAATCTATCTATGAAAAAGGAGCAGGGTGAAAGGTTCTTAAATGAAATCACTCAGCAAATCAGCGATAAAATCAAGCCTGTGATGAATAACGTTCATATTACATCACGAGTTAAATCCGTTCACGGAATCTTCCGTAAGGTATATATTAAGGGCAAAAACTTTGAGCAGATTTTTGATATATACGCAGTCAGAATCATCGTTGATTCAATGATTGACTGCTATAATGCACTTGGTATCGTTCATGATATGTTCCAGCCGCTGCCCGGCAGATTTAAGGACTATATCTCAATGCCTAAGCCGAATATGTATCAGTCACTTCATACGACTGTCCTTTCAAAGTCCGGCATTCCGTTTGAGATTCAGATTCGTACTTGGGATATGCACCGCACGGCTGAATTCGGTATCGCTGCGCACTGGAAATATAAGCTCGGCAAGGGCGGAAATGACAAAATGGATAACAACCTTGAGTGGATTCACAGGATTCTTGAGGCGGGTAATGAAACCGAAACCGCTGAAGAGCTTGTTGCAAACATCAAGGGTGACCTTTCTGTTGAAGAGGTCTACGTATTTACTCCTAAGGGTGATGTAAAATCTCTTCCGAAGGGCGCAACGGTTATTGACTTTGCCTATGCCATTCACTCCGCTGTCGGCAATAAAATGGTCGGCGCAAAGGTAAACGGTAAAATCGTAACTCTTGATTATCGTGTTAAAACAGGTGAGATCGTTGAAATTCTAACCTCAAATCAGCAGGGCAAGGGTCCGAGCCGTGACTGGCTTAACATCGTTAAAACAGGCGAGTCAAGAAGTAAAATTCGTGCTTGGTTTAAAAAAGAAAAGCGTGACGAAAATATCGTTCAGGGTAAGGCTGAGGTTGAGCGTGAATTTAAGCGAAACTTTATCCGCCTTGAATCAGATCAGTATGAGAGCTTTATTCGGAAGATTGCCGAGCGTCAGCATTTTAATGAAATTGAAGATTTTTATGCAGCAGTAGGCTACGGCGGTATTCAGATTACAAGGCTCATGCCGGGTATCAAGGACGAGTATAACCGCAACTGGAAGCCAAAGGACGTAACTCCTCCAAAACCTACCCTGAATATTGAGCAACCCTCAACAAAGAGTACGAACGGCATCGTCGTTGAAGGCATTGACAACTGTCTTATCAAGATGGGACGTTGTTGTTCGCCTATCCCGGGCGAGCCGATTATAGGCTTTATAAACAGGGGAACAGGTCTTACGATTCACAGGCGTGACTGCGTGAACGTGCCTATTGACGTTGCCCTTTCACCTGAGCCTGACCGCTGGGTCAATGCCCATTGGGACAGCAGTGTTCAGGTGGATGCAAGATCGACTATTGACGTCTATGCAATTGACCGTGACGGCGTTGTTCTTGATATCACAATGAAAATGGCAAACGCACACGTTAAAATTCATTCAATCAACGCAAGACCTATCAATGACGGCAACTGCCTTACAACAATGACGATTTCCGTTAATTCAAAGGAGCATCTTGAAAGCATAGCAAAAATGCTCAGGAAAATTGACGGAGTTTATCACATAGAAAGAAGCGGTAATAAATGAAAGCGGTAATCCAAAGAGTATCATATTCATCAGTCGTTATTGACGGCAAAGAGGTCGGTAATACTGATAAAGGCTTTATGATTTTGCTCGGTGTTGAGCAGGGAGATACAAAAGATGATGCAGATAAGCTGATTAAAAAAATCCCTGTTCTGCGTATTTTTGAGGACGAAAACGGTAAGATGAATTTGTCCTGCCTTGATATTGACGGGGAAATATTAGTTGTGTCGCAGTTTACCTTGTGCGCTGATTGTTCTCACGGCAGAAGGCCGAGCTTTATAAATTCAGCACCGCCTGATATTGCTAATGAGCTTTATCTGTACGTTGTTGACGGGCTGAGAAAATCAGGTGTTAAAAAGGTTGACACAGGTGAATTCGGCGCAGATATGAAGGTGTCACTCCTGAATGACGGACCTGTTACAATTATTTTGGATAGTAAGGAGCTGTAATAATGCTTGACGTTAAATATGCCGTTTTCGGTGCTCTTGAAAATAATTGCTATCTCATAACCGATACCTCTACTGGCAAAAGTGCGCTTGTTGACTGCACAGAAGACAGCGAAAAAATGAGAAATTTTATCTCAGGTACAGACCTTGAATATATCCTTTTAACGCACGGCCATTTTGACCATATCGGTGGCGTTAAAGGGATTAAAGAGCTAACAAACGCAAAGGTCGTTATAAGCCGTGAGGACGAGCCGATGCTGTCCTCCTCAAAGCACAGCCTTGCCGCATTTTGTAATGCTGAGCAGAATAATACGAAGGCTGATATTATCATACGTGACGGCGATACGATCACTCTCGGCGAAAGCATTATTAAAGTTATTGCAACTCCGGGTCACACGAAGGGCGGAGTATGCTATCTCTGTGATGATAAGCTTTTCACAGGTGATACGCTCTTTTTCTGCTCTTGTGGCCGTACCGATTTTCCAGGAGGTTCTGATGCCCAAATTCTTGCAAGTCTGAAAAAACTTGCAAGCCTTGAAGGAAACCCTGCCGTTTATCCCGGTCACGAAGAGCTGTCAACGCTTGATTTTGAGCGAACGAATAACCCATATATGAAATAGGATTTTTATGATACTTAAAGTTATTAACCACCCCTTTGAATTTGATATGAAAAATCTTTGCACGATCTTTTTCCCTTACGAGAAAATTAAAAGTGACGGCGAAGAAGATATCGTTATCATCACAGAAAGGGCAGATGACACCTTAATAGTTGATGCAAGAGTGTACGATAAGACGCTGAAAAAAACGCATACAACAAGCAGTAATGAGGATGTGGCAACTGCTATGTCCGTTTTGCTTTATAACGTACTCAGCAAGCTTTTGGGTTATAAGCCTGCATGGGGAATTCTTTTCGGTGTCCGCCCCGCAAAGCTTATGCACCGTTTTGCCGAGCAGTACGGCGAGCAGGGTGCAAGGGATTATTTCATCAATAATTTTCTCGCTTCTCCTCAGAAAACTGACCTGGCAATTGAGGTTATGAAAAGTGAAAACAAGATAATTTCACTTTCAAAAGAAAATTCCTTTTCGCTTTATGTATCCATTCCGTTTTGTCCCACACGCTGTTCCTATTGCTCCTTTGTGTCACATTCTATTGAACGAACAAAAAGGCTTATTGAGCCGTACGTTGACCTGCTTTGCAGAGAGCTTGTGGAAACAGGAAAAATTGCCTCAGCACTTAATTTACGGCTTGAAACGATATATTTCGGCGGAGGCACACCGACAACTCTTGATGCACCATTACTCACAAAACTTTTTGATACGATAGAAAATCATTTTGATTTGTCAAACCTCAGGGAGTATACTGTTGAGGCAGGGCGACCCGATACTGTAACTGCTGAGAGGCTTACGGCACTAAAAAAGGCAAACGTCAGCCGTATCAGCATTAATCCGCAGACCTTTAATGATGAGGTGCTTGAAGAAATCGGAAGAAAGCATACGGCAAAGCAGACCATAGATGCCTTTAACCTTGCAAGAAAATACGGATTTGATAATATCAATATGGACTTTATTGCAGGGCTTCCCAATGAAAATCTCAGTTCCTTTCAAAACAGCATAAACACCGCAATAAATCTTGGCGCAGAATCTATAACGGTACACACACTTGCTTTAAAGTCAGCGGCATATATGGTAACGCGTGAAAGAACGTTTGATCTGACTGACAGGCTTACAGCAGCCGATATGGTTGATTATTCAAATAACGCCTTGAAAGGCAGTGAATACTATCCGTATTATATGTACAGACAGTCAAAATCACTTGCAAATCTTGAAAACGTCGGCTGGTGCAAGCAGGGGAAGGACTGCCTTTATAACGTCTATATGATGGACGAAACACATTCTGTTTTTGCTGTCGGTGCAGGCGCTGTCACAAGGCTTAAGGATCATAAATCGGGCAAAATCGAGAGAATTTATAATTATAAATATCCGTATGAATATATAGATAATTTTGATGAGATTATTTCCCGCAAGAAGGGCATAACGGATTTTTATAATGAATATAAATAATAAGCAAGAATGTATAAAAAATACACTTGAAGTATTGCATTATTTTACAAATTGTAATATAATTGGCAAGAGGTGATAACAATGTCAATTAAATTTAATGACATTTTCGGTAGCGACGCCGCTATAAATAATCCAAAGCTCGAGGAGTTTTTCAACAAGACAGTTGATATGGCTGAGGCTCTCGGTAAAAAGAGCGCCGAGCATCTTGAAATCAGCCGTAAAAGAATTGAGTGTCTTGATGCAAAAACCAAGCTTTCAAAGCTGTATGAAAAATATGGCGAGCTGCAGTACAGCCTTTTTATAGGAGAGGAAATTGACTCTGCAGAGCTTGAGGATATCGCAAACCGCATTTCACTCTTAAAGGAAAAAATCTCAGTATTAACGGAAGAAATCGAAGAAGCAAAGGCACAATAAGAATAATAAAAAGATGTTTAAAGGCAGTACAAACGTACTGCCTGATTTTTTTGTTTTAGGTGATTTTTTGAGAAAAAGTCTTAAGCAAAGGTACATCACGTCAGCAATCATTTTGCTTGTCGCCACTATAATAGTAAAAATTATAAGTGCCGTATATAAAATTCCGCTCACTAACTATATAGGCGCAACCGGCAGGGGATATTTTTCCGTTGCTTATAATTTCTGTATGCCTGTTCACGCACTTACAATGGGTGCATTTCCGCTTGCTCTCACAAGACTTGTCAGCAGTTACGAGGCAAAGGGCGACAGATTAAGAATAAAGGCACTTAGAAAAGCGGCAAAAAAGCTGTTTTTTATTGTAGGAATTATCGGCCTTGCGGTTATTCTTATAACGGCAAAGCCATATGCAAATCTAATTGCCTCCTCACCGAAAAGCGTTTATACGATTCTTGCCCTTGCACCGTCAATATTTTTCTCGTGTCTTTGCGCCTGTCACAGAGCCTTTGCCGAGGGTTTTCTTGATATGAAGGCTACTGCTGTCAGCCAGACTATTGAAGCGTTTTGTAAAATGATTTTCGGACTGCTTCTTGCAAGACTTTCAATGAGCTGGCTGTATGGCTTATATGTTGAAAACGGCTTGGTTTTAGGTATAAGCGTGATGAGTGACGAGGAGGCTCTTTCCGTTATATATCCCATAACCTCAGCCTGCGCAATGCTCGGTGTGACAATAGGAAGCCTTGCAGGCTATATTTTTGCAGCTGCCTATACGAGCATTAAGTACAATATTTTACCCAAAGATAAGGTGAACACAAAGAGTGCATATTCAGAGCTTTTAACCTTCAGCGCAGGACTTGTCGGCGCAACAGTTGTTCAAAGCCTTGCAAATTTTGCTGATACCTCCTCTATTCAGTATTGCCTTTCACTCTGTAATCCTGATGCTCTTTCGGCGCAGTACGTATCAGCAGGTAATGAGATTTTCACGTATGTTTTCGGTATTTATGCAGTTGCGCTCGATTTTAAAAATCTTGTTCCGGCGGCGGTTATGGCTCTCGGAGTAAGTGCCGTTCCTGCTGTCAGTGCAGCCTTTGAAAACGGACAGGAGAGATTTTCTCCGCTTCTCACAAGCATCTTTAAATATACCGTTATAATGTCAGTCGGCGGCGGTATTGCGATTTGCCTGTTTTATAACGATTTTCTGTCAATGTTTTATTCGGGCAGTAATGATGATATCGTGCAAAATGCAGGCAAAATTCTCTTCCTCTTCGGCGCAACCTCACTGCCGTGTGCCGCAGCTTCTACTTCGGTTTATTGTGCACAGGCACTTGGATATTCAAAGCAGACTATACTCCCGTTTGCCGTATCGGCAGTTGTAAGAGTGGTACTGAACTTTATATTAATCACAAACGATGATATAAATATCTTAGGAAGTGCCATTTCAAACTTTGTCGGCTTTTTAATAATTCTTATCTGGAATATGATAATAATAAGAAAAAAGACAAATGCTAAATTTAATTATATTGAAATTTTTGCAAAGCCGATTATATGCGCTTCTCTTGCATATTTTACTACTTCATCTATAAGAAATTCCGTAAGCATCTCAATGCCTGATATGCTTGTTTTCATACTCAGTGCTGTTATTTGTCTATTATCTTTCGGCGTACTGCTCGTTTTAATGAACTGCGTATCTTTTAAAGAAATAAAATCTATAAAATAAATATAAATTTATGGATAAATGCTTGAATTTTCCAATTATTTATTGTATATTAAAAGATAGACAAGTTAATCGAAAGTGAGTGGTAAAGTGGCTGTTGAATTTAAACAGAAGGATAAGTACGATATTGATGATTTAATTTCAATTGTCACACTGCTCAGAGCACCTGACGGTTGCCCGTGGGACAGAGAGCAAACCCATACCTCAATAAAAAAGAATTTTATAGAGGAAACCTACGAGGTAATCGAGGCTATCAATCAGGAGAGTTTAGAAGGCCTTAAAGAAGAGCTTGGCGACGTTTTGCTCCAGATTGCTCTTCACTGTGAAATGGAAAGGGAACAGGGTAATTTTGATTTTGACGACGTCTGCAATGACATCTGCCAGAAGCTTATTATCCGTCATCCGCACGTTTTCGGTGACGTTAAGGCTGATAATGCTGATGAAGCTCTTTTAAGCTGGGATGCTGCAAAGCTGAAAACAAAGGGGATTAAAAAGCTCAGCCAGTCTATGTCCGGCATACCTGCCCAGCTGCCGGCGCTTATGCGTGCGCAAAAGGTACAGGATAAGGCTTCTAAGGTCGGCTTTGACTGGAAGGACAGCGAGGGTGCATTCAGTAAGATTTATGAAGAGATTAACGAGTTAATTAATGCCATTGACCGTAATAACTCACCCGAAATTGAGGAGGAGTTCGGCGATTTACTTTTTTCCTGTGTGAATGTTTCAAGGTTTATCGGTGTTGAAAGCGAAGAGGCTTT
>JAFLSA010000034.1 GCA_022511185.1 Eubacterium sp.
GGTGCAGGCATACTGGCGTATGGCAAGACAAAAAATGGGCGAGGGTGCGTGAAATTATGCGTTTTAGGCGGTTTGGATTTGGTTTGGTTTGCCTAGTATATTATTGTAGGCACACAGCTATTTTCAGCTGTGTGCCTTATTATATTTTTTATATCAACCGATTTCTTTCATAACCTCTGCGCAATGTGAGCAAAGAGTAGGATGCTCAGCGCTATTACCGACTGTGTCAGAATATTTCCAGCAGCGTTCACACTTTTCGCCGTCTGCCTTAGAAACTGAAATTGAAAGGCCTTCAATCTCTCCCTTAACCTCACCTTCGCCGTTTTCAACTGTAACGGCTGAGGTAATGAATATTTCAGGAAGAGCAGTCTCAACAGATTTTAAGAAATCGTAAAGCTCACCGTCAGCATAAAGAGAAACCTTAGCCTCAAGCGGTTTGCCGATAATTTTTTCATTTCTTGCAAGCTCGAGAGCCTTCTGAACGTCAACCCTTACTGCGTGGATTTTATCCCACTTTGCGATAAACGCATCGTCTGTCTCGATATAATCAGCAGTAGGGATATCGTTAAGGAGTGCTGCTTCAGTATTCTTGCTCTTATCGTGTGGCATTGCGAGCCAGATTTCATCTGCAGTATATGCAAGAATAGGTGTAAGCAAAAGTGTAAGCGCATCAAGCACTTTATAGAGAACTGTCTGGGCAGCACGCCTTGTTGCACTTTCAGGAGCAGAGGTATAAAGTCTGTCCTTGAGCACATCAAAATAGAAGTTACTCATATCAACAACACAGAAATTGTGAATAGCGTGTGCAGTTGTGTGATAATCGTATTCCTCATATCCCTTGCGTGAAATCTCAATGACCTCATCAAGCTTCATAAGAGCATATTTATCAAGCTCCTCAAGCTTATCATTGTCGACCATATCCTTATCAGGATCAAAGTCGTAGAGGTTACCAAGACAGTATCTTGCAGTATTTCTGAGTTTTCTGTAGTTATCTGAAATCTGCTTTAAGATTTCCTTACTGATACGGATATCTGCGTGGTAATCAGCACTTGCAACCCAAAGACGAAGAATATCTGCGCCGTACTGGCTGACGATTTCCTGCGGGTCAATACCGTTGCCGAGTGACTTTGACATCTTCTTGCCCTCGCCGTCAACTGTCCAGCCATGAGTGATAATCTGCTCGTAAGGAGCCTTCTGTCCACCTGCAACGGCAGTGAGAAGTGATGATTGGAACCAACCTCTGTACTGATCAGCACCTTCAAGATAAACGTCGGCAGGATATTTTAAGTAAGGTCTGTTCTTACAAACAGCGGCGTGTGACGAGCCTGAATCAAACCATACATCCATAATATCCTTTTCCTTGTCGAAGCCCTTTGCGCTGCCGCAATGCGGACACTTAAAGCCTTCAGGAAGGAAATATTCGGTATCATGTGCATACCATGCGTCTGAACCTTCCTTGCCGAAGATTTCGGAAATCTTCATCATAACGTCATTATCAATGATTTCCTTACCGCAGTCCTGACAATAAACAACAGGAATCGGCACGCCCCATTTTCTCTGGCGGGAGATACACCAGTCGGCTCTCTCCTGAACCATTGACTGAAGTCTGTCCTTACCCCATTCAGGATACCACTTAACGTCCTCTGCTGCTTCAACGGCTGCTGCCTTGAAATCATCAACAGAGCAGAACCACTGGCTCGTTGCGCGGAAGATAACAGGCTTATGACAACGCCAGCAGTGTGGGTACTGGTGCTCAATTTTTTTAAGAGCAAAGAGTGCACCTGTCTCCTCAAGATGAAGTGCAATCGGCTTGTTGGCCTCTTCGGTAGAAAGACCTGCAAACTGTCCTGCTTCCTCAGTAAGCTTACCTTTTGCATCAACAGGAACGATAATCGGAATTTCCGGATAATTCCTACAAACGATAAAGTCGTCAACACCGTGACCCGGAGCTGTGTGAACACAGCCTGTACCGCTCTCAAGAGTAACGTGGTCACCGACAATAACGAGAGATGTGCGGTCGATAAACGGGTGCTGAGTTTTCATATACTCAAGCTCGCGACCTCTGATAATACCAACTGTTTCGTAATCAGCAACACCCTTTGCCTCCATAGCGGCTGGCGCAAGGTCTGTAGCCATTACGTAGTATTCGTCACCTGCTTTGATGAGAGAATATTCATAGTTAGGGCCAACGCAGATTGCAACGTTTGCAGGGAGTGTCCATGTAGTCGTTGTCCAGATAACGAAATATGTTTTTGACAAATCTGCACCCATTGCGGTCAGCTTGCCCATATCGTCTGTTACGTTGAATTTTACATAAATAGAATGACAAGGATCCTCAGCATACTCAATTTCTGCCTCAGCAAGAGCAGTATTACAATCAGCGCACCAGTAAACAGGCTTTAATCCCTTATAGATATAGCCCTTTGATGCCATTGTTGCAAATACCTTTATCTGCTCCTCCTCAAACTCCTTGTTTAAGGTGATATAGGGATTATCCCATTCTGCAATAATACCAAGCCTTTTAAATGACTCACGCTGAAGGTCAACGTAGCCTAAGGCTGTGTCACGGCAAATCTGTCTGAGCTCTAAGTCTGAAATATTACTTTCTGCCGTTATGCCTGCTTTCTTTCTTGCGGCAAGCTCTGTAGGCAGACCGTGAGTATCCCAACCCGGTACAAACGGAGACTGAAAGCCTGTCATATTCTTATATCTTACGATAAAGTCCTTGAGCGTTTTATTAAGCGCATGACCGATATGAACATCGCCGTTTGCGTATGGAGGGCCGTCGTGGAGTACAAAGAGAGGCTTGCCCTCATTGTGCTTCATAAGCCTTCTGTACTGGTCATTTTCCTCCCAGCGTGCAAGGAATTCGGGCTCCCTTGTAGGAAGACCTGCACGCATAGGAAATTCGGTTTTTGGTAAATTTAGTGTTTGATTATAATCCATTATATCTGCTCCTTAATAAGCCGACAAAATATCTGTTGAATTTAATTTTATTTGCCGACATTAGATTATTTTTTCTTTTTGAAAAATCCCTTAAATCTTGAACTGTCATCATCGTCCTCATCATCGTCATCAGGAGGAATTAATGATATGGTTTCATTTGTTCTTTCTGTTTCTTTCTTTACGTTGAAAAAGTTCTCAAAGGGCATTGTGCTTTCAAATTCAGGCTCATCGTCAATTACTGGAATTGTTGGGGCGCTTTCATCAATAGGTGTTATTTCATCGGTCGAAAATGCATCAATTGCACTTGAAACCTCCTCTTCTGTAGGGGGCTGGATTTCCTCCTCGTGAAGCGGCGCATATACTCCGGCTGCTTCAAGCTCATCAATAATTTCGTCTACCTCATCAATCTCGCTTTCAATTTCGCTTTCAATCTCGATTTTTTCTTCCTCGTTTTTTTCTTCTTCCTGAACTTCTTCAACAAGCTCTGTTACTTCTTCCTGAGGCTCTTCGATTTCCTCAATCTCGTCAATTTCGTCAACTTCATCTATTTCATCAGAATCATCAACGATTTCAGGCTCTTCAGGCTCATTTGCTTCCTGAACAATTTCCTCTTCTTCCTCTTCACCGATAGCTTCTGTAATAGTTGCCATTAAGGCACCAAATTCTTTTTCAAGCTCGTCAATACTTACGTTATCATTTTCAGCACTGTCGGGAGTATCTACAGCCTCATTAAGCTTGTCGAGCTGTGCCTCATAAAGTCTTATGAGCATTTCTTTAAAGGCTTTTGCCTCATCCGTAAGCTTTGACACAATTTCAGAATGATAATCGCTTTCAGCCTTTGCAGTATTAACGATTTCATTTGCAAGCTTTTTTGACTGCAGGAGCGCATTGCCTGCAACAACCTTTGCGCCGTCAATAACATCATTTGCCTTTTTCTGAGCATCTGAAATAATTTCTTCAGCAGCCTGTGCCTTCTCTTTTGTGAGACCTGCAACGTACTCTCTTGCCTCACCGACAATCTTATCAGCCTTCTCCTGTGCATCAACAACAGTCTGATGTGCAGATGCGGCGGAGTCGGAAAGTACCTTTTCTGCTTTTTCCTTTGCCTCACGTGTTACCTGATCTGCCATTTTCTGTGCAGTTATGAGCGCTGTTTTGATTGAGTCCTCGTCAGCTCTGTATTCCTCGATACGGTTTGCAAGAATCTCCATCTTACGATAAAGCTCTTTGTTTTCATTATAAATAGCCTCATAGGATTCTATGATTTCCAAAAGGAGTTCATTAACCTCATCTCTGTCATAGCCTCCGCTTTGAGCTGTTGAAATCTTTTTTTCTCTGATTTGATTAGGTGTAATCATAGCTATTCTCCTTTGCTTTGATTTTTCATCAGTCAATTGTATTGATATGTAAAGTCATTACATAAACATTCCGTTATTTTCAAGCTCGTCAATCAGATCGCCCATAACGTCAACGTTATAAGGAGTGATTATATATGTGCTGTTTGCAACTCTTTTTATCTGGCCGTTGCTTGCATACGCAACACCGCTTAAAAAGTCAAGCAGTCTGCGAGCAATATCGCGGTTTGTGCCCTCAAGATTCAGGACAACTGTTCTCTTAGCATTAAGATTGTCGGCAATTGGTGCAGCCTCCTCAAAGCGCTCAGGTTTTACAAGAACAACCTGAAGCTGTGCTGTAGTATGGATGTTAACTACCTTATCGCTGTCGTGGCGGCGCATACGAGGGCGCTCTGTGTAGCGATCCTCCTTGTCTGCCTTTTCAGCAGTCCTTTCACGTCTGCTTGGTCTTTCTATCGGCGGTTCAATTCCAAATGAGCTGCCGCCGTTATCATCATAGAAATCATCAAAATCGTCATCGTCGTTATCAGCTATGATATCCTTAATTTTATCCAAAAATCCCATATCCGTCTCCTCTTAAAAATACTTTCTTGCGCCGAAAATGGCAGAGCCAACCCGGACTATATTTGAACCGTTGGAAACAGCAGCCTCAAAATCGCCACTCATTCCCATCGACAAAATATTCATATCTATATTATCTAATTTTTTATCCTTAATGTCAATGAAAGATTGATACATTGTGCTGAAATATTCATTAATCTCTTTTTCAGTGTCGCAAATCGGCGGAATAGTCATAAGTCCATTGATTTTTATGTTATCCATCTGTGCAATTTCAAGAAGAAGCTCCTCAAGCTGTTCAATATAAATACCGCTCTTTGACTCCTCCTTGCCGACGTTGACCTCAACAAGTACATTGGTTATCAGACCTTTGTTTTTTGACACACGGCTTATTTCCTTAGCGAGCTTAACTGAATCGACTGATTCAATCATATCGACCTCGCCGACAATTTGCTTTACCTTGTTTGTCTGAAGATGACCTATGAGGTGTTTTTCAACACCGCTGAGATTCAACTCGTCTTTTTTACCAAGATATTCCTGAACCCTGTTTTCTCCTATCAAATCTGCACCAAGCTCAATTGCCTTGTTAATATACACGCTCTCAACAGTTTTGGTAACTGCCATAAGCCTTACGTCCTCAGGATTCCTGCCGGCCTTTATTGCCGACTCCTCAATCCTTGATTTTATAGCCTTATAGTTATCCTCAACTGCCCTGAGCCTTGCCTCATCAGCCGTAAACCTTTCCATCGTGCAAATCCTTTCCTTTCGTTATAATCTGGTCATAAAAGCGGATAGAGCTACTGTTTGCAGGGTCGTTTTTAAAGATTACAAAATCCTTTGTGGTATAAATTATTTCGCTCTGTCTTTCTACAACCTGATTTGAAATAAGTGCATAAACACACTTATTTCCCTCATCATCAATATGTACTGCTGACGAAGGCACCTTAAAGCCCGTATGCTCGTCATAACGAATTTCAATATCCTCAAGCCGCATTGAAGCAATCTGGCTGTTCATTTCTGAACATTTGAGAATAAGCACCGTTTCTTTTGCACCTAAATCTGTATCAGCGCCGCTTAAAACAGTGCATTTGATAATCTCGTCACTGTCCTTCAGCGTAACGTTGAGCCTGTCTCCGTCGCTTATATCCTTAACCTCGTCTGCATCAAGCACACAACAAAAATACCACTCATAGCTTGTAATCAGCTTGCCAAAGCTGCCCTGCGCCTTTTCCTGCTGAGAAGCCTTGTCGATATAGCTTTGAAGTGTATTTACGTCAAGCTCCTTGATGTTATCGTAATCAAACAAGCTCTCACAGCCGTCTGTGTATGATGAGAAAATGCCTGATTCATCTGCCGTTACATAGCCTGTCGGCTTGCAGGCATCAATGTTAATGTTGTTTAGCTGAGCCTGTAAATCAGACTTGATTTGTGAAAAATCAACAGTCTTGCCGATAATCATCTGACGTCTTGTCAGCTTATCGTTCAAATCAGCCGAGCAGTCTGAAAGATTGCCATATGAATTACTGTTCACGGTGCGGATATAGTCATTGATATCACTCAAAACATCCTTGTCAATACTTGCGATATCGGTTGCTATACCTGCCGACTTACTCTCGAGTTCTAAGTAATAATCAAGCTGACTGTGCAAATCAAGCGACGTTGAATATGCCTTTGCGTTATCATCGGAGGAAAAGAGCATTGCAACGTTTCCGCCAAGCTTAACCTTTTCGCCGTCCTGAACGCTCGGTACGATAACACCGCCTGAACTACTGCTCACGGTATGCTCGTCTCTCACCAAAAGTGCCTTTGCCTCAATCGTTTCATACACGGTTGAGGTAACTGCCGTTACCGTTTCAACCTCAACGTGAGTTGCGTCGTAACATTCGTAAAAAATATAACCTGCAATAATGAGCAAAACCACAATAATCGCAATTATATCGCCGTGCTTTTTCTTAGGATTTTTATTCACTTTTTCCTTTTTGGAATTTCCCATTTATAAAATCCTCGCAATAATCAATCGCTGTTTTTACCGTTTCTTCAAAGCCGAAAATATCAGGTTGAAGAACAATTGCATTTTTCCGCCTTTTAAACCAAGTGATTTGCCGTTTGGCATAATTTCTCGTTTTTTGTTTTAAATTGTCAAGCGCCGTTTCAAGCGTGCATTCACCATTTATATATGGCAAAAGCTCCTTATGACCGATTGCCTGAGCCGAAGTACCGTTGCTGTTTTTTAAAACTGCTCTTGCCTCCTGCTCCAAGCCAAGCTGTGCCATTTTGTCAACACGCTGATTTATCCTGTCATAAAGCACCCGGCGGTTATCATAATCAAGTACAAAATAAAGCACGTCATATGGTGAGTCCTGCCTGCGTGAATTGATATTCTGCTGAGTTTTGCTGACACCTGAATAGTAAAGCTCCAAGGCTCTGACAACTCGTTTTTTATTGTTCTTGTGTATCTCCTGCGCTGATTTATAATCGACCTTTAAAAGCTCATCATAAAGAGAATCAACGTCTCTTTTCATAAGCTCATCACGAAGACTTTGATTAATCTCAACGTCTTCAAAAATTATATTGTCAACAAGACTGTCGATAAAAAGCCCCGTACCGCCCACAATAACAGGAATTTTTCCACGGCTTGTTATATCGTCAATTTTCTGCCTTGCAAGGCTGCACCACAGTGCTACAGAAAAGTTTTCGTCACGTTCAAGAAATTCAACAAGGTGATGTACTGACATTTCCTTCTCCTCAGCAGTCGGAGCGGCAGTCGCAATCGGCATATCCTTATAAACCTGCATTGAATCGGCTGAAATAATTTCGCTGTTTACTGCCCTTGCAATTTCAATGCCAAGTCCTGTTTTACCCGAAGCAGTCGGACCGGCAACAACAATGATTTTCTTTTTCATTGCTAAACCCTTCCAAACTGCTTTTCAATATCGTATTTTGATATTTTGATAAAGACCGGTCTGCCGTGGGGACAAAAGCGGATATTCGGCATAGACAAAAGCTTTTTAACAAACATTTCCTGCTCCTGAGGAGTTGTTTTGTCGCCCGCTTTAACTGCACCTCTGCACGAGGCTGAATGATATATCCAGTCGATTTTATCAGGTGTTATATCCGTCTTATGTTCAAGGAGTTTTTCTGCTATTTCGGTTATTAAATCCTTAACGTCGCTGTCACCGACAAGTGACGGTACGGCACGGACAACGACTGTGCTTTCACCGAACGGCTCTGTTTCAAAACCGCACTGACTGAGCAAATCGCTGTTATCTGTGATAACCTCAAATTCCTCTTTTGAAAGCGTGACTGCCACAGGTGACAAAAGCATCTGTACTTCAACTGTGCTCTGCGCCTTTAACTGCTCATAGTTCATACGCTCGTGGGCAGCGTGCTTGTCAATAAAATAAAGCTCCCTGTCAATCTCGACAATCAGGTATGTATTAAAAGCCTCACCGACTAAACGGAAAGAGATATTTTCACCCTCGTCAACCGTTGTCTTGGCTTCTATGATTGGCTGAGTTTTTGTAATTTCCTCAGGCTCTTTTGGCTGAGTGGCAGGAGCTTCAACTGCTTCAGGCTCCTTGTTTTCAGGATTTGAAAAATCAAGCTTTGGTGAGCTCACCTGCCAGAAGTCGTCCTTAGGCTCAACCCTGAAGGTCTGCTGAACAGGAGGCTCCTCCTTTTTCCTGAAGAAATCAATCTTTGAAGAATATGTCTTTTTGGGTATATCGTAAACCTGTTCTATTTTTGGAGTAAGCTGTGCTTCTTTGACAGAGCGATCAGCCTCAATTGCAGTTTTTACTCCGTAATAAATCAAATCAAATATCGGCTTTTCATTTGCAAAGCGCACCTCAATTTTTGCAGGGTGAACGTTGACGTCAACGAGAGACGGATTAAGCTCTATGTTTAAAATACACATAGGGAATCTGCCGACCATAATTGAGTTTTTATACGCCTGCTCCAAAGCAGCCATTGCAGTTTGAGATTTAATAAGCCTGTTATTGATAAAGAAAAACTGCATTGCCCTGCTTTTTCTTGATGAAGTCGGCTTTGATGCAAAGCCTGTCAAACGCATATTTTCATAGCTGTAATCAACAGGGATAAGACTGTCACTTACCTCCCTGCCGAATACGGAATAAATCGTTGAAATAAGCTCGCCGTTGCCTGAGGTAATCAAGGTCTGCTTGCCGTCACGGATAAATCGAAATGAAATTTCAGGATGCGATATCGCCATCCTGTCAACTATTCCTGCAACGGCGTTGCCCTCAGTAACGTCCTTTTTTAAAAATTTCATTCTTGCAGGGGTGTTGTAGAAAATATCACGCACGACGATTGTCGTGCCCTTAGGGCAGCCTGCCTCGTCAAGTGAAATTTCCTCGCCGCCGGCAATTTCATATCTCGTGCCGAAGCTTTCATTTTCAGCCTTGGTCAGAAGTTCGACCTTTGCCACGGCGGATATTGAAGCCATCGCCTCTCCTCTGAAGCCGAGAGTTGAAATTGAATTCAGATCCTCTTTGTCTGAAATCTTGCTCGTTGCGTGGGAGATAAAGACTTTTCTGATTTCATCTCTCTCGATACCGCAGCCGTCATCTGTGATACGGATATAAGTTGAACCGCCGTTTTTAATTTCAACCGTAATATTCTTTGCACCAGCGTCAACTGAATTTTCAATCATTTCCTTAACGATTGATGACGGACGCTCAACAACCTCACCTGCTGCTATGAGCTGATAAATTTCTTTTGGCAAAATATTAATCCTTGGCACTGAGCATCCCTCCCCTCAACCGTTATTTATATCTTAAGAAAGCTCTTGAGCCTTCTTTTTTAAATCATAAAGTGTCTGCATCGCTTCAATCGGGGTAAGCGTATTGATGTCAACAGCCTTTAAGATTTCAAGTATCTCCTGTCTGCCGTTAGCAGTAAAATTGTACTGAATATCGTTTTCCTCTTCCTCGATAATGCTATCCTCTGCCTTAAACTCAATCTGAACGGCATTTGCTTCAAGCTCCTTGAGGATAACCTTTGCACGCTTTACAACGCTGTCCGGCACTCCTGCAAGCTTTGCAACCTCGATACCGAAGCTCTGATCAGCACCGCCGACAACAATTCGCCTGAGAAACGTTATATCGTCGCCGCGTTTCTTTACTGCAATTGAGTAATTCTTAACCCCGTCAATCATACCCTCCATTGCGGTAAGCTCGTGATAATGAGTTGCAAAAAGCGTTTTTGCGCCGAGACTCTTTTTCTTACATACAAATTCAAGCACCGCCCTTGCAATGCTCATACCGTCAAAGGTAGATGTACCTCTGCCGATTTCGTCAAGAATAATGAGTGATGCTGAGGTAGCATTTTTAAGAATCGTCGCAACCTCGTTCATCTCAACCATAAAGGTTGACTGACCTGTTGCAAGGTCATCGCTTGCGCCGACTCGTGTGAATATTGCATCAACGATACCGATTTTTGCACTCTTTGCCGGAACGAAAGCACCGACCTGAGCAAGAAGTGTTATGAGTGCAATCTGGCGCATATACGTTGATTTACCTGCCATATTAGGGCCTGTAATAATTGCGCACCTGTTTTCGTCAGTGTCAAGTGTTGTATCGTTAGGAACAAACGGTGTGTCATTAAGGAGCGCTTCAACAACAGGGTGCCTGCCGTCTTTAATATCAATAATACCGTCATTTGAAATTACAGGGCAAGTATAGTTATTATTCACGGCAACCTGAGCAAGTGATGCTATTACATCAAGTGTGGCAAGGCTTTTTGCAGTTGTCTGCAACCTCTGAATTTCGTCCGCAACAAGACTTCTTATCTTTGTGAAAACCTCGTATTCGAGAGCAACGCTCCTGTCCTTTGCACCGATAATTCTGCCCTCAAGCTCTTTGAGCTCCTGGGTGATAAAACGTTCACAGTTTGTCAAGGTCTGCTTTCTAATGTACGTTTCTGGCACTAAATCCTTATATGAGTTTGACACCTCAATATAGTAGCCGAATACCCTGTTGTATCCAACCTTAAGCTTTGGTATACCCGTAAGTTCTCTTTGCTCGTTTTCAATTGAGGCTATAACACCTGCACCGTCGGTCATTATCGCTTTAAGGCTGTCAATCTCTTCGTTATAGCCTTCTTTGATAAGTCCGCCCTCACGTACTGAAAACGGCGGCTCGTCCACAATTGCGCTGTCAATCAGCGTGCGCACGTCATCAAGCAGGTCAATTCCGTTATGTATTTCTTTCAAAAGTGCAGTGGATGCACCTGAAAGTATCGACTTGACTTCAGGCAGTTTTTCAATCGTGTACTGGAGTGCCTTAAGCTCTTTAGCGTTTGCCGTGCCGTACACGATACGGGTCATAAGCCTTTCAATATCGCTTACACCTGTGAGTGCCTCACGCACATCGTCACGCATCATAGGACTGTCAACAAGCTCGCCGACTGCATTCTGCCTTTTGACGATTTTCGGTATCGACATAAGCGGACGTTCAAGCCACGATTTAATCATACGCTTGCCCATTGCAGTCTTAGTCTTGTCAAGCACCCACAAAAGCGAATGCTTTTTGTCGCCTGTCATCATTGATTTGGTAAGCTCAAGATTTCTTCTTGCGCTGATGTCGAGCTTCATATACTGCTCATCATCATAAAAATCAATTTCAGACGGAGTTTCGATTTCATTCGTTTTCTGAGTTTCTCTAAGGTAACCTATAACCGCACCAAGCGCACAAACGGCTGAACGGCTGTGACCTATACCGAGTGATGAAATCTCGTCCTTTTTCAGCGTTTCAATAATAAGAGTAGTTGCGTTATCAAAATCAAATTTATCGTCATCAAGCACTTCAACGCTTGCGTCAAGCCTTCTTGCAAAGCCCTCAAGCTGAGTGTAATCAAGTGATTTTGAATTTATGATAAGCTCCTTAGGTGAATATGTAGAAAGCTGATTTATAAGCTTATTTTCAATATCGTCACCGTCTAAAACGGTGATGTGAAATTCTCCGGTAGATACGTCAGCAAAGCAGATACCCAAATCCTTAGCTGAGCTGAAAATCGAGCAAAGGTAATTGTTTGCGCCGTCGTCGAGCATATTGCCCTCAATGACAGTACCGGGTGTGATGATTCTTATGACATCTCTTTTGACGATACCCTTAGCCGTGGCGGGGTCCTCCGTCTGCTCACAGATTGCAACCTTGTAGCCACGTGACACAAGCTTTGCAATATAGCTGTCTGCACTGTGGAATGGCACACCGCACATTGGCGCCCTCTCCTCCTGACCGCAGTCACGCCCTGTTAAAACAAGGTCAAGCTCCTGTGATGCAATTCGGGCATCCTCAAAAAACATCTCATAAAAATCACCGAGACGGAAGAATAAAATGGCATCATTATACTGAGCTTTTATCTGAAAATACTGCACCATCATCGGTGACAGCTTAGTATCTGAATTCCCCATTTATTCTCCCTCTTTCTCTTAGTGATAATTTTTATAATTTACTCAAAACTAATTAATGAGATAAAATTTCTTTAGGCGAGGCAGATGAGGCGCCGGTGCATGTGCTATACTCCAAGCCTCATCTAACAAAGCATAAAGGAATTTTAGCCATTAATGGCAGCCGCCGCAGGTGCAGCAGTCGTGTGTACAGTTTTCTTGCGGAAGCTCGCAGGTTTCAGGATCCTGACCGTCAAAGAAAAGGCCGATCATACCGCTGATATACTGAGCCATCTGCTCCATCTCGGCAGCAGCGGCAGAATATTTCTGCATATTCTCGCCTTCCATAATCTCACCGTAGAGCTTCTGATACTGCTCCTGAAGCTCCCCGATTCTCTCCTGTGAAGCCTCCTCACCCTTTTCAGCCTCCTGCTGATATTTGAGTGAAAGCAGCTGCATCTCCTGCATCTGCTGCTGGAGCTTTTCGTCGCCGTCATTTGCCTTTGCAGCAGTCTGAAGTGCGGCAAAACGCTCGTCCTTCTGAATTTCCTTACCCAACTCTCTGAGTGCTGATTCAATACTCATATTTCTTTCTCCTTTACAATTTCTCCCCTCATAACAAAGGTCAGAGGTTCGATTACTTTGATATTTTGGAAGGTTCCAATAAGACTTTCGTCACCCTCAAATTCTATAATCAAATTGCCGTCATTTCTTGCGGCAACATAATTATCTGCAAGTTTACCTTTACCATAAACGTAGCACTTAAAGGTTTTACCCTTATGTAAAGCCATTTGCTCGGCGCTGATTTTTTCCTGCAAATCAGTGAGCTCCTTAAACCATTTTGACTTTTCCTCAGCAGGGACAGGGTCGTCCATTTCTGCCGCAGGCGTGCCCTTACGCGGTGAATAGATAAAGGTGAATAATGAGGTCGCCTTGACCTCCTCTACAAGCGAAAGCGTCTCTTTAAACTCCTCGTAAGTTTCACCCGGGAAGCCCACGATAATATCACTTGTTATTGAAAGCTCGTCACCCATAAGCTCTTTTGCGTAATTTATAAGCTCAAGGTACTGCTCTCTCGTATAATGCCTGTTCATCGCCTTAAGCACACGGTTGCTGCCGCTCTGAAAAGGAAGATGTAAATGCTGTGCAACCTTGTCACAATTCGCCATTGTTTCAATAAGCTCTCTTGTGCAGTCCTTTGGATGACTTGTCATAAAGCGAATTCTGAAATCGCCGTCAAGGGAGTTAAGCTCCCTGAGAAGCTCTGCAAACGATACCTGAGGGATTAAATCCTTACCGTAGGAGTTGACATTCTGCCCTAAAAGAGTTATCTCCTTATATCCCTGCTCGACAAGCTCCTTGAACTCATTTATAATGTCTTCCTTTTCCCTGCTTCGCTCTCTGCCACGAACATAAGGAACAATGCAGTAAGAACAGAAATTATTACATCCGTACATAATCGGAAGCCATGCCTTTGCTTCGTTATCACGCTTAACGGGAACGCCCTCTGCAATAGCACCGTCCATATCAGGAATTTCAAATACTCTCTTTCTGCCTGTCAAGGCTCTGTACAAAAGCTCAGGCAGACAATGGATAACGTGCGTGCCGAACACCAGATCAACAAACGGATATGACTGCTTGATTTTATCTGCGATATGCTTTTGCTGCATCATACAACCGCAAAGGGCAATCACAGTATCAGGATTTTCACGCTTATAGCTTTTAAGTGAGCCGACGTTTCCGAAAACTCTGTCCTCAGCGTGCTCTCTTACAGCACAGGTATTAAATATAATTAACTGAGCTTCCAATCGGTTGTCTGTAAAATCATAACCCATAAGCTCGAGCATACCCTTGATTTTTTCGCTGTCTGCAACGTTCTGCTGACAGCCGTAGGTGATTACACAAGCCTTAGGCTTCCCTGTATATCCGGCTGTAATAACAGCGTTGACCTTTTGTATAAACTGCTTTTGCTTTTCAAGCTCATCACTGCTTACAACTGCTGTTTTTCTTGAGCCTTCGTCCAAACGTCTCACCTCCGGACATACTAATTCATTATGCAGAGATTATTATAACAAATAACTATACTATAATCAATATATAAATATTAATAAAATAATAATTTTAAGAAGATATTGTAAATAGCAAATTACACAAATATGATTGATTTTTTAATTGATTAATGATAAGATTATGTCAATATATACAAAAATTCAGGTGATTTTATGCTGAACAAAAGAGGCGCAGGCGTACTGCTTCATATAAGCTCAATGCCGTCTGATTACGGAGTGGGCGTTTTTGACAGTAACATAAAAGAGTTTATAGACAGGATTGCAGATATGGGCTTTACCTACTGGCAGGTACTGCCCTTCAATCCGCTTGACGATGCCAATTCTCCGTACTGTTCACCGTCCGCATTTGCAGGAAACTATCTTTTTATCGACCCTGTCGGACTTAAAAACATGAGACTTATAAGCGAAGATGACGTTAAAGAAAATATATACTCCGGGTCGCCCTATACTGCCGATTACGAGTTTGCTGCAGAAAAAAGACTTGCAACGTTGAAAAAGGCATTTTTAAATATCAACGACGATTTGGCAAAGGAAATCAAGGCGTTTGAGCTTGACAATCCCTGGCTTACCGATTACAGCGTTTTTATGGCTGTCAAGGAGGCTGAGGGAATGAAGCCGTGGTGGGAATGGGACAAAAAGCACTCTCACTATTTTGACTGTATCAAGGATATTTATTCCTACGAAGAAGCTGCTGCGTTCTGGAAATTTGTGCAGTATATTTTCTTCAGACAGTGGTTTGAGCTTAAAGACTATGCAAATAAAAAAGGCATTGCCGTGATAGGCGATATGCCGATTTACGTGGCAATGGACAGCGTTGATGTATGGTCAAACCTGCCTATGTTTCTGATTGATGAAAAGACGCTCAAGGTTGAAAAGGTTGCAGGCGTTCCGCCCGATTATTTCAGCGAAAACGGTCAGCTCTGGGGCAATCCTATCTATGACTGGGAGGCAATGGAAAAGGACAATTATTCATGGTGGATATCACGTCTCGGCAATGCGCTGAAAACGTATGACACAGTCAGAATTGACCATTTCAGAGCCTTTGCATCATACTGGCAGGTGCCTGCCGATTCCGACACCGCAAAGGTTGGCGAATGGGTTGACGGACCGAAAATGAAGCTGTTTGACAAGGTGTTTGAGGCATACCCCGATGCACCGATTATTGCCGAAGATTTAGGCGTTTTCGGTGAGGACGTTGTCAAGCTTTTGGAGGACACAGGCTTCCCCGGAATGAAGGTTGTCCAGTTCGGTTTTGAACCGAATTCAGACTCGTCGCATATGCCGCATAATTCTGTGCAAAACAGCATAAATTACGTCGGCACTCACGACAACAACACCATACTCGGCTGGCTGTGGGAGGCAAGCGAGAGTGAGCGCAGATTCGCCCTTGACTATGCCGGCTTTACGGGTGACAACTGGGGCGAGGGCGGCTACTACAGCCCTTCCTGCAGAAGAATTATCGAAACTGTATGGAAAAGCTCGTCAAACGTTGCCATTGTTGCACTTCAGGATATGTGCGGCTTTGGCAGTGATGCGAGAATGAATATCCCCGGAGTGCCTGAAAAAAACTGGTGCTTCCGCACAACAATGGACACGATAAGGTCAATAGACAGTGAATATTTCAAAAAAATCAATTCCCTTTACAGAAGAATGTATCCTGTATTTGGCAAATAACATAACCCTCCTGATGTAAATCAGGAGGGTCTTTTATTTTATTTAAAATCAGGGAATATCTTTAAAAAATCATCTTTAGAGATTGTGACTATTTGATACATATAATCCACTGAATTTTTTGTATAGTCATATAATACGAAAACGACCGGATCGGTTAATTCGCTGTTAAAATTATCATCTGTAAACATTTCCGGACTTCCATACAGGATATAATTCTGACTTTTGGTTTTAAGCTCAACTCTATATTCGTTTTTATTCCAGAAATAGACACGGGAGTAATCAATTTTCACTCTTTTGCGTTTGAAGGCATCACAAATAATTTTATATTTATCATCATCTGCATCTAATGTAACCGTTTCA
>JAFLSA010000035.1 GCA_022511185.1 Eubacterium sp.
AGTATGAAACGGTCATAAGTACAAGAAATGTAACTGTAACAAGCAGATAAGCACTGTTATGTGCGTATGCGTAGCAGAGTGCAGAAAGCCCGATATTAAAATATTCATCAATAAAAACTGCGTATATAGCAAAAATTGCTACTCCAAGAATCGCTGTTGTTCGGCTTGCAATTTTAAGGCCCTTGTCATTATGCAGCCTGTTCATCTTCTCACCAAGCAAATCGGCATCACCCATATGCTCCATTGCCTTTACACAAGCTGCTTCCTTATCGTAGCCGATTTCAATATAGTAGCTTTCACGGTCTGCAATATGCCCCTCAAGCTCATTTTTAATTGTAGCAAGATAAGCCTTGTTTTTTATGTGCAACAAGACTTTGTTGATATATTCTTCTTTTTTCATATTCGTTATCCTTTTTCTACAGGGACGAATTCGTGTTGGAAGCTATCCCATTTTTTTGCAGGGGAGTATTCAATGTCAGTAACTATTCCGTTTTCGGCAGTCACATACAGACTTGCCGAAATATAATGTTTTATTGGCTCACCGTCAGCGCAAAAATCTATTTGCTCCTCATATCCGCTGTCAGTAATGATATAACTGTAATCGTTTGCCTGTGACACAGGAATAATGTCAAATACTTCACTTGTTGTCATACCGATTTTGATTTTTTCAAAATCACTTTTACGAATTCTTGAGTCAAAGGTAGCAAAGATTCTCTTTTCATCATAAACACCGTCTGCATCATTATCCCAGAGCTGAACCCCAAAGTGCATATTAGTGTATATTATAGTTTCGGTAAAACCATATTCCTTTGCATCTTCCTCGTTGTATTCACCGTCAAAGCCAAGCTCTTTTAAATCGTCTTTATTAATCGGCAGCTCAATGGAGTTGAATATCTCCTGCGCCTCCCTTGCATCTATTTCCTCCATAGCGTCAAATTTCTTATTATCAGCAATAATTTTTATTTCATATACCGCAGCTTCAATAGTAAAAGTCATTGTGCCGATAATTGTTAAGATAATGAGGAGATTTCCGAAACGCTTAAAATCAGTCAGCTTTTTATTACTGCTTGTACCGTTTTCCTCTTTTTTCAATTCCTTATAACACAAAAGTCCGACAATTCCCCAAATAAGAGGAACAAAGAAAAATAAGGCGGTTAGTGCAAGGAGTATATAATAAACGGTTGAGTTGTCAATGGCTGAACCTATTTCTCGACCAATGAACAGATATTCTTCTGAGTTTTTAACAGCAGCAGGGAAATCGAAAACAAGCCCTGTAATTGAATACCCAAACGGAAGAAAAGCGAATGGGGATAACATACCAATCAGGCTTGATATACCAAAAGCGCTCATTATATCCGTCAGTCTGTTTTTAAATGCAATATTGTAACAAAGCATACCGCTTGCAAAGGTGAGTAGCGATATTATGTAGCCGAAATATGTTAACTCTACCGGATCAGAAGAAATAATTGCAAAATAATAAAATCTGACTGAGGCAATTATCATACCAACGATAAATATAACAAGGAAGAAAATGCTTAAAATAATTGACTTTCTTTCATTGTGAAGATTATTGAGCTTTGTTCCCGTATCGTTTGCATTACCCATTTTATCAATGGCTTTTTTTAATGCGGTTTCCTCGTCATAGCCTATTTCGGTGTAATATTCTATCCTGTCATCAATATGATTGCTGAGCTCTGATTTTATCAGTGCTTTTTTATTTTTACTTTTTATACAGGACAGGACTTCATTAATATATTCTTCTTTTTTCATTTTAATACTTAATCCTTACGCAAAATTGAGTACCTTTGTGACATTCTGAGAGTATGAAATAAATTCTTCCTTTTTCTCGTTAAACTGCTTTAAGCCCTTGTCGGTGATGTGGTAATACTTTCTGCGTCTGCCGTCAACCTCCTCCCAGTAGCTTGAAAGGAGCTTTTCCTTTTCAAGTGCGTGGAGAATAGGGTAGAGCGTACCTTCGCTCATTTCAAATACGTTCTCCGAGCGAATCTCAAGCTCACGGATAATTTTATATCCGTAAAGGTCTTGACCCTTTAACACACTTAAAACTAAAATCGGTGTGCCGCCTTTTAATAATTCTTTACTGTATCTCATAATCAGTACCTCCTTAAATATACCTTGCATTTCTATGTATATACATTGTATAACAAGGTAACACCTTTTGTCAATATATTTTTGCAAAAAAATAACGGCGGAAATTTCCGCCGTTAAAATTATTGTTTTGTTACTCTTCGATGCCCTTAGCCACACGAGCTTCCTCAAGCTCTGCCTGTGCCTTTTCCTTTGTCTTTCCTGTGTAGTCATTAAAGAACATAGGAATGATTGTAAGCAAGAAGCCGACTGCCGGTACGATTGTTACAAGAGCAAGGAGCATCTTTTGTGTTTCCGGTGACTGCTGGAAGAAAATCTGTCTTCCTGCATTATCAACAAGCTCTGTGTCAACAGCCTTGAAATCTGATTTTCCGAGAATCTGACCGAAAACAAATGTTGCAATTGCAGCGTTAACCTTTGACAAGAAGGTTTGGAAGGAGAAGCATACACCCTCGTGTCTTTCGCCTGTTTTCCATTCAAGGTAATCAACAGAGTCAGCAATAAGTGCATACGTAATAACGTTATAAATACCGAGCGGTAAGCCCATTAAGAACAGGAATACCCATAAGATAAATATGTTGATTTTTGTAATATCCTGTGCAAATACGACATAGCAAAGTGCGTGAACGACTAAGCCGAAAATAGCTGAGCCGATATAGATTTGCTTGAGTGAGAATTTCTTTCTGAGAATAGGGAATATTGCCATTGCAGGCACCATTCCGACACCGATTGCAACCGTAAGAGTTGTAACGATAGTTCCTCTCGGAATCCAGAAATCGTAAGCAGCCGCAGCATCAACGTTTGGAAGAAGCTTGCCTGCGCCGTCAAAAATTTGAGCAAAATCAGTATAATTCTGAATTATCAGATAGTTGCCGATATAGTCGGCACTCTGATTTGCAGTTACCATTGTTGAACCGAGAACAGCCGCAAAGATAACGATGATAAGCAGCTTATCCTTACCGAGAACAGCAAAGGTTTCCTTAAATGACGGAGTATGATCCATCTTCGGTACTCTTTCCTTTGATACAAAGAAAATGAGGATTGAAAGACCGCAGCCGAGAAGTGCGAAAATCAATGCGCTTACAAAGAATCCTTTTGTATATCCCATATTGCTCTGATAGAGAATCGGAACGAGCAGAGCAGGGAGTATACCGCCGAAGGTTGAGCCTAAGCGTGCAGTTGAGATGAATGAAGTTCTTTCATTTTCAAGCGGTGTGATAACAGATGAAAGTCCCCAGAAAGGAACGTCCTGAATCGTGAATGCCACACCCCAGAGAATGTATGTAACAAGTGCCCATACGAATGCTGCCGTTGAGCCGTAGCCAAACGGAGCAGTGAAAAGAAGAATTGTACAAATCGCAATAGGAACAGGCGAGAATAAAAGATAAGGTCTCATCTTGCCCCACTTTGATTTTGTCCTGTCAACTAACATACCCATAACAGGGTCGTTGATTGCGTCAAATATTCTTCCTATAAGAATAATTGTCGTGCCCTGTTCAAGAGTAAGTCCTGCACCGTTTTGGAAAAATACAAGCGTGAACATTGTCATAAGCGTGTAAATTCCCGATCTTCCGAATGCGCCGACGGTGAAGCACACTCGCTCTTTCATAGTCAAATATTTCTTGTCTGCCATACTCATTTACTCCTTTTAATTATTGCAGGCATTATTACAGGTGCCTCCTCCTGTGCAAGCTCCATTTGCTTTAATAACAGATATTTAAGCTCCTGTCTTACGTGCCTGTATCTTGGATCCTTTATAAGATTGTTTTTCTCATTAGGGTCTTTTTCCAAATCATAAAGGTAGTTTTCAAAATACACCTTTGAGCTGTGGTGCGCATAGCCTGTGATTGCCCAGTCACGCACCTCATATTTGAATCTGTCCGTTCTTATAGCACGTGAGTTTGAAGCCTCGCTTATCTGCATAAATACACAGTCCCTCTTTTCGTCAGGATTATCAATCTGTTTCGTCAGATCAACACCCATATATGACTGAGGAATAGGTATGCCTGCCATTGAAAGAAGCGTCGGCGGAATATCAATGAGTGATGAAAGCCTTGTTTCACTCTTACCGCCCTCAAAACCGCCGCCTTTTATAATAAGCGGTGTGTGCGTTGCACTTTCGTGACAGCTTCGCTTATACTCAGGATTTCTCGTTTTAAAGTGACTGCCGTGGTCTGAGGTGTAAATGATTATCGTGTCATCGTAAATTTCTAAATCCTTCAGCTTCTGAACAAGCCTGCCGATATTGTAGTCAAGCCTGTTGATAGCTGAAATGTAATCGGGGTACATTTCCTTGTAATCTCCCTTCAGGAAGGTCAGATCATCCGGCAGAGGATAGTCCTTGTAATCGTCAACAGTTTCCTTATAACCCTCATACGTGTGATGGTCATTCTGATGATGCGGCTCAAGCTGGCTGACAAACATAAAAAACGGCTTATCCTTGTCACGATTATCAAGGAATTCAAGCGCAAAATCGTTTATGCAGTCCGCACGGTAGCCCTTGAAATCAAGCTTGTTTCCGTCACCGTCAAAGATGTATCCGTCATAGCCGTGAGAGGTAAACTCAAGCACGTCAGCCGCTCTCCAGTACTGATATTCACCCTGCTTGTTTTTCGGAACAGGCTTGCTTTCGCAGTGAAGACCGATACCGGGAAGTCTGTCAGATGCAAGATGCCATTTGCCTATGTATGCCGTCTGATACCCAGCCTCATTGAAATAATGAGCAAGCGGCGTGATGTCCTTTGGAAGCGGAATTCCGTTCCAGTAACAGCCGCACTGAGTTGCATACACACCTGTCTGTAAACAGGCTCTAGCAGGGCCGCACACAGGCTGGCAGGTGAAGTTTTTCTCAAACTTCACACCCTCCTTAGCAAGCTGACAGAGGTTTGGTGTTACCTTTTCATTTACCGTGTCCCAGCGCTGCTGGTCGGAAAAATAAAAGATAATGTTTTTCTGTTTCATAAAATTTTTACCCTTCATATTATTAACAGTCAGGCGATAAAGCCTGTAACTGCATTGTATATGTTAATGACTGCCACAAGGATAAGCACGGCTGAAAAAACGTGTGTAATTACTTTGTTTGACAGCTTTTTGTTGAGCATTGAGCCGATTATTCCGCCGATAACCGATACTGCCATTGCGGCAAGAACAATTGGAAAATACTCCTTATACGGCTGAAACTGATTATTAATGAATATCGTCACAAGCTGGCTTAGCTGACTGAAAAATATGATTGCGACCGAATAAACTGCACTTTCCTTAAGCGTGAAGGAAAACAGCAAAACAAGAAAAGTGGTATTTATAGGGCCTCCTCCTATACCTAAAAATGCACTTAAAAGTCCGAGCATCAGGCCTGTTAAAACAATCAGTGCAGGATTTTTAATTTTAAATGACTTGATGTTTTTTGAATTAACATAAATAATTACGAAAATTATAAATGCTGTGATTATAACCGCCTGAACACCCTTGACAATATTTGTGTTCAGATGCTCAAACGCAAGGTCAAATATCTCATTGCCGATTATTCCGCCGAAAATTGAGCCGATAGAAACGAGAAGTACAATCTTTTTGTCAAATTTTGTTTTTGCCGTAATGTGCTTGACTGACGAGCTTATGCTCATTGCAAACACAGCGCACGTTGAAATAAAGCCTACCACGTCAACACTGTGCTGACCGATAAAATCAAGCGTAGGCTTAATGATTACTCCGCCGCCTATGCCGACAATTGCGCCGACTGTGCAGGCGATGAATATTATTATGCTGTATATCAGTGTAACCATTATTATTTCCCCGAAAATAATCTACAAAAAAATTATATATTAAGGCATTAATTTTGTCAATATAAGTTGACAACCGCAAACTTAAACGCAGTAGAAATTACACTCCCAAGCAGGGATATACTGACTGTGCTTGAAGTACAGCTTATAATTTTCATTAAGCTGTAAAATCTTTATCGGAAGTGAAAAAAGGTCTTCATTTCTGTGATAAGCACAGACGTAAAGCTTTGGTGTATCTCTCTGAATTATCCCTCTTGCGCCGTCAAGTGCGTGAAGCTCTGCACCCTCAATATCCATTTTTATCATCGTTATTTTATCATTTATGAGGGAGTCGATATCAGTAACTTCAACAGGGATTCCGTTTGATGAAAGTTTTGAATTCCTGCCGGCCTTTTTGTCAAAAATAAGAGTATCTTTTTTATCCCACGCACCCATATTGTAGGTCGTAATATTCACCATATCAGCCGTATTTTTTACAAGTTTTTTATAGTTTTTCGCATCGGGTTCAAGGGCGTAAATATGGCTGTATTTTCCGTTTGTAAATTCACAAAATTCCCTTATCGTGTCGCCGTCATATGCGCCTAAATCAACGATTGTTTCATCACCTTTTAGCTTTAAAATATCTCTGTAAATCTCATCCTTTTTGCAAAAGGAATTAAAGAGATATTCCACCTTGCCGCTGATTTTAAAATTGATAATGTCAAGATATACCTTTTTACTTTCGTCATCTTCTAAGCGGTTGTAAACAAAATCGAATTTTTCCTCATTTTCCTTCACATAATCTATAGTGAAAAGTCCGCCGCCGGCTACAGGTACGTCAGGCGCATAAACAGGGTGCTCTTTACTTATTTCTCTTATCCTGTCAAGCACGTTATCAAGGTGTGTCGCAAAGCCTAAAACAACGATAAAATTCTCATATTTTTCGCAAACTTCAGCGTATTTCATAACTTTGAAGCCTAAAAAGGAATGACCCCTTACAAACTCATCACTTGCGAAAATATCGCTGACCTTTCCACCATAGCTTTCAAGTGTCTCTATTATCCTTTGTGCACCGTTTCCCATACCGTAAATCACGATCGGTTTATCGCTTTTTGACAGGAAATCCCATATGTTTTCTTTTTCCTTTAAGAGTTCAAGCATAACGTCACCTAATAATATTAATACATAAAGTATAGCATATATTGTAAGACTTTACAAATAAATTGTTTTATTATATAATATACAAAATTATACTGTGTTTGGAGGTATATGCCTTTATGGGCAGTGGTCTATTAAAGCGTTTTAGAAAAGAAAGCTCAACAGAAGAAGAAATAAAACAGCTTGTTGAGGGTGACGAAGAGGTCGGTGAGCTTGAAAAAAATCAAAGGGAAATGATCAACAATATCTTTGAGTTTGACGATCTCAATGCGGGGGACATAATGACTCACCGCACCGATGTTGATGCAGTTGAAATTGATAATTCGCTTGAAGACGTGGTTAATATTTCAATTGAACACGGCAGGTCAAGAATCCCTGTGTACAGTGAGGATCTCGACGATATCAGGGGAATAATATACGTTAAGGATCTTCTTAAATTTGTCGGCAGTAAAATCACCGCAGACGATAAAATCACGGATTATATCCGAAAGCCGTTATTCGTTCCTGAGACTATTCCGTGCGGAAAGCTTTTTGCACAGATGACTGAAACGAGAATTATGCTTGCTATCGTTGTTGACGAGTATGGCGGCACCGCCGGAATTGTCACAATGGAGGACGTGCTTGAAAGTATCGTTGGCAATATCCGTGACGAGTATGACGACGAGGAAGAGGAGCTTGTAACGCAGATAGACGAAAAGACCTTCACGTTTGACGGCGTTGCCGATATTGATGAGGTTGAAAAGATTTTGGGTGTAAAGTTTCCTGAGGGCGATTATGACACGCTTGCAGGCTTTGTTATAAATCTTTTAGGCTACCTGCCGACGGGTGAAAATGATAACGAGGTTGCGACCTACGAAAACTTCACGTTCACCGTTTTAGAGGTAGACGAGAGAAGAATAGAAAAAATTAAAGTAGAGAGAAATAATGATTGAACAGATAATTGAATTTGAGGCAATGGAGCAGGCTGTCAGCCTGTTCGGCAGCTTTGACGAAAACGTAAAGCTGATTGAAAGAGAATACGGAGTATCAATTATATCACGAGGCTCAGACCTTAAGGTTGTAGGTGAGGCTGAAAATGTCTCAAAGGCAGTCAGAGCGCTTAACTCCCTCTTGGTTTTGATTGGCAAGGGTGAGAGCCTTTCCGACCAGAACGTGAGATACGTTATGTCACTTGTCAACGAGGGCAACGAGGACAAGCTGAATGCAATGACGACTGATACTATATGCATCACCTCAAAGGGCAGACCTGTAAAGCCGAAAACGCTCGGACAGAAAAAGTACTGTGAAGCAATTGAAAAAAACACGATTACCTTTGGCATCGGCCCTGCCGGTACAGGTAAAACGTACCTTGCAGTCGCGATGGCAGTCACAGCCTTCAGAGCAAAAGAGGTAAACAGAATTATCCTTACGCGTCCTGCAGTTGAAGCAGGGGAGAAGTTAGGCTTTCTTCCGGGTGATTTGCAGAGCAAGGTTGACCCTTATTTAAGACCGCTTTATGATGCACTTTTTGATATGCTCGGTGCAGAGAACTTTCAGCGTTATCAGGAGCGTGGCGCAATCGAGGTCGCACCCTTGGCTTATATGCGAGGCAGAACACTTGATGACAGCTTTATCATTCTTGACGAGGCACAGAATACAACGACTGAACAGATGAAGATGTTTTTGACACGTCTTGGTTTTCGCTCAAAAATGGTTATCACAGGCGATATAACACAGGTTGATTTGCCTGACGGTAAAAAGTCGGGACTTAAAAAGGTTATGCATATATTAAGAGACGTTGACGATATAGAAATGTGTAAGTTCAACAAAAAGGACGTTGTCCGCCACAGACTTGTTCAGGATATCGTCAACGCTTACGAAAAATATGAGGAGGAGAAAAACAAGTAATGGGCTCTGTAAAAGTTATTATCTCCAATGATCAGAAGAACGTTAAGATACCAACGGGTATACGCCTGCTTATCAGGCGCTGCTGCCACGCCGTGCTTGAGCTCGAGGGCTTTGACGGCTCGGCTGAGGTGAGCGTTCGTTTTGTGAATAACGAGCAGATAAAAGAGCTTAATGCTCAGTACCGCAATATTGACAGGGAAACAGACGTGCTTTCATTCCCGCTCGGTGAAAACGGCGAGTACGATATCAATATGGACACAGGCGCAAAGCTGCTCGGAGATATTGTTATTTCGATAGAAAAAGCGCTTGAACAGGCAGAGCTTTATAATCATCCGCTTCAGCGTGAAATCGGCTTTTTAACAGTACACTCAATGCTTCACCTTCTCGGATATGACCACGAAAACGGCGGTCTTGAGGAAGTGCGTATGAGGGAAAAGGAAGAAACTGTACTTACTCAGATCGGACTGAAAAGAGACAACAGCTACTATATGGGTGACGAATGATGACAAAAACTGCTTTTATTGCGATTGTCGGCAAGCCGAACGTCGGCAAGTCCTCACTTCTTAACAGACTATTAGGGCAAAAGATTGCCATTGTTTCATCAAAGCCGCAGACCACGAGAACGAAGATTATGGGTGTTTTGACTGAGGGCGAAACTCAGCTCGTTTTTACAGACACACCGGGTTTTCACCGTCCGCATAACAAGCTCGGCGAAAAGATGAATGAAGCTGTCGGTGATACTGTAGGCGGTGTTGATGCCTGCCTGTTTCTGACTGAGCCAAAGGGCGAGCTTAATGAACAGGAATTACAGCTATTAGAGATGTTTAAAAAGCAAAAAATGCCTGTCATTCTTGCGATAAATAAAATTGATATGATTAAGGACAAAGAGGAGCTTCTGGAAAGAATCGTTTATCTTACGTCACTCTTTGATTTTTATGCGGTCGTGCCTGTAAGTGCATCTGAGGGGGATAACGTTGATGAGCTTAAAACGGAGCTTGACAAGCTCGCCTTTGAGTCTCCGCATTTCTTCCCTGACGATACGCTGACAGACCAGCCCGAAAGAGTGCTTGCGGCAGAAATCGTGCGTGAAAAAATACTCAGGCTTATGGACAAGGAGATACCGCACGGAATAGCCGTTGCGGTTGAGAAAATGAGTGAGCGTGAGGATAAGGATATCCTTGATATTGACACTACGATTTACTGTGAAAGGGATAGCCACAAGGGTATGGTTATCGGCAAAAACGGCGCAATGCTCAAAAAAATTTCTACCTACGCAAGACAGGATTTAGAGAGCTTTTTCCAGATTAAAGTCAATCTTCACTGCTGGGTAAAGGTCAAGCTTGATTGGAGAAATCGAGAGGGTCTTATCCACAATTTCGGCTTGGATTAAATTGGAACAAATTATTGATACCGCCATAGGATAAAATAACCTTGGTGGTGTTTATGACAGATAAAAACTGGAACGAATTCTGGAATTCCGGCTCGGTGCTGGACTATCTTAACTATAAGAAAAACGAAAAGGCAAAACAGGATTATGACTTCAACGAAGGGTTTAGTAATCAGAGAACAGACAATCGGGGAGAGTGACCGCTTAGTTACTCTCCTTACTGCTGATTACGGACTTGTACGTGCCTTCGTGCGCGGCGCAAAGCAGATGAAAAACCGCCTTGCCTCGTCAACCTCACTTTTTGCTTATTCTGATTTTACGCTTTACCGCGGGCGTGATGCCTTTGTTGTCGATAACGCTTCACCTGTTGAAGTGTTTTTTGATTTAAGAAAGGATATTGAACGCCTTGCGATTGCGCAGTATTTTGCACAGCTTGCGTACGAGCTTGGCGAGGAGGAACAGCCGTCTGCTGAAATGCTTTCTGTTCTTTTGAATTCTCTTCATCTTCTCTGCAACAGCAGTAAGGATATGCGTGTTATAAAGTCAGCGGTTGAATTCAGACTTCTGTCACTCGGCGGCTATATGCCGAATATTCTTGCCTGTGCAAACTGTTCAACATATGAAACGGATATGATGTTTTTTGATACCCTTGACGGCTGTATATATTGCGAAAATTGCGGCAAGGTCGGCGCAATTCCATGCCCGAAAAACGTTATAACTGCAATACGCTTTATTTGCCTTACAGAGCCTAAAAAAATCTTTTCCTTTTCACTTTCGGAAAACAATCTCGATTTACTTTCCGACATAAGCGAAAAATACCTTTTATCACGTATACAGAAAAAATTACCTACACTTGAATTTTATAAAGGAATTCGATAATGGATAAAAACTTTAAAACACTTGAGCTTGACATAATTTTAAATATGCTTTCTCAGGAGTGCTCCTGTGACGATGCAAGAGATTTGGCACTGTCGTTAAAACCGACAACCGACTTATCTGAGGTTGAGCTTTTGCTCTCTCAGACAGAGGATGCCTTTTCACTTCTTGCACGCTTTGGTGCGCCCTCATTTTCAGGGCTTAAAAACGTCAATAACCCCTTACATAGAGCGAATGCAGGCGGTTCTCTTAACCCAAAGGAGCTGCTTGATATTGCATATTGCCTGCGCTCCCTCAGAACGCTTGACGAGTGGCACAACCACTGCAGCGGGGTTCGGACAAGCCTTGACTTTTTCTTTGAGGGTATTACGGTAAATAAGTACCTTGAAAACAAGATATTTGCTTGCATTATCAATGAGGAGGAGATTTCGGATAAAGCGTCTGAAACACTCAGCGATATCAGAAGAAAAATCAGGGCAAAGGAAAGCTCAATCCGTGAAAAGCTTGACTCGATGATTCATTCGACGCATTATCAGCAGTATTTGCAGGAGCCGATTGTCACTCAGCGTAACGGGCGTTTTGTTATTCCTGTAAAGGCAGAGAACAGGGGAAATGTTCCCGGCTTGGTGCACGATACTTCATCAACAGGCGCGACTGTGTTTATCGAGCCTGCGTCCGTTGTTGATGCAAATAATGATATTAAGGTTCTGCAAGGCAAAGAGCGTGACGAGATTATGCGTATTCTCTATGAGCTTTCAGCAGAAGCAGGGGAGTTTGCCGAGTCAATTAAGCATTCCTTTAACAGTGCTGTTATGCTCAATCTCATTTTTGCCAAGGCGCACCTTGCATATAAAATGAAAGCTACAAAACCGCTCTTAAATAAAGACGGAATTATCAATCTTAAAAAGGCTCGACATCCGTTAATTGACCCTAAAAAGGTTGTGCCGACAGATATTTCGCTCGGTGACGAGTACGATACTCTTGTTATCACAGGACCGAACACAGGCGGTAAAACCGTGTCGCTTAAAACACTCGGACTGCTTACGGCAATGACAATGTGCGGTATTCTTATCCCGGTTGGTGACAGGTCACGTATTTCAATTTTTGACAAAATTCTTGTTGATATCGGCGACGAGCAGAGCATTGCCCAGTCACTTTCAACCTTCTCATCTCATATGGTGAATATAATTGATATTATGAATCAGGCTGACGATAGCTCGCTCGTGCTGATTGACGAGCTTGGTGCAGGAACCGACCCTGTCGAGGGTGCGGCTTTGGCAGTGTCTGTCATTGAAAATTTACGTTCTAAAGGTGCCGTTATTGCGGCGACAACACATTATGCAGAGCTTAAGGCGTATGCGCTCGATACCGCGGGCGTAACAAACGGCTGTTGTGAATTTGACGTTGAAACTCTCCGCCCGACCTACAGACTTCTTATCGGTGTGCCCGGCAGATCAAATGCCTTTGCAATTTCCGAGCATCTTGGTATGGATAAGTCCGTTGTCGAGCACGCAAAAAGCATAGTCGGCTCGGATAATCGTGATTTTGAATCAGTCCTTGAAAAGCTCGAAAGCTCACGCCAGGCGCTTGAGGACGAGCGTAAAATTGCCGAGGAAATGACGGCAAGGGCAAAGAAAATTGAGGAAAAGGCTCAGTCTGAGAAAGATAAAATCGAAACATTGAAAAAACGAGAGCTTGAAAGAGCAAAACGTGAGGCTGAAAAGCTTATCAATGCGGCAAAGCGCAAGTCATCCGAATTTCTCCTTGAGCTTGAAAAGCTGAAAAAGGAGCAGACAGAATCAAACGCTACCGAAATTGCACGCAAAACCCGCCGTGCCGTTAAGTCGCAAATGGGCGAGATGGACGAGATTATCAACCCTGCTGAGCTTGCGGATAACTGGGATTATGACTACAAGCTCCCGCGTGAGCCGAAGGTCGGCGACAGAGTTGTCATCAAAGGTATCGGCGAGGGAGAGGTTGTCGAAACAGGCGACAAGCTTCTTGTTAAATCGGGAATGTTAAAAACAAGAGTTAAGCTGTCCGATATTATGATTCTTGATAAGCCAAAGGAAAAGCCAAAAGCACCGCGTACGAATGTCTACCGCACGTCATCACGTGCCGATGCTGATGTTAAGACAGAGCTTGATTTAAGGGGCGAAACCGTAGATGAGGCAATCGGTGAACTCGGTCTTTTCATTGATAAATGCGTGCTTAATAATATTGAGGAAATACGCATCATTCACGGTAAGGGCACAGGTGCACTCAGAAGCGCTGTGACCGATTACCTTAGAACACACCCGAATATCTCCGAATACCGCCTCGGCAAATACGGTGAGGGCGAAAACGGAGTAACGATTGCAAAACTTAAATAATAGAATTTTTATACGGGCGTGTATTGCACGCCCGTTATTTTTACCAACATTTAGCGTAAAGAAAAATTACTTTACACTACAAATTGTGTCAAGGTTTTTCGGATAAATTTAATAAATTTTTTTATTCATTTTTTACTTGACAAGGGACATACTCTTTAGTATAATACCACTTGCTGTAAAGACAAAACACTTTACACACATTATGAAAGGAGAGGTAGTCGTGGCTAAGAATCTTGAAATTCCGTTTTTGCTTGATTTCTATGGCGAAATGCTTACTCAAAAGCAGCACGACTTTCTTGTATATTATTATGAAGAAGACCTTTCTCTTTCCGAAATTGCTGAAAACGAGGGTATTACACGTCAGGGTGTCCGTGATTCAATAAAGCGTGCCGAGGCTCAGCTCTTTGATATGGAGGAGCGTTTGGGGCTTGCAAAGCGTTTTAACGAAATGAAAAAGGGCATTGACGAGATTGTTGAGTGCGCTGAGATTATCAATAACTATAATCTTAACCATTCACTTTCAATGGAGATTAATGATTGTGTTGCCCGTATAAAAACACTTGCCTCTTTTCTTAAAGAGGGATAGGGGTTGATAGCTTGGCATTTGAAGGCTTAAGCGAACGCTTAGAAAATTCATTTAAAAAATTACGTGCTAAGGGTAAACTGACTGAGGCTGACGTTAAAGAGGCAATGCGTGAGGTTCGCCTTGCACTTTTAGAGGCTGACGTAAACTATAAGGTATCTAAGGAATTTACCGCAAAGGTAACTGAAAGAGCAATCGGCGCTGACGTTATGGAGTCACTCACTCCCGGTCAGATGGTTATTAAAATAGTAAACGAAGAGCTTACTGACCTTATGGGCGGTAACGAAGCTCGTCTTGCTATTGCGAATCATCCGCCGACAATCGTAATGATGTGCGGTCTTCAGGGTAGCGGTAAAACAACCCATTCGGCAAAGCTTGCATTAAAGCTGAAAAAAGAGGGTCACAGACCACTTCTCGTTGCCTGCGACGTTTACCGTCCGGCAGCTATCAAACAGCTTCAGGTTGTCGGCGAGCAGGTTGGCGTTCCTGTATTTGAAATGGGAACAGAAAATCCTGTTAAGATTGCTGAAGAGGCAATTAAGTTTGCTAAGGATCACGGTAACGATTACGTCTTTCTTGATACAGCAGGCCGACTTCACGTTGATGAGGAGCTTATGGAGGAGCTCAGGAATATCCGCTCCACAGTTCATCCTCACGAAATCCTGCTTGTTATTGATGCAATGACAGGTCAGGATGCCGTTAACGTTGCTAAGAGCTTTAATGAAACACTCGGCATTGACGGCGTTATTCTCACAAAGCTTGACGGCGATACAAGAGGCGGTGCCGCACTCTCAGTAAGAGCAGTAACAGGCAAGCCTATCAAGTTTGTCGGTACGGGCGAAAAGCTCGATAATCTCGAAACCTTCCACCCGTCACGTATGGCGTCCCGTATCTTAGGTATGGGCGACGTGCTTTCCTTTATTGAAAGGGCAGAGCAGAGCCTTGATGAAAAGAAGGCTGCCGAGCTTCAAAGAAAGCTTGCTAAAAATAAATTTGACCTTAACGATTTGCTTGACCAGTTTGCTCAGATTGAGCGTATGGGCAGCATTAAGGACACGATAAAAATGATTCCCGGTATCGGCAGTAAAATCAAGGATGAGGATATTGACGAGAATGCCTTTGGCAGATTCAAGGCAATCATTTATTCAATGACCAAGCAGGAAAGGGAGCACCCCGAAATCATCAATCCGTCACGCAAGCGCAGAATTGCGGCAGGCTGCGGTATGCAGGTTGAGGACGTCAATAAGCTCCTTGCCCAGTTTAAGCAGATGCAGAAGATGATGAAGCAGTTTGGCGGCGGCAAGGGCGGACCTAAGATGAGCAAAAAGATGCGCCGTATGATGCAGGCAAATCCTGAAATGGCAGAGAAAATGATGGGCAAAATGGGCGGCGGCTCAAACCCGTTTGGTTTCTAAATCAGTATATAAACCGATTAAGGTTTTAATAAATAAAAATTTTTTATATATTTTGGAGGTAATCAAAATGGCAGTAAAAATCAGACTTCGTCGTATGGGTGCAAAGAAGGCACCATTCTATCGCGTAGTAGTAGCAGATTCAAGATATCCACGTGACGGTCGTTTCATTGAGGAAATCGGCACATACAACACAATGGTTGAGCCTGCTGAAATCAAGATTGATGCTGAGAAGGCTAAGAAGTGGATTGCAAACGGTGCACAGCCTACAGACACAGTTAAGAGCATTCTTAAAAAAGAAGGCATCCTTTAATCTTTGATTTATCAAAATACAAAGCTTAACAGGAGGTGTTTTCTTTGAAAGATTTGTTAATTTCCATCACAAAGGGATTGGTAAATAATCCTGATGAGGTTTCTGTTGATGTTAGCGAACCTAACGAAGAGGGCGTAACTGTTTATCATCTTCACGTTGCTGAGGACGATATGGGCAGAGTTATCGGAAAGCAGGGTAGAATTGCTAAGGCAATCCGTGTTGTTATGCGTGCAGCAGCAACAAGAAATGACGCTAAAATTTCAGTAGAAATTGATTAACCAAAAGCCGTTTGAGTAAATGATACTCAAACGGCTTTTTTATAGACTAAAACGCCGTTGTTTTAAAACAACGGCGTTTTGTTACTGTG
>JAFLSA010000036.1 GCA_022511185.1 Eubacterium sp.
AAAACACCGTCATTTACTGTCTACAATGACACGCAGTCCTTTTACTGCTTTGGCTGTGGAGCAGGCGGAGATGCTGTTACATTTATAAAGAAAATTGAAAATCTTGATTACATTGATGCGGTAAAGCTCCTTGCTCAGCGTGCCGGACTTCAGATGCCTGATGATAACAGCTACGATGAAAGCCTGTCGAAGAAAAGGCGCAGAATTTTAGAAATCAACCGTGAGACTGCTAAGTTTTATTACAACTATTTGATTAGTCCGCAAGGCAAGGTAGGTCTTGATTATTACCTGAACCGCGGACTTACAATGAATACAATCAAGCGTTTTGGTTTAGGCTTTGCACCAAACGAGTGGGACAGCCTTTTAAAGCACCTTAAAACAAAAGGCTACCGTGTGGGAGAGATGGTTGACGCCGGCGTTGTAAGGGTAGGAAAAAATAATAACTACTACGATTATTTCAGAAACCGTGTTATGACCCCGATTATTGACGTTAGGGGTAACGTTATTGCCTTTGGCGGACGTGTTCTTGACGACAGCAAGCCAAAGTATATCAACACTTCAGACACTTTGGTTTATAAAAAAACAAATGAGGTTTTTGGTCTTAATTACGCTAAAAACAACTGCAGTGACAGTATGATTCTCTGCGAGGGTTATATGGATGTTATCGCAATGCATCAGGCAGGCTTTACCAATGCTGTTGCAGGATGCGGTACGGCACTCACTAATGAACAGGTAAGGCTAATAAGCCGGTATACAAAAGAAGTCATACTTGCTTACGATTCTGATGGTCCAGGTCAAATAGCACTTAGCAAGGCAATAAACCTTTTTAAGCAGACAAATATTAAAGTTAAGATTCCGGCCTTAGTCGGCGGTAAAGATCCTGACGAAATAATAAAAAAATACGGCAGAGATAAATTTAAAGGTATGCTTGATGGTGCCTCTAACGAGATTGAATTTGCTCTGCTTGAACTTAGAAACAACAATAATCTCAATACAACACAGGGTAAAATTGATTTTCTTAACGGCGCTATAAGAATACTTAGTGACGTAAGCCCGATTGAGCAGGATTTATATTTATCAAGGCTTTCAAGCGAGCTTGGCGTTGAAAAAGAAAGCATTAAAATTCAGCTTAATGACTATTCTGAAAAAAGCAGACAACGCAAAAAACGCAATATAGAAAAATCTATCGTTGAGGACAGTATACGCCAAAATCAGAGGACAAGCTATGAAAGCGGCGCCTCAATTAAGCAGATAAAGGCAGAGGAGAGAATTATCAGCCTGCTGTTAAGATACCCTGACTGCAGGGAGCTTTGCAGTGATTTTGATCCCCAAAAATTTTCATCTGCGTTTATAAAACGTTTATTTAAGGAAATAATATCAAGGCTTAATGATGAGCTTGATGTTGACTTAATTAATTTCAGCGGAATACTTACTAATGAAGAATTAGGTCGTCTGTCCGGAATTATTGCCAGAACACGAGAAAGTAATAATGCTAAAAAAGAGTTTTCTGATTGCCTTGCAATTGTTAACGAGGAATATGACAAGGCAAACAAACCTTCATCGTCAGATATGACAGATGATGAATTCAGAAGGCTATTTAATAATTAGTTAAATAATTTACATAACAGAGGAGTTTATTATGAAGGAAATTAATCTCACACCAAATCAGCCGGTAAGCGAAGACAAGAAGCAAAATGCTTTCAAAAAGCTTATTGACAAAGGAAAGCAGGTTGGTCACCTTACCACACAGGAGATCGATAATCTTATCGTTGACCTTGACCTTGATGTTGAAGAGCTTGAAAAGCTCAATGAGCTGATTGACAGCGCAAATATAAATATTATTGATGACTTTTCAGCTGAGACTCTTGACAGCATCAGTCTTGAGGTTGATTTGCCAAAGGAGACAGATGCGGCTGAAACAGTAGCTGTTAATGATAACGCTGCCATGGATGATCCTGTCAAGGTTTATCTCAAGGAAATCGGACGTGTTCCTCTTCTTACTCCTGAGGAGGAAATTGAGCTTGCTATTCGTATTTCCGATGATGACCAGAATGCAAAAAAGCGCCTTGCAGAAGCAAATCTTCGTCTTGTTGTTAGTATCGCAAAAAGATACGTTGGCAGAGGTATGCAGTTTCTTGATTTGATTCAGGAGGGTAATCTCGGCCTTATCAAGGCTGTTGACAAGTTTGACTATACAAAAGGCTTTAAGTTTTCAACCTACGCTACTTGGTGGATAAGACAGGCTATAACTCGTGCTATTGCTGACCAGGCAAGGACAATACGTATTCCTGTTCATATGGTTGAAACGATAAATAAGGTTAAAAAGGCAAACAGCCAGCTCCTTCATACAAACGGCAGAGAGCCTACTCCTGATGAAATTGCAGAATTTCTTGAAATGCCTGTTGAAAAGGTAAGGGAAATTTTAAGAGTTGCACAGGAGCCTGTATCTCTTGAAATTCCTATAGGTGAAGAAGAGGACTCACACCTTGGTGATTTCATTCCTGATGAAGAGGCCCTTGCTCCTGCAGATGCCGCATCAATGAGCCTTTTGAAGGAACAACTTGCAGAAGTTCTTAAAACGCTCACCCCGAGAGAAGAAAAGGTTCTCTCACTACGTTTTGGTCTTGATGACGGCAACCCTAAAACTCTTGAAGAGGTAGGAAAGGAATTTAACGTAACACGTGAGCGTATCCGTCAGATTGAGGCAAAGGCACTCAGAAAGCTCCGCCACCCAAGCAGAAGTAAAAAGTTGAGGGATTTCTTAGACTAATGACAGAGGAAAAAATTAATCGCATAAACGAGCTTGTTCATAAGTCAAAGACAGTCGGATTAACCGACGAGGAAAAGGCTGAGCAGGCAATACTCAGGAGAGAATATATTGATTCCTTTAAGGCAAGCCTTATAGGTCAGCTTGAAAACACCTATATCGTTGACGAAAAGGGAAATAAGAAAAAGGTTAAAAGAAAAACAAATGACAAAATTGATAATAATTGAAGGACTTGACGGCTGTGGTAAGTCAACGCAGACAGCACTTCTTGAGGACTATTTGAAGGCGCAAAATGTTAATTATAAAAAAATCAAGCTGCCTGATTATGACAGTCCCTCAAGCACGCTTGTTAAAATGTATCTCGGCGGTGAGTTCGGCAAAAATCCGTCAGACGTCAATGCTTATGCAGCCGGCGCATTTTACGCAGTTGACCGCTTTGCATCATACAAACAAGGTTGGGAAGCTGATTATAAAAGCGGCACCCTGATTCTTGCTGACAGATACGCAACGTCAAATTCAATCTATCAGATGGAGAAAATTTCTGAGGATAAGTGGGATGAATACCTCGACTGGTCGGCTGATTTTGAATATAACAAAATAGGTATTCCAAAGCCTGATATGGTAATTTATCTTGATATGCCTATTGAGATTTCACAAAGACTTATGACCTCACGCTATAACGGCAATGAGGAGAAAAAGGACGTCCACGAGGCTGATGTAGAGTTTTTGAATAAATGCAGAAAATCAGCTCTCTATGCCGCAAAAAAGCAGGGGTGGATAGTCATTCCTTGTTCCGACGGGGTAAATCCTCTTGATATTAACGTAATACATAATAAAATTGTTGAATATATAAAAAAGGAAATTTAATCAATGCTTGATTTTAAAAAGCCCACTATTGATGACAAGCAGTGGGTTGATGAATGTCTTAAACACTTAAACAGCTTTAGCTGTGAATATACCTTTGGTAACGTTTTCGTATGGCATACGACTTATACAACAGTTATTTGCCGATATAAGGACTTTTTTATCTGTCGCTGTGGCAAGAATAATAATTATATCTATTCCGTCCCAATCGGCACGGGTAATTTTGCAGACGCAGTTAATCAAATAATTGAAGATGCGAAATCATACGGGATTACTCCGACATTCTACGGTGTTACAGAGTATTATCAAAAGCTCTTTAACGAGTATTTCCCGGATCAGTTTTCCTTTGAGTTTGACGAGGGATATAATGAGTACATTTATACTACTGAAAAAATGGCAGAGCTCAGAGGTAAGAAGTATCACGGCAAGCGTAACCACATAACTAATTTTAAGAAGAACAATCCCGATTGGTCATTTGAGATACTTAACAAAGATAATATCAGCGAATGTATTGATTTTCACGGTGAATGGATCAGGCATCACGCTGATGATTCAGACTATTCTTATGAATATGAGGCAGTTTTGGAGACATTTGAAAACTACGATAAGCTCGGCTTTGTCGGCGGACTTATTAGAGTTGATGGTAAGGTTATAGCTTACACAATGGGAGAGCCGCTATCTGATAAAGTCTTCGTAACTCATTTTGAAAAAGCACCTCCCGTTATTCAGGGAGCATATCCGGTAATCAATCAGGAGTTTACCAAAAACTGCCTGATGGACTATGAATATGTCAACAGGGAAGAAGACTTAGGCTTGGAGGGTTTGAGAAAAGCCAAGCAGTCTTATTATCCTGAAATATTACTTAAAAAATGTGTGGCTATCTATAATGGATAAAATTATTGAAACTACAAGCTATGATGATGAAATTATAGCACTTTGGCAAGAGGCATTCGGTGACAGTAGGGAAGATATTGTATTTTTTCTTGAAAATGCCAAAAATATAAGCTGTCTGTGCTATTATGGAGATTGCTTATGTTCAATGCTTTTTCTCGTTGACTGCACTGTAAACGGTATGGCATTCAAGTATATTTATGCCGCCTGCACTGCTGTAAGCGCAAGAAAAAAGGGGTATATGTCAAAGCTTTTGGAGTATGCACAAAAAAAGTATAATAACGTGCTTTTAATTCCTGCTGATAAGGAATTGGTTAATTATTATTCAAACAGAAAATTTAAGCATAAAATTGACATCAAAGACATTTTATTTAATGAGTGCGATGAGATTAAGGAATACCTATTTGAGGGTTGCTCTCTTAATGAGCCTATTGCTCTCGCATATAAAGGAGAATAAAAATGGTTTACTTATTTTTAGCAGACGGCTTTGAAATTATCGAAGCGCTTTCACCTGTTGATATGTTAAGACGTGCTAAGCTTGATGTTAAAACAGTCGGCGTGACAGGCAAAACAGTTTGCTCATCCTGTGGTGTTGAGGTGACTGCCGACATTACTATTGATGAATTTGAATACAGTAATGTTGATGCTATCATTTTGCCGGGAGGAATGCCGGGAACACTCAACCTCGAGAACAACGAAACAGTTCAGTCTGCAATTGATAAGTCTGTAGTAAACAATACACTTATTTGTGCAATTTGTGCCGCTCCGTCAATTTTAGGCCACAAGGGACTTTTAAAAGGCAGAGAGGCTACTGCTTTCCCCGGCTTTGAGAATACGCTTGAAGGCGCGGTATTATCAGAAGAATATGTTATAAAAGACGGTAATTATATTACGGCAAGAGGTGCAGGTGTATCTGTTGATTTTGGACTTGAAATCGTAAAAGCTCTCACCGATAAAGAAACTGCCGAGAACATAAGAAAAACAATCCAATGCAGATAAAAAATGAACTCAGACAAGAGCTGAAAACTCAAAGAAAAAATATAAAGAACAAGTCTTTTCTTGATGAGAGGATATGCACTAATTTAATTAATTGTGATGTGTATAACAAAGCCAAAACTGTCTTATTTTATGCGGCACTTGATGATGAAATCAATGTTGACAAATGTATTGAAAATGCCTTAATAAGCGGTAAAATGGTTGCACTTCCTGCTTGTCTTGACAGCGTTGGAAATATGAAATATTATTTTATAAATTCACTTGCTGATTTAAAGACCGGCTTTTTCGGTTTAAGGGAACCTGATACTGAAATTTGTCAGGAGGTTACAGATTTTAAAGACTCGATTTGCATTGTTCCTGCCATAGCTTTTGACAAGCAAGGCTACAGACTCGGCTACGGAAAAGGATATTATGACAGGTTTTTGCAAAATTTTTCTTTTATTTCTGTCGGTCTGTGTTATAATGAATTTGTTAAAGATAGTTTACCTATAGGGGAATATGACGTTCCTGTTAATTATATTATCACTGAGAATGATATATTTTCTGTCTAAATAAGGGAGGATATATGATAATGGATAACGAAGAATTTAAGCTCAAGGAGTCGGGAATTAATCCTGTTGACACTGCAGGCAGCAATAATGACGTTTATTTCACAAATGTTGATACCACAGAGAATACTTCTGAATCGGTAGCTGTGGCAGTTAAAAAAACACCTCCAAAGCGCAAGGGAAACGGTGTTGCAAGCACATATGTTTTCTTTATTGTTGTAATTGTGCTTTCTATGATTATTTCGGTTTACGCTGTATTTTGTATGAATGACATCCTTGCTATTACAAAAACGAATTCAGTAGTAACGGTCAGCTTTACAGACTCTATAGAGGATATCGATACAGCCATTGATTTGCTTGCGGATAACGGACTCATTAAATGCAAAAATTTCTGCAAGCTTTTTGCAAATTACAGGTCGAGATACGTCGGTGCCCCTTATGAACCTGGCGTCTATTACCTTTCAGGTAAGATGGGACTTGAGGGTATGCTCCAGACAATGAAGGGCAATTCTGCAACCGCTGAAACCGTAACCCTCACATTTCCTGAGGGTTATACAGTTGCTGAAATTGTGGACAAGCTTGTTGCAAATGAGGTTTGTGATAAGGCTTCACTTCTTTCAGTTATTGAAACAGTAGAATTCACCTATTCACTTGTTGATGGTTTAAAGGCTGATGAAAAAGTTCCTTACCGACTTGAGGGTTATCTTTTCCCGGATACGTATGACTTTTTCATCGGTGAGAGTTCATCATCAGTTGTAAAAAAATTCCTTGAAAACGGCGATGCCCGTATTACTGAAGAGTATAGAAATAAAGCGGAAAAACTCGGCTATTCAATGCGTGATATAATCATAATTGCCTCTATCATTCAAAAGGAGGCAGGTGATGAAGAGCAGATGAAAGCAATCTCGGCAGTTCTTCATAATCGTCTTTCGGACAAGACTAATTATCCGTCTATCGGATGTGAGTCAACAAGTGATTATATCAAAAATAAAGTTGCTCCTTCTCTTTCTTCAACCTCTGCACACACGGCAGATTATTACCTTAATTTTTACAGCACAGACAGCACATCAACTGTTGTAGGCTTACCCGAAGGTCCGATTTGCAATCCGGGTCTTGCTGCTATCGATGCGGCACTTAACCCTGCAGATAGTGAAGCTTACTTCTTCTTCCACGATTCAAAGGGCAAACTTTATACAGCAAAAACTTATTCAGAATTTAAACAAAAGATTCAAGCATACGCACCGTATCTTAACTATTGATTATGAGTAGAAAAATAGAACTTCTGTCACCGGCAGGTGATTTTGAAAGATTAAAATTAGCACTTAAGTTTGGCGCAGATGCCGTTTATCTCGGTGGCGAGATGTTCGGTATGCGCACTAATCCATCAAATTTTAATCCGGACGAGCTAAAAAACGCTGTCAGCCTTGCACATTTTCTCGGTAAAAAGATATACCTTACCTGTAATACTTTACCGAGAAATAATGAAATTGAATATCTGCCTGAGTTTTTGAAATATGCTTCCGATATAGGTGTTGATGCTTTCATAATTGCTGATATCGGCGTTATGATGCTTGCTAAAAAATATGCTCCTGATGTAGAAATTCATATGTCAACACAGGTTGGTATTGTGAATTACCAGACGGCAAATTCTCTTTATGAGCTTGGTGCAAAGCGTATCGTTACCGCTCGTGAGCTTTCACTTGACGACATTAAGACTATCAGAGATAAAACTCCTCAAGACTTAGAAATTGAGGTGTTTGTTCACGGCGCAATGTGTATGAGCTTTTCGGGTCGTTGTATTCTCTCTGACTATATGGTCGGCAGGGATGCTAACAGGGGAGATTGTGCTCAGCCATGCAGGTGGAAATACAGTCTTGTTGAGGAAACCCGACCGGGTCAGTACTTCCCCATAAATCAGGATGACAGCGGCACGTATATTTTTAATTCCCGTGATCTCTGTATGATAGAGCATATACCTGAGCTTGTTGCTGCCGGAGTTGATTCATTTAAGATAGAGGGCAGGGCAAAGAGCGAGTATTACACCGCAATCGTGACATACGCTTACAGAAATGCCATTGATGAATATCTTAAAAATCCGACTGCTGATTTTAAAGTCCCACAGTGGATTCTTGACGAAATGGAAAAGATGAGCCACCGTGAATATACAACCGGATTTAATTTCGGTCCTATGAAAAACGGTCAGGTTCTCGATACAGGCGGTTATATACGCAATTGGGACGTTTGTGCATTATATAACGACTATAAGGACGGACGGCTTGTTGTTGACCAGCGTAACCGCTTTTATCAAGGAGACGTGCTTGAAGTTGTTGAGCCGAACAAAATGCCTTATAAAATCACTGTTGAGGATCTATATAACGAAACAGCAGATGAAAAGGTAGACGTAGCGAACAAAGCAACAAACACGTATTCGTTCAAATGTGACGTTCCTATTTCACCTGATGCAATTTTTCGCAGACAGAGAACTGAATAAAATTAGACCCCTTGTGAAAACTACACAGGGGGTTATTTTTATGGGCAAAAGACTTGTTGGGCTGATATGTGTATTTTCCGTTATTTTTACAGGACTTGCAGGCAGGTGCGCCTATATCACATTTGCAAATGCCTATAAAGTTTCAGGCAGTTATAACAGTTATACTCTTAAAATCGGCACGCTTTACACGAACATTTATGACCGCGCAGGCAGGAAAATAAACAATAACGGCAAAAAGTATGTCGCAGTTATCCGCCCAAATGAAAAATGCCTGAATGAGCTTGAAAAGCTTTTTACTGCTGAGGAGAGCGCAGAGATAGCCGACGAGCTTTCACAAGGATATCCTGTTTTGCGTGAAGTTGATAAGAAAGTCAATACGCAGTACATCAAAATTTTTGATAAAATCAGTGACAATGAAGCTATCGCAAAGCATCTTCTCAAAAAAGAATACGGCGGCATTGAACAGTACACAAGCAAAGAGCTTGGCTCGCTGTCAGTTAACTTTTCGGTTGATGCTGTCGGCAGACTTCTTACAGGTGATGACGGCACAGTTGTAAATGATAATTATGACAGCAATGACGGCATCATTATTTCAATAGACAGCCAAATTCAGAAAATTGCTGAGGAAGCATCAAAGAGCCTTCCCAAAGGTGCAGTTGTAATAATGGACACGGAATCATCACAGGTTTTAGCATCAGTGAGCAGAGGGAATGATTATGTAAATCGTGCGCTTTCTCCTTATGCTGTAGGTTCTGTTTTTAAGCTGATAGTGTCAGCCTGCGCACTTGAAAATAATATACACCCACTCTATAATTGCACAAGTAAAATTAAGGTTTCTGATACTGTGTTCCACTGCCAGAAAGATAAATCACACGGTTTGCAGACAATGAAACAGGCGCTTGCCAATTCCTGCAACTGTTACTTTGTAAATCTTGCCTTAAAGCTGTCAGGTGAAAAGCTTGTTAAAACAGCTAATGATTTTGGATTCGGTAAAGCATTTGACATTTACGAAAACTGGACTGCAAAAGCGGGAACCTTTCCAACAAAAAGTGAAATAAGCTCACCCGGTCAGCTTGCATTAATCGGCTTCGGTCAAGGCAAGCTTACAGACAGTCCAATGCACTTTGCCTCAGCCGTTTCCTGCATTGCCAATGGTGGTAATTATTTAACTCCGACGCTTGATATTAACGATATACAAGAGAACAAAATTATTTCTGAAAAAACAGCAAAAACTCTTCGTGAATATATGCGTTACGTTGTCACGAACGGAACAGGCTCTCTCGCTGAATACAACAACCAATCAGCAGGTAAAACGGCGACTGCTCAAAGCGGAATTTATAATAATGGTATAGAGGTGCTTAACACGTGGTTTACCGGCTTTTATCCGTATCAGAATCCTAAGTATGCGATAGTCATTATGCGTGAGGACGGCGAGAGCGGAGCAGGGGACTGCTGTCCAATATTTCGTACTATAGTTGAAAAACTCGACAAGATGTAGTATAATATGTATAGAGGTGACATATATGCAAACTAAAAAATTAAAAACATTAATTATATACCAGCTTCTTGAAAAATACAGCGACGAGGATCATCCTCTTTCCACGACAGACCTTGTTGAAATGCTTGATGAACGTGGCATAGAATGTGAGCGAAAATCTATATATGCTGATATCACAGCACTTAACGAAATCGGTTGTGACATAATGGTAGTGAAGACCCCGAAGCGAGGCTATTTTATGGCTACACGCAAGTTTGAAATTCCCGAGGTAATGCTCCTTATCGACGCCGTAAAAAGTGCAGGCTTTATCACACCAAAAAAGACGAAATCCCTTGTAGACAAACTGAAAACTCTGCTGTCAGACGGACAGGCAGAGGCAATGGAAAGCCAAGTTTACGTTGATACTCAAAGCGCAAAGTGCGACAATGAGGAAATTTATATAATCATCGATAATCTTCACAGTGCAATTATGCAGAAAATGCAGGTTAAGTTTATTTACAAACGCCGCAGTATTGACGTGAAAAGCCTGAAGAAGCATACGGAGAAAACCTTTACAGTATCGCCCTATGCACTTATCTGGAAAAACGATCACTATTATCTCGTCTGTAACAATCAAAAGTATGATAACCTTATGAATCTTCGCATCGACCGAATGAAACGCCTTGAGATATTAGACAAACCATCACGCCCGATAGGCGAGGTAAGTACATATAAAACTGAATTTGACACACAGGATTACAGCTCAAAAATGTTCAATATGTTCTCAGGTACAGAGTGCGAGATCACGCTCAAATGCAAGCTCCATTTACAAGAGGAAATGCTTGACCGCTTCGGCTCTGCAATACCTCTCAAAGCGTCAGACACCTCTCATTTTGAAACAACGGTTAAAGCAACACTCAGCGACGGCCTTGTATCTTGGATAATGCAGTACGGCGCAGATATGGAAGTCCTCGCACCAAGCGAGCTAATCGAAATGGTCAAGGTCAAGGCAGACGCAATCTCAAAGGTCTATAACGCCAAAAACTAACAATGAATAATTTTTTAAACCCATTGACTACACAGTTGAGAACAAATATAATAGTCTTGAGAAAATTTAAGGAGCTTTAACTATGAAAAGGAATAAGCTGTTGGCAATATTTCTTACTATTGCAGTTACAATTACATCTGTTTTCTTTTCATTCACTGTTTTTGGTGATGATACTTCATGGTTATTTGATGAAGATAGCGCAACACTGCGTATTTTCGGAACAGGTGATATGGAGGACTATTCTAACGAAACATCTTCACCTTGGCATTCAATCATATTAAAAGTCAAAAATGTAGTTATTGAAGACGGAGTAAGCTCTGTAGGTGATTATGCCTTTTCAGGCTCAACTTCTCTTGAAAGTGTAGTTATTTCTGACACAATCAAATCAATCGGTGCATTTTCCTTTTCCTCTTGTCCTTCTCTGACGGAGCTTAGCTTCGGCTCAAACGTTACGTCAATACGTGATACTTCTTTTGCATTTAACGGCATTACGCCTAAATCAGATTTCACGCTTAACGTTCTGCCTGGTACGTATTCAATGCACTATGCGGTAAATAATTCACTCAATTTTAATTGCCCGTCCGTTCCTTGTGATGAGTATGAAGTTAATATAAACCCTGCCGGTATGAGAGCTTATTTCCCGTACACATCTAAAGTAAGCGGTACGTTTAAATTTTATACAACAGGCAATCATGATACTTTAGGCTATCTATATGATTCATCTTTTAAGGAAATAACAAAGGATGATGACTCAGGTTCAAGTACAAATTTCTCAATTACCGCAAGGCTTGAAAGTGGTAAGACATATTATATTTGCGCTTCAATTTTAAATTTGACTTTAACAGGAAATTTCAAACTGTTTATTGAGCCTGTTACTTATACTGTCAGCGGTACGATAAACGCAATGCTTGACCCGTCTGGCACTGCGAGTGATATCATTTTAACTTCTGCAACTATGAACGGACAGGCAACAGGTGGGGAGTTTGCCTTAACAATAAACAAACCGACAACTGCCGTATTTGCTTGCGACAATGCACAGGTAACTTATACCTTTTCACCCGACGACGGTGATAATATCAAGATTTCTTTAATGGTCTGTGACGTTAATAATGACGGATGGGTCAATGCCAAGGACTACGCAATAATGACTAAAACCCAATCACCATATAAAAAAGTTTTCAAAAATTTTACAAATTATAAAATTAACTGATATCAGAAATGTTACAGTTATTCTGTAGGGGCGTGCATTGCACGTCCGTTTTTATTGCAAAAATGGACAAAAAACAATTAATTCTCCATTAAAATTACTTAATGTGATTAATTATAAACTAATTATAAAATTCATGAAAAAACCTTGACTTTTAATTAAAATAGGAGTAAATTTTAATTGTGTAATATTTTGGGATAATTGCGTTCTTTTTTAGGCACTTATCCAAACAATTTGTCTTAATAACCTGTACGGTGTCTTGCAAATGCTATGGTCAGTGCGCTATGCAAAGCTCCCCGATAGGCGATAAGACAAGTAGAAATTATTTAGGAGGCATGATTTGTGAAAACTAAATTTTCTAAAAGAATTTTATCGGCTTTTCTTTCAATACTTATGGTAGTAACAACTATTCCTGCCTTTGCTATTGTTGCAAAAGCCGACCCAAGTCCGACCGGCCTTGTTGGTTCATATCTTTCTAAAGATGCAACAACAGGTATCGACAAGAGTCGCAGCGTTGGTAACGTAACTTGGGATGCTAATGAGCATGCTGCATATTTTGACGGCAACTCTTATATTGTCCTTGAAGGTGCACCTATGGCATCTGTTACTGCAAGCACAGGCTTTGCAATTTCATTTGACTATAAGCGTTCAGCTGATAACCCTGACAATGGTCGTATTCTCGACTTTAACAGCGGCTCAGACTATAACTCATTTGCCATTAACGGTGGTACACCGAATCAGAACGAGTGGCGTCGCCTTATGACTCTTGCTAAGGTTAACGGTGTTGAGTCAAGCTACTATGCAAATGACTTTGGTAACACTGACTATTGTACTTGGCAGGGTACTGCATTTCCACCTGAAGAGCAGGCTGATACTTGGTACAACGTAACAGTATCTATGGCTCCAAGCGGTGAATATAGCTACTATATCAACGGTGTTCTCCGTGGTACGTTCAGATCAAACTATAATATTCATGGTGTGTCAAACGGCGTTGTTCCTACAACCATCTCTGACAGCTTTACTACATTCAATAACTATATGATTGGTAAGGCTATTTATTCAACCGATCCGGGCTTTAAAGGTTATGTTAAGAACGTAAAGCTTTATGACCGTCCTGTTAATGCTACTCAGGCATTTGCAGGTGACGCATCATCTGATATTGCAACTCTTAAGGGTGCAATTGATGAGTATGAGTCAAGAATGGACGGTACTATCTACACAAATATGGGTCCTGCATACAACGCTTACGTTGAGGCTTGCAAGGCTTACGATTCATACTACTATGGCGGCAACACAAGTGTTGATATCGTAACTCCTGCTGCAAAACTTGCAACAGAAGCATATAAGATGCATGCATATATTGCTCCAACTGTTACTGCTAATGCTGTTCCGACATTCCCTACTTCTTCACAAAGCGACATGGCTGGTTATGCCGGTGAAGGTTTTAATAACGTGCTTTATGCTTCTCAGGCTGTTGCGGTAACAGAAAGCACTCCTGTTACTGGTGATAAGATGACCCATAGAATGTACTACGCATCTGATGCCGTTTTACTCTATGACGGCAGTAATAAAGTACTTTTACCTGTTATGGTTTCTGCCCAGTTAAGTCAAAACAAAACTAGATACATTTGGTCTGCTTATCCGAGTGATTCAAGCCAGAATGATGATCCAAACTGGTGCTTTGATCAAGCATGGAGGAGTGGTAACGGACAGGATGCAAACTGGAACTGGAACTGGTGGTCTAACAGTTCATCAGCAGGATATAATAATGCAACAGGTCGTCATGGAGTTTACTCAACGAGCATGCGTACTGGAGAGATTGGAAATGGTAAAACACGTTATCTGTCAAATGTGCTTAGACTTAAGACAGCACCTACTGCTTACGGTCAGTCATATATATTAACTTGGTTCGTATCAACAGGTGGCGACAATAATAATGACTATTCAATCAAAGAAGCTTCATATCCTATCAGAGTTGTTAACTATACAACCTTTACTAACGCTTTTGCAACATTTAAAGCTAAGATGAATGGGCTTAAGGTTAGTGCTTACAAAGAAGGCGGTCTGTCATCATATTTCAGTGCGATGGATCAAGCTACAGCCTTTAACCTTAATTCATATTTTTCATCAGGCGAAAAATATGACGCATGTATTTCTGATATGCAAACAGTTGTAACAGCTATGAATAGCGCTACGCTAACCGAAGATACTGAAGATACTAAAGATAACTATCCTGCACTTCGTGATGCTTTTGAATACGAAAGCAAGCTTAACGGAGTTCCGGGTAATGCTATCTACAGCGTTCGCGGTGCATATAACAACGGCGTTCGCAAAGGCTATACCAGTTCGACATGGAATAGCTTTAAAGATGCTTATGTAACAGCAATGAAAGTTATGTCACCTGTAGCTAATGACGGTTATAAAAACGGTGCCGGTGCTGCTGCAGCCGCAAAAGAGCTTATACGCTTGTTCCTTCTCCTTGAGGCAGTAGATATTTCTGTACCTACTTTCTCAGTTAAAAGCGGTTCTTATCTTGGTCCTAACGATGAAATCACGATTGAGACTACTGAGAACAACGCTGTAATTACATATACCATTGAATATAATGACGGTCCTGAGGTTAAAAAATCTACCGTTAAAGGTGATAAGGATGTTACTTTCGCACCATTTGACGGTAAAAATACTTATACGTCAGTAACCGTTTCTGCTTATGTAGAGGTTGACGGCGACAAATCACTTGGCACATCTGCTACATATACTTTCCTGAAGGCTCCTTCCTTCAGTACTAAGAACGGTACTTTCATCAACAGTAACGGTACAGTTTCTATCACTTCAAACAGTGGTGTTGAAGGCACTATCAGATACAGAATAGGCGATAAAGGTGGATTTGAAGACTACACAGGTCCTATCACACCGTTTGATTTTACCTATCAGACAGATATCCACATCTATGCTTATGAGAGATATACGAATGCAGACGGAACTACCGGAAGATCAGAGATTGTAAATATACTTCTCATAATGAATGCAACCTTCGGTATCTATTCAGACTGTGAGCTTGGCGATGAGTTCATAGATTCAAAGAGTACGATCTTCATGGGACCTCTTGATACCTATGGTACTGAGGAACAGGATGGTCAGAAAATCAAGTATACGCTCACTATTGACGGTGTTCCTTATCCGGAAATATTTGAATATAACGAAGAAACAGGTATTATCGTTGCAAACTATGATATTCTTTTGAATGCAAAAATTGTTAAGATTTATGCATATCCTGAATCAAATACGGATACGGAGTATGAGCACAGCGTAACAGCTATTTTCTATAACGGTGATAATTATTCACCGCTTGCATATCAGGAGTCATTCACAGGTGCTTCTGTAAGCGGTAATACGTTTACATCAGGTACAACTGGCATTAACGGTACTATTAACGGTTCTGCTCAGGTTGTTTCAGGTGCAGGTACTGTTGACGGAAACGGCAACTCACCTGACTGGAGAAATGACGTATTTTCTGCATATCAGAAAAACAAGCTTACTCTTGAATCGAACCCACTTGCAGGTGAAAACGGAGAAATTGCACAGCAAGCCGGTGCAACAATTTCCTTCTGGCGTCATATTGAAAATGCCAGCGGAAACACTGTAAATACCGGTGATAATTTGTGGACCGGTGCTATCACTTTTAAGAATCCGAATATCGGTGGTAACTACTTCATGATTTCAACTAACGGTTGGACTTCATTCCACCCGGGTACAGCTGATGGTTATTATAAAGATGTTAACCCTGATAAGCAGGATCTTACA
>JAFLSA010000037.1 GCA_022511185.1 Eubacterium sp.
AAAACGAGTCATTGAATTTTAATGACGCTGTTAATGAAAATCATATAATCAATTTCAAAGAGCTTTTTGGAAACGATAACCCCGTTTATCTTGAGGTCGGCAGCGGAAAGGGTCAGTTCGGCTGTACCTTTGCAAAGCTCAATCCCGACAAAAACATTCTTTGTGTTGAACGAAACAGGAACGTGCTTATCCTTGCCATTGACAGAGCAAGAGAAATGGAGCTTAAAAACATTCGTTTTCTCAGCGGTATGGCTGAATTTTTGCCGTCATATATCGAGGAAGGCTCTGTTGAGGAAATATACCTCAATTTCTCCTGTCCGTTTCCAAAACACAAGCACATTGCCCACAGGCTGACAAACCCGAGATTTTTGGAGATATTCAAGAGAATCATCAAGCCTGACGGCGTTATCTGCCAAAAGACTGACAATATGCATTTCTTTGAATATTCAATCGAACAGTTTTCAGCCTGCGGCTTTAAGCTAAGCAATATTTCACTTGACCTCCACAACAGTGATTTTGAGGGTAATATCGTTACAGAATACGAAAATAAATTTGCATCTCAAGGCTTCCCAATCTACCGCCTCGAGGCGAGGTTATAATCAAAAAAGAGAACGATTTTTATCGTTCTCTTTTTTGATTGTTATTTAGTATCTGTATTATCTTTTGGTTTTTCTTCTGTCTTTTCCTCTTTTGGAGGGGCAGGCTTGGGGGCCGTTTTTTTGGCAGGCTTCTTGACTGTCTTTTTTTCGTAAACAGGTATAACGTCGCTGACGCTTCCCTGTGCAATAATTTCTCCGTGTTCAAGGAGAATTGCCTTGTCGCAGATAGCCTTTACCTGATCGATACTGTGAGAAACGAACAAAACGGTAACACCTTTTTCAAAAAGTGATTTAACCTTTGCAAGACTCTTTTTCTTAAAGCCTGCGTCACCTACAGACAAAACCTCGTCAAGTATCAGGATATCAGGCTCAACAGCAGTTGCAATTGAAAAGCCAAGCCTTGCTCTCATACCGCTTGAATAATTCTTAACAGGCACCTTGATGAAATGACCAAGCTCTGAAAACTCTACAATTTCATCAAATTTACTCTTTATATATTCCCTGTCATAGCCAAGAATTGCGCCGTAAAGATAGATGTTCTCTTCACCTGTATAGTTAGGGTCAAAGCCTGCGCCAAGCTCAAGAAGAGGCGCAATAACACCTGTCTTTTCAATAGTGCCCTCGCCCGGCTTATACACACCGACAATTGTCTTTAAAAGCGTGCTTTTGCCTGCACCGTTAAGACCGAGTATTGCAAGGTGCTCGCCCTTTTTAACCTCAAAGCTGATGTTCTTGAGCGCATAGAACTTTTTATATTCAAGCTTACGGGTAATAAGCTTTATTACATATTCCTTAAGATTGTCAACCTTTTCTTTATTAAGATTAAAGGTCATTGAAACATTCTTTACAGAAATAGCTACATCCTTATCCATATATTCACCCTCTGTCTATTTTTCCTTTCTGACCTTCCAGACAACAACCGAAAAAATCAGTGATACGAGAAGCAGGAAACAGCCTGAAATTATAAAGCTGTTTAACCCTGTGTAAATATAGTCCATTACAAGCTCTCTCAAATAAAGAGGAAAAATATCAATATGCTTTATTCCAAGTATGATATAAATTATGATTGAACTGATGATATCAAACAATCCTGCCGAAGCAAAGCTGATACCGATAGCACGTATTGAACGGTATCTTTTAGTACCGATAAAAGCTAAAACAAGTGCGGTTGCGGCTGTGAAAAATGCGCTGACGCATATAACAACAATCAATGCAATTGAGCCCATATTAATCATTGTCTTTTCATTTGTAACACTTATATCAATCTCGTTTACAAAGAAGTCTTCGACTGATTTTACAATATGGCTTACTTTTTCCTCATTATTATTCAGCTTCTTTTCGCCAATCTGCTTTGTTATATCACTTTGCAGAACACCGCAAATACTTTCAATTGGCTCCAGATACGTGCTTTCATTGTAATTAGAGCCTAAGCCGAGATCATTTGAAACGTAAGACTTAATAGAATCCCTGATAAGCTCGTAATCAAATATTTCATCAAGTGTGCTTGCATCAAGACCGTTTTTTAAATAAATATCAGAAGCGTATTCTACAACACTGTTCTTTACTGAGCTGACATATTCATAGCTTGTGAACATATCGATGATTCTGGTTTTATTTAAAAGCACAGCCTTTGACGAAGCAGACAAGCTAAGCACTACTATCATCACGAAAAGCGCAAAGGACAGCAAAGTTCTTAAAGCCTTTGACATTTTATTTTCAGGGGAATTTGCCATGTTTATTCGACCTCCCCTATTATTTTGTCAGCAAACACGTAAAAGCGCTCTCCTGCGTGGTCTGAAAAATCAGAGAAGATACTGTAAAGAACAAGCATATCAATATCTTCAGACTGATAAGCCTGCGTGTTTTCATCAATATATTTTGTATCTGTCACACGGTAGCGGTACTCGCCGTTATTTGTAGTAACGGTAACGATATCACCTTTTTGGGCATACTTAAGGCTTGAAAAATAAGTTTCATCATAGCCTTTAATAACGCTCATCTTACCGCTTGCAAAATCATTTTTATCGTTTAAAAAGCCTGCACCGTATCTCATAGAAACACGGTTTGAGCCGTAATAAATATCGCAGTTAAGTCCGCAGTTTTCAATCGTCACATTGCCGATTTTATCGCCGTAAGTATCAGCACTTGCGCTATCATCAGACGGATAATGACTGTCATTTATTACAACGTCACGCACCTGCATATTAAGGCTGTTTTCAATTTTATTAACCTGCTGTGTTACAGGCTTCATCGCAATTAAAATCGCCGCAATGAAAACAGCAAGCGCAATTATAAGAAAAGAAAGAATATATTTAATGTAATCCTGAAATATATTGCTTTTATGCTTTTTTCTTCTCTTTTCGCCACTCATAAAAGTAACTCCTAATCCTCAAAAACAGCGCCCTTTGCACCGCTTGTAACGTGCTGTGCATATCTCTTAAGATATCCTGTGAGTTCCTGTACAGGAGGCTGCCATTTAGCTTTACGGTCGGCAAGCACCTCATCGGAAACATTTACCTTAAGCACTCTTGCAGGGATATCAATCTCAATTTCGTCGCCGTCCTCAACAAGTGCGATTGTGCCGCCCATTGCCGCCTCCGGACTAACGTGACCGATTGACGCACCACGGGTTGCGCCTGAAAAACGTCCGTCTGTGAGAAGTGCAACTGATGAGCCGAGACCCATACCGATAATTGCTGATGTCGGTGAGAGCATTTCTCTCATACCCGGACCACCCTTTGGACCCTCGTAACGAATTACGACAACGTCACCTGCAACAACCTTACCACCGTTGATTGCGGCAATTGCCTCTTCCTCACTGTTATAGCACTTGGCAGGACCTTTATGCTGCATCATCTCAGGTGCAACAGCGCCCTTCTTAACAACAGCGCCATCCTCAGCAAGATTGCCCTTAAGTACAGCAATACCGCCGTCAGCTGAGAAAGGATTGTCAAGCTTGCGGATAATATCGCCGTCAGCGTCAGGAGCATTTGCAATTCTGTCTGCAACGGTTCCGTTAACTGTGAGGGCATCTGTATTTATCATACCGCCCTTTGAAAGCTCCTTCATAACCGACTGAATACCGCCGACATCATTAAGGTCTGTAATAAACACAGATGATGCAGGATTGAGCTTGCAAATCTGCGGTGTCTTTCTGCCGTATGCATCAAGGTCTGCAAGGTCGATATCGTGACCTGCTGCGTGAGCAATTGCTGTAAGATGAAGAATTGTATTGGTTGAGCAGCCGATAGCCATATCTGTACGCATAGCATTTTCGATTGCTTTTTCAGTAATAATATCTGACGGCTTAATATCCTCTTTTAAGAGATCCATTACCCTTTCACCTGCCACTTTTGCAAGTCTGAGTCTTGCACTCATAACGGCAGGGATAGTGCCTGATCCCGGAAGTGACATACCGATTGTTTCAGTAAGGCAGTTCATTGAGTTAGCCGTGTACATACCTGAACAGGAGCCGCAGGTTGGGCAAGCAGTAAATGCACAGGACTCAAGATTTTCAAGGCTCATCTTACCTACTGCATTTGCACCGACATATTCAAACTGCTCTGAAAGACCGATACGGTTTTCCGTCTCAGTGCTCTTACCCGGAAGCATAGGCCCACCGCTGATGAAGATACACGGAAGATTAAGCCTGCAAGCTGCAAGGAGCATACCCGGTACAATCTTATCGCAGTTAGGAATAAACACAACTGCATCAAGCGGATGAGCTGTGAGCATAACCTCAATGCTGTCAGCAATAAGCTCTCTCGAGCAGAGTGAATATTTCATACCCCTGTGGTTCATTGCGATACCGTCGCATACGCCGATTGTATTAAACTCAAACGGAACACCGCCGGCATTTCTGATACCGGCCTTAACCTGCTCGGCAATTTTATCAAGGTGCATATGACCCGGAATATAATCGCTCTTTGAGTTTACAACTGCTACAAACGGTCTTTTCATCTCAAGCTCGTCAATACCCAGCGCTCTGAGAAGTGAGCGGTGAGGAGCTCTTGAAGGACCTTCTTTAATTAAATCTGATCTCATTATATTACCCTCTTTTTAGTAATTTTATTAATTCAACGGCTTCATTGTTGGGAATAGTAAAACGTCGCGGATGGAATAGTTATCTGTAAGGAGCATTACGAGCCTGTCAATGCCGATACCAAGACCGCCTGTCGGTGGCATACCGTATTCAAGTGCAGTGACAAAATCGTGGTCGATAAGGTTTGCTTCATCATCGCCTGCCTCACGCAGCTTCATCTGTGCCTCAAAGCGCTCCATCTGGTCAATAGGGTCATTAAGCTCTGAATAAGCATTACCGTACTCTCCGCCGAGAATGAACAGCTCAAATCTCTCAGTAAGAGCAGGACAATCAGGCTTTTTCTTTGTAAGCGGGCTGACCTCAACAGGATAGTCCATAATAAAGGTCGGCTGGATGAGATTTTCCTCAACAAATTCCTCGAAGAAGGAATTGAGAATATCGCCCCAGGTTGCCTTGCCCGGTGCAATTTCAATGCCCTTTTCCTTAGCAATTTCAATTGCCTTTTCGTTATCGGACATAAAGTCTGCAAAGTTTACACCGCTGTATTTTTCAACAGCCTCAATCATCGTAACACGTGCAAATGGAGATTCAAGGTCAATCTCCGTGCCGTTAAAGGTGATATGAAGATTGCCGTCGCAGACCTCGTTAGCCGCATTTCTGATAATATTCTCGGCAATATCCATCATACCGTGATAATCGGTATAAGCCTGATAAAGCTCAATGCAGGTGAACTCGGGATTGTGCCTTACGTCCATACCCTCATTTCTGAAATTTCTACCTATTTCATACACTCTTTCCATACCGCCGACGATAAGACGCTTCAGATAAAGCTCCGTCGCAATACGAAGGTACATATCCATATCAAGCGTATTGTGGTGCGTGATGAACGGTCTTGCTGCCGCACCGCCTGCTATGTTATTGAGTATCGGAGTTTCAACCTCAATAAATCCGAGATTATCAAGATAAGCTCTTATTGATGAAATAATCTTTGAACGCTTGATAAAAGTATCCTTAACGTCTGGATTCATAATCATATCGAGATAACGCTTTCTATAGCGTGTGTCGGTATCGGTAAGACCGTGGAATTTTTCAGGAAGCGGAAGAAGTGATTTTGAAAGGAGGGTAAGCTTTTTTGCGTGAACTGAAATCTCACCTGTTCTTGTCTTGAACACAAAGCCGTCAACCTGAACAATATCGCCTAAATCCCACTTTTTAAATTCCTTGAACTCATCCTCGCCGACATCGTTCATACGAACGTAAACCTGGATTCTTCCTGTCCTGTCACGAAGGTCAATGAAATTAGCCTTGCCCATATCTCTCCACGTCATAATACGTCCGCAGATTGATACGTCCTTTTCCTCAAGGTCGTCAAAGTTTTCGTTAATCTCTGATGCAAAATGAGTCTGTACTGCCTTAGTAATTTCAAACGGGTCATTGCCGGTATTCTGAAGCTCCTTGAGCTTATTGATACGAATCTGCTTTTGCTCGTTTTCAGAAAGGACAACCTCTGCCATCTGCATCTGAGCGGCGTTTGCATTGTTGCCGATTTTTTCTATATTCTCAAGAGCCTCAGCCTCGCTGTCAGCCGTACCCTCAAGGGCAACCGCACCTGTCTGGAGGAAGAGAGTGTACTTAACCTTGTCACCCTCAGCCTCAACAAGATACTTTGGATTCGTCTTTTCCTCGTCATTTTGAAGAGTGTTCTGAACCTTCATTCTGCTGTTCTTTTTAACAGCCTTAACGCCCCTCTTACACTCGTCCTCTTTTTCAAATACCGGACTTGTGCCGACTGACTTGTCATCAATTAAAAATTCAAATGTGAAAGTGCCGTCACCTGATTTAGTGATTTCAAACTTTCCTGCCATATATCAGTACCTCTTGTTAGTCGATTTTTTTGATCTTAAGCTCAAGGCTTCCTATAGGAGCCTCAACAACAACTGTCTGTCCAACCTTTGCGCCCATTAATGCTTTGCCTACAGGGCTCTCATCTGAAATCTTGCCCTGGGCAGGATTTGACTGTGCAAAGCCGACGATCTCATAAGTTGCCTCAACCTTGTCATTTTTTCTGACAACAGTTACCTTTGAACCCATGCTTACGGTGTCTGAGCTTGCTTCTTCAATGATAACAGCGTTATCAAGCTGGTATTCAAGTTCACTGATTCGAGCCTCAATCTTAGCCTGCTCTGACTTAGCCTCGTCATACTCACTGTTTTCCGAAAGGTCACCGTATGAACGTGCAACCTTAAGCTTTTCTGCTATATCAATTCTGCCTTCGGTTTTGAGAAAATCAAGTTCCTTTTCAAGCTCTGCTTTACCTGCTGCAGTCATTTTGAATTGTTTTGTTGCCATAATAAAAATCTCCTTATCGCATTTTTTAATCATTTTATTATATATTATAATTATAATAGTGTCAAGTTTAAACATCAATCACAAAAATAAACAACAGATAAACAAAACAAAAAGCAACAAAATAAAGACTTTGCAAAGCAAAGCCTTCGAATTTTTTACTATTACTCATTTACTTAAAAAATGATATTCTACTTAATAACATTACACGGCGAAATGCTTACTCTTTAACTAACCAGACGCCTTACAAAAGGGATTCTTCTCATTACCAGTGTAATTGTTAAGCATATTAATAAAATGACAATTGCATAAATAATATTGAATGGAATATTACACAAGAATTGATATTGCTTTATTAAATCTCGAGTAAGATGAATAAAAATTTCATGCATAAAATAAATTCCAAGCGTATTGCATGATATAGTCCGTATAAGAGCTTTGTCTGTTTTAAGATTTAGGCAAAGAACAAATATACAGATTACATTCATAAATGTGAAAATTGTATCATAGCCATTCCATACGACATCCCATTGTTCACCGGATGCTATTGAATAACAAATTCCAACTCCCCATAAACAGATACAACTTGCAGCCATAATGAGTAATGCTAATATGTTTCGTTTTGAAGGTTTAATTTTTAAAATCTTATCCTTTATTTGATAGAAACATCCTCCAACACAAAAATACACAAAAGCATATCCCTTAATTCCACGAAACAGATTGAATATATTAAAAAAGTTTAAGTCCTGTAAAGTAGTGCTTCTGTGTAAAATCGTAGTCAAGAAGATAGTTGCCATTTCATTAAGCAAAGCATTTCCAAATGTAAGAATCGCACACGCCGTAATAAAATAAGTGAATACTTTTTTGTTGTGATCATATGCAACCTTCAAAAGAGGAAATAGTATGTATATGCAAACCAACGTACCTAAAAACCACAAAGAGTTTGTCCAACCTGTTTTCCATTGCCATAAAGTCTTAATTATTTCTTTTATAGATAAAAATTCGTTTTTAATAGGCATTAAAATAACAATTTTTCCTATTCCCCAAACTCCGCAAAGAATGATTAGACGCAAAATTTTATATATATGTTTTTTCAGATTAAGTTCTTTATTAAACAATAAGTACCCATTCGCAAAGAAAAACAATGATACACATGGTGATAAAAGCGTTCTAAACAAGTATCTGGTATAATGTAAATAAGTGGGTTCGCTTAAAAAATCACTTGAATACAGAGTACTATGATATATTAGGACTAATAATATTGCTATACATTCCAATAAGTCTATACTTACTTGTCTTACTTGCTTGCTAAAGTTTACTCCTTGCATTTCGTCTTGTCAATCCAATCTAAAAAATTTATATTGCTATTTTTTATATAATGCCACATTTAGCCACAAAAATCAATGGTCTTAAAAAATAAACCGTTTTTACAGATATCAATAGACAATTTCTTGAAATTATAGTACCATTTTATTGATTTAGAAATTTTGATTTTACAGGTGAAAATATGAGTTACATAATGGATTTGAGAAAACACGTAGGACACGAAACACTAATCGGTGTAGGTGCAACAACATTGGTATTTAATTCAAAAAATGAATTACTGTTAAACCTGAGGAGCGATACTGATACTTGGGGAATTCCCGGTGGTTCAATGGAATTATTTGAAACAATCGAAGAAACCGCAATAAGAGAATTAAAGGAAGAAACAGGGATAAATGCAAACGATTTGGAATTATTAGACGTTCTTTCAAGTAAAGAATATTATTTTGAATATCCAAACGGTGACAAAATGTGTTCAGTTATTGTCTTGTTCTTAGTCAAAAGCTATGACGGAGAAATCAAAGTATCTGATAACGAAAGCAAGAAATTAAAGTTTTTTTCATTAAATAATTTACCGGCATTAGAATCAAGAGCAAAAGTAATTATAGACAAAATAAATAATGGAAAAATCAAATTAAATAGACAATAAAATAAAGCTTTGCATAGCAATGTGACCGAACTTTTTCACCATTCACTACTATTTATTACTAAAAAAACGGTAAACCTCATATGAAGTTTGCCGTTTTTTAGCGGAAGATAGACCAAAATAAACATCTTAAAATACAGGAGATTTAATTCTCGTAAGCTCAAGAATTCTTTATATCATCTATAAGCTCCGTCAAATCGAATGTTTCCGTGTTAATAGTCATAAATTTGGTAGGACCGCCTACCTCGAACTGTTGATTTTCCGGACTGATTTCATAATTCATCGGGTTTCTGCCGAGAATACCAAAGTAGTTTCCTACATCACACAAGGTATCTGCAACCAATACAGCAGCGTCTGACTCTTCGCTTACATATTCTTTGTGGCTTGCAAAGTCACGTACACGCAGCAGTAATTCTACGATTTTCGCCGGAAACAAATCCGCCATAAAAAACTTTACAATCCAATCATATGTTTCCTTTGCCAGTGCTCGGAATTCTTCTATATCAAATTCAAAATCACCGAGTTCAATACTGCAATTTTCCCATCGCTCACAAAGTGCATCGATATCATCGTAATGTTTATTTACCTCTGCAATCGGATCAAAATCCACACGTTTTTCCATATTTTTACACCTCCGAAAATATTACGACTTTAGTATAATATATTCAATGCGACAATTGCGGTACATAATCAAATGTTATTGTAACAAAGTACTATAGTCACAAATCAAGATCACAGCGTTTATCTTTTGGTGGAGTTAAAGGAAATAAATCCGAATTTTCTTTTATTTCATCAATTGAAAGTTCTTTTGCACCTTCTTTATAGTTGAAATGAAATTCTATTCTATCATCATAAAGTATAATGGCGTTTACAAAGCTGTCAATCAATCTTCGTCTATGTTCTAATTTATCAAAATCAAATCTTCTGAATTTGTAAAACCAAAATTCAAGCTGTTCTATTGTGATTTGCGGTTGTTGAATATTTTCCTCTGCAATTTGAATTTCCAACTCTTCTTTGCGCTGTTCAAGTTCATCAAGCCTATGTTTAGTCGATTTTGTTATTATTCCTTGCTCAATAGCTTTAATCAAATTGTTAATTGATTTCTCTGTTTCTGCAAGTTCCTTTTGAAGAATAGGAACAACCGTATTTTCCTGTTCCAAAGTTTTAAAAATACTGTCAATAATACGATTGATTAAATCATCGTCCATTATTGTTTCCATTACCTGATGAACAACAATATTTTCAATTCAATCCTTTTTAACAGCTTTCTTGTCGCAGTTTTTCGTGCGTTTTGCATTCACACATTTATAATAGGTGTAACGGTTACCTTTTGAGTGACCGCTTTCTCCAACCATAAATGACATACATTTTCCACAATATAATTTTGTTGTTAACAAATAATCATCTTCTGCCTTATGTCTGGCAGGCGCTCTTTTACTTTTTGCAAGTATTTCTTGCACATCATTAAATAATTCTTTTGAAATGATAGCAGGAATTCCGTCAGGAATGACTGTTTCCTTATAAATATACTCACCTATGTATCTGCGATTAGTTAAAATGCGAGAAATATTGTTCACATTAAATTTACTGCCACGCTGGGTGCGTAAACCTTTATTATTAAGATTGTCTGCAATTTCCTGCTGCGTCATTCCATTTTTATAGTTTTCAAAAACTTCACGAACAATCGGTGCAGTCATCGGATCAATCTGATAATGCTGCTCACTATCAATGCGATAACCGAGAGCCAGTGAACCCCCGTTATATTTGCATTTCAAGGCATTTTCAGTAAGTCCCCTATTTATCTTTTCTGCAAGTTCAACAGAATAGTATTCTGCCATACCTTCGAGTACAGATTCAAGGATAATACCTTCTGCACCTTCGCTGATTGCTTCAGTTGCAGAAATTACACGAACATTATTCTTTTTGAGGAGATTTTTATAATGAGCAGAGTCATAACGATTACGAGCAAAACGATCAAGTTTCCATACGATAACAACATCGAATAAACCTTTTGAGCTATCCTTGATCATCTGCTGAAATTGTGGACGGTTGTCCGTCTTTGCAGATAATGCGCGGTCGATATATGAATCAATAACACGAATGCCATTCTTTTCGGCAAATGCTTTGCACTCACGCAACTGGCCTTCAATAGACTCTTCACGCTGATTGTCACTTGAATATCTTGCATATATAACACCATTCATTATATCACCTCACTCGCATCTTAACGCTCATCTAATAAATTGTCAAATGTTTTAATTCAATAGTATTATTTAGTTCTTATATTCTTTATCATTATAATTTTATCTGAATTTTTTACAGAATATATAAAATTTTTCACATCTTCATTAGAATCATATCTATATATATCATGAATTAGCGCAGTTATATTGGTTTCTATCAAATCCCATTCAATACCATTATTTAAAATAAATCCTTTTAATTGTTGCAATTGTGCTTTTTCTTTTCCATATTTTCTGCTATATAAAAATAGGCAAATGGTATATAAAATATAATCACAATCATTACTATAGGTATGTTTTATAATTTCATTAAGAAAATACTTAGAACACTTTCTGTCTGAGGATAAAACATTTTTATATAAACACACAATATTATATAAACTTTTAAAATATTCATCATAATTTTTATTTGTGATATTATTCTTTGTCGTTGAGCTATAATATTTCTCATCATCCTTCTTAACTAAAAAGCCCCAAGACCACATCTGAGTGTGAATAAATATATCTCTTAATTTTGTTTTATATATAATAACACACGCACTAATATTCAATATAATAATTAATACAATAGAAAACAAATTAAATCTAACATCTTCTATATTTTTACTTAAGTAAAATTCTAAAAACAAGTTGAATATTATAGCATAAAAAAATGTTTTTCTAAAATTTTTTTGTTTAATATTTTTAGTAAAGCTATTATATTCTTTTAAAAAAGAAATGAAACATATCTTTGCATCGCAAATTTTTAATTGGTTTTTATGCTTAGAGAGTAAATATTCAAGACCCATTTGAATATCGAGTTTATTAGATATATTTATTTTTTTCGAACTTTCATCATGAATATTATAATGTAATAAGTCTAATAATTTGTCTTCAGTTTTATTAGAAAATATAAATGTAATTATTGAATAAAACAATCTTAATAACCATATAAGTACAGTTGTTGCAGAAACTATTGATACAAAAAAAAATGGTGCTTTTATTAATTCAGAAATTTCTGTATTATCCACTATATAATATCCTAAGTAATATATAGAAGTAGATAATATACACAAAAAATAAAATATTAAAACTGATATTATATCCTCTTTTACTTTAAGTGATTGAACAATATCTTTTGGTGATAAGAACACATAATAATGCTTATTTAATGAATAAAAAACTGCTACTGATCCTATTACTGCTAAAACTATTGGCAATAAATTCTCAATTATATACTTTTGTAAGCGTAATGCCTCTGCAGATAATATGTACTCATTTGCTATAGAATCATTGAACACATTAAACAATATAAACATAGCAAAAGAAAAAATAATCACAAAACAAAAAACAATAGCATTTCTACATATATAATTTAAAAAGTATTCTAAAATTTTTAATATCTTATTTTCTTTTTCACTATTTACCGTATTATAAAAACGTTCATCAATATTACCATTTGGACTTAACATTTTTAATACGAAATACATAATTATAAAAAAAGAATAATAAGGTAAGCTAGTTAAAATAACATACCCAAAATCTGATAAATAATTACATATAGAATTATTCAAATTAACACCTCTATTCACTAACCGTTTTATTGGTTTTCAATACTATCAAATTCAGAGTTTTTTATGTAATCACCTTTGCTATCTCTTAGAAATGGCAGCACCTGAACAACGGAATCTATATTTATCTCTCCATAAACATGAGGATAACATCTTCCGCAATTATCACTGTCCTCATATCGCACTTCTGAAGTAAGTTTAGTTTCATCAATACATATGAGAACAAGTGGCTCATCAACATTTTTAAAATTTGGCGCAACTCTCCAAAAATATTCAATAGTCGAGCAATGAATAAAACCACACCTTTTTATATCTTTCTTTCCAAATGATTTTTTATTCTTAACTTTGCTCCACGATTTTTCTTTCATACAATGCAAAATCATATTTTCCCTCCTGTTTTTAACTCAACCCATACAGCTTATATGGGTTATTTTTTAATTCTTGTTCATATAAACCAACAACATCCCATATGTCAAAAAACATAACCTTTGAATCACCTATTATACCGTCTTTAATAACACCTTTTTCATATGCCATATTTTGAATTGTGTACCAAGGTTTAACAGAAAAATTTCCTGCTTCAATAAACCAGTTATCAGGAGGATAAATTCTGTTAATTTCATCATTTAACGGAAATGCGTTTTTAATATCATCAGGCAGTAAATTCTCCACATAATGCATCGCGGTTAGCTTATAAATATCTACTCCCAGCAACAAAGCCTTACCACCGTTATGTATTAAATATTGCAGTCCGTCTTTTACTTTATTTGCAGATTTGCCCCAAGCAGAAATACGGAATATTCCTTCATTAGTTATTGTATCTGGCATATGTCTGAAAGTGTCTGCAATAATTCCCATAGCACTGCGGTCACAATCTTCTGGGAGTATCTGAATTTTAGTAGTAATACCAAGCTTTTTGTCCTGTTCGGTTAATGGTAATTCTTTGCCTAACCTTAAGGCAGGCATGAATATGCTTCCATTTTCACCCACGACCTCTTTTAAGGCTGAAATAACAGTTTCTGCTCCGCCATCAACATATCCAAAACTGCTTAGTGAACTATGTACCTCTATTTCATCTCCTGATTGTAACCTTAAATCAACTAACCCGTTGATAATATCTTGTTTTGTAATGATTTTCATATAATATTCCTTTTGTTATTCATTATCATATAATTTCTTTATCTGATTATAAAATTGCTTTTCATCAGCAAAGCTTGATAATCCACCAAATTGGCTCATTGTTCCTATGAGTGGTATGTTTTCAAATACTGTGCCTTTTAATTTTTCAATAGTAGCATCAACAAACTTATCCGCAAAGATAACCTTTATATCTCTTCCAAAATAAAATTCAACGCTGTAATCAACCTTATCTGTAAGTCCGCTTGCATTATGTAAATCGGCTACAAGTGCTTGTGCTTCAACAAGGTTGTTTTCTCTTTCAATCAAGTCGGTAGCTTGCAAGGCAGCATTGATTTTTGCTTTTATACTTTCATCAATACCTAACTTGTTGAAAGCAGTTCCAAACCATTTGCTGTATGGAGCATATTTACCTTTGTAAAGAAAACATAGCCTCATTAACCTTTCAGCAATTCTTGCGCAAATGATTTGTGATCCTATTTCGTCGCCAACTTCTCCGCAACGCTTAACAAAGGCTTGTTCAGACGAAATCAGTTCCCATTGTGAAGCTATAAGATACAATTTAACATCATCAGGATAGTATTTGATTTTTGCTGTTTGCTCTCTGATATTAAGCTTGTCCACAAATAACTTGCCGCATACTAAAGACAACAGCCTATGCTCTGAAAATACAAGCCAGTCTAATGGTGTGATACTATCCAAATCAGCTGTACCGATTTCATCATTGAGAAATTCGTTAAATGTTTGAATAAATATAAGCGGATTAACCTTGCCACTGTTAATAAACTTTGGGTGTTGAACACCGCAATCATTTGGATCGGGATCAGTAAAGTTGACACTATAACCCATATATTCATATGGCAGATTTTCTGCCAATCTATTGAATATTTCGTCCTTTATATATATATATCACTTTCGCTTAAGAACATATAGAAACGGGGTCCCCACATATGATCACGAGACACCTCGTCATCATAGCCAAGAACATCTGAACCGTAACCGATTAAACCTGCTGAATATTGCAAATCAGGGAAGTATTTATCAATAATAGGCTTTGCATATTCATTGAAAAAGCCCTCGCATAATTCTAATCCTTTTATAAATTTAGTCATAGTCTACCTCTTAATCTAACACCATTGCATAATAATCAACATCAATAACTGTTCCGTCGGGATAAACTTCCTGTGCTGATTTTATAATTTCGTTGAATCCTAAATGTTTATATATTTTCAAACTCTTTGTTTCTTCAGGTTCAACACCTAAAGTAACCTTTTCATAACCTCTGCTTTTTAAGTCGTTAATCATAAAATGGAACAATTCTGAAAAATGGCCTTTACCTTGATATTTTTCAATAGTCCTGAAAGCACAAAGATAAATGGTTTTATCATCAACTAATCCTTCATAGTTTTGAACAATATTTTTATCAAGCATTGCAGTAGTCTCACAGATTATTTTACCATTTAAAATACCATAATAAGCAATGCTTTGATTATTCTTTACTCTCTCTATTGCCTCAGCTTTCCATATTTTCCAGTTTGAACCCTTATTCTTCTTTATTTCATAATTCCATTTGGTTTCCATTTCATCAATAGTAGCAATTTTACATACATAATCTTCCATTTCTATCACCATATAATTAATAATAACATAAGGCTAAATAAAAGTCCAATAATCATAACCACCAGTTGAACTGGTGGTTTGCACAGGCCCTATAAGGGCCGC
>JAFLSA010000038.1 GCA_022511185.1 Eubacterium sp.
GCAAAATGCATTAATATAATAGTGTAAAGTATGTGCAAAGTCAATAAAAAATTTCTGCCATAAAAGCATATTTTTGCATATCATTTTTACGGGTTTATTTGCCGTTGATATCAATGAATGCATTAGTTATACAAAATTTTTTTGATTTATAATAATTATGAAAACAGGCTTGGAAAGTTTCCTTTCCAAGCCTGCTGTGGGAGGTAAATAAGCTGTCTTGCTTTGCAAGTCAGAATATTATATTTAACTATAATTTTGACATATCATAGCATAATCCTTTGCATTAATTATATTATCATTGACTACGTCAAGATAACAGCTGTTATTAATATTAGTTGCCTGAGGAGGTTTGTTGACATATTCTATATCCCACAGTATGTATAATTCCTGTGCCGTTTTCGTTACTTGCTCATTGCAATTTGAGCAGGTGTAGGAAAACTTATTGTCTTGCAGTTTTTCTGAAAGAACATAAAAATGACCTGTCGCAGATTTATAGTCACTCTTAAATTCATCGCTGCAATACATACATTGATAAATAGTATATCCATCCTCCTCACAGCTTGCATCTATAACAGTGCGTTCATATTCGTGAAGGCAGTCCACAGACAGCCCGTCATCAAGATAATATTCCTCTTTATCAAGGCTGACGCTGACCAGCGTACTGCTGCTGTCCCATTCAAATACGTCATATATATTTGAAATATCATCAAGTACCTCAAAGCCGACTGAGATAAGCGGTATGCCTGTAACTGTGTAACCGCTGTTGAAGCTTGTAGCAGACGGTATTTGAGCAGTACCGCTCATACTGTATCCGCAAAGATAAATTGTCGGCGTAAGTTCATTTCTCGTAAACGAAAAGCTGTCCTCAAAGATACCTGAGCTAAAGCTTTCAGACCCGTCAACTATGGTGTCAAAATCCTGTTCATAGTCACCTGTAGTCCACACAGCATTCTCACCCCTGCCGGCATAGTAACCGGGACTGAGCAAAGACTGATCAAAATCGGCACTGAGCTGATAGTATTCTAACTTATCAAGCCCTGAAAGAATGAATGTTAAAACAATTCTTTCGCCTGCTTTGGCGGAGGTTTTCTCCCTGCCGTACCTGATTGTATCGGCAGAGAAAAAGCCACGCTCATTTTCATCGTTATACGTACCGATTTCTATTGAAATTAACGGTGAGGACGTTTTTTCAGCAGCAAGTGCGTTATAAGAGTAGCCATATTCAGTTGTAAAAAGCAAGCCAAGTGCAAGCAGCAGGGAAATAAACCTTTTCATTTTTACTCCAAAATTAAATTAGTTATGCGCCTATTACAATAGTCGGATATGTGAATGTTGATGAATCAAGACCCTTTACGTTGTTCATATAAACTAAGTCCTTAACGTCAATACATCCGTCGTTATTCATATCAACGTAGTCAAGGTATGATGCATCGCCGTACTTTGAGGATATTACAAATCTGAACAGCTTAAGGTCGTCGTCATTGATTTTGCCGTCCTTGTTCCAGTCACAAGCAATGATTGGAACTGCTCCAATATCTATATCCTCATCCTTAACCACAAGATAAACGGTCCTGTCAAAGCCGTAATTGTAGGAGAGAACAAGCTCATACACACCTGTTTCAAGGCTGAAGGAGAAGTCACCATTACTGTCAGTAGTCGCAACAGTTTCATCATTAATTTTAACGCTTACAGCCTTTAAAGGAGTAACGCCGCTGTCAGCCGTTTTGCTGTTAGCAATTACAGCAGAACCTGTTACCTGACAGAGTGTTTTTTCAGCCGAGGGGTCAAACGCAGGTGTATAGTTAGCGTAGGTGTCACCGCAGTTGGTGCAGGTGTATTTTTCTACACCGTTGGTTGTTGAAGTCGCAGGAATTGAAACAACGTTTTGATAATCGTGACCCGGTGCGTCAATATGCTCTTCCTCAAGCAGTACCGAGCAGTACTCACAAACGCCGATGATGTAGCCGTCCTGCTCACAGGTAGGCTCATAAACCGTGAGATACTGAATGTCACCGTGACCGTCAGCGCAGAAGCCTAAATAGCCCTCGTAGATATTTTTCATCATTTCGCACTCGTCTGCAAATACGTTTTCATCTGTATAAGTAATGCAGTTGAGTCCGTATTCCATTGCAAGCACATAGCTGTCAGAACCTTTGAGAGTTCTGATTACAACGTTGTCACAGCCTAAAAACGTTTCATTTTCAAAATAGTTATTCCACAAATAAACATCTGTGAGTGACGTGCAGTTTTCAAAGGCCTCGTTGGATAAATAGAAATAATCATTATTCGGAGCGACAATTCCTGTTAATGCCGTGCAACCACTGAAAGCAAGTGGCTGAATCTCACTAATGTTATCTGGAAGAAGAATACTTGCAAGATTTGTGCAGTTTTCAAAAGCACTTATGCCTATCCAGTGTACTGAAGGAATGTCTACAATCTTCAGCTTTGAACAATTCTCAAACGCATGGTCATATATTGCCTGAAGAGTTTTCGGCAGAGTGATTTTTCTCAATTCAGTACAGTTGGCAAATGCGTAATAGAGGATTAATGTAACACCCTCTGGTATTTCAATATGCTCAATTTTACTGCCGTAAAAAGCATATGAATCAATCCAGCGTGTACCCGGATAGATATCAACCTCTCTGATATTAGCAGGAGCTTTTATTAATTTAATAAAACCTGCATCGTCATATTCATATAAGCAGCCGTCATAGCTGAAATACGTTTCGTTATTTTCATCAACGTTTATGCTCTGAAGCTCGGATAAATCTTCCATATAGTAAATGTATCCTATATTATTTCCTATGTTAAGCTCAGCAATATTTTTGCCGTTAAACATTGCTAATTCTGCCTTACGATTCGCGCCGCTGAAGGATAGTGAAACGCCTGTTGTACTTGTGCCGAGATTTCTGAATACTGTTTTAGCAGCATTATCACAATCTAAATATTTTGCTGAATTTGCGTGGTGTTTACCGTCTTCGTCAACGTAACCATAGTGGAATAAATCGCGTTCAACGATAACCGTATCGCAAAACGGAAGGTCAGCAAATGCCTTTTCATATATAGTAAGTTGCTGTCCACTTTCGATTTTAACTGATTTAACGTTTAAGCATTTAGCAAAAGCACTTTCCTGTATCTTGGTCAGGAAGTAGGGGATAACGATTTCCTCAAGGGCAGCACAGTTCTGGAATGTACCCTTGCCGACTGTATGAACACCGTTTAAATCAATGTGTTTAAGAGTTTTGTTATCCTTGAAAAGATAATCGGGGAGTACCCTTATTCCTGTACCGAAAGCAATTGCCTCAATACTGCAGCCGTCAAACGCTGTGTCTGAAATTTCAGTTACGCTGTCAGGAATTTTAACTGACTTGAAATTCGTTAAGCCTGTAAATGCGTTGTCGCCGATTGTATAGAGTGTTTTAGGCAGGGTGATAACCTCGGGATTAAGCACCTTAAATACGCTGATGCCATCAACACCCTTAATGTTTGTAACACCAAAGCATACAATCAAGTTGTCGACGTCAAGCTCGCCCTCGTTAACGACTGTTCCGTCACTGTAATAAAATACGTTATTACTTGGCTGAACGCCGTTTGAAACGAAATAGAATTCCTTACTTTCAGGGTAATAATACCACTTAGCACAGCTTTTTGATGAGTAGTAGCCCGAAATACAGTCGCCCTCAATATCAAGTTTGATGTTGATATTGTTACTGTATGCGTACTGATAAGCTCTTGAATTGAGCTTACATTCAATAGTAAAGCCGTCAATCAGCTTGCCTGCTGAGGTAAAGCCGATAGGTCTTGTTGTCAGAGCGCCCTCATTAATAGCAGTTACAGTATCGGGAATATACATAGTGCTGAGGTTTTTGCAGTTATTAAATGCAGCAAGCTCAATTGCAGTAACACTGTCAGGGATTACTACAGATGTGAAACCGTTATTAGCAAAGGCGTACTGATTAATAGTCGCAAGGCTGTTGCTGAGCTTAACTCCGCCCTTAAGCCCTGCCTCATAAAAGGCATAATCACCGATTGAAGTTACACTGTCAGGAATGTCAATGTATGATAAAGCAGTATATTTGAAAGCATCTTTGCCTATAGAGGTCAGTGTTTCAGGCAGTGTAACGGTCATTTCTGTCTCTGAAAGGAACTTTGTACCGTAAAGGAATTTATCAGGAATTGACGTAATACCGTCGCAGATAATAACCTTTTTTACATCATTAAGTGAAGCGATCTTTGCAAAGGTGTAGTCATTACCGCTATTGTCATAAGCCGTATCTGACCCGATTGCTCCGTTACCGCTGATAACAAGCTCCTTATCGCTTGTAACGATCCAGGTGCCGCCGTTATACGTGCCGTATGTCGGTATTTTCGGAACATCAGGTGTGCTCGGTCTGCCGGGGTTTTCAACGTTACCTGATTCCAGAGCAATAAAGGTCATACCGTTTTCACCTGCAAAAAGAGCTGCTGTTGAGCCTCTGTAGCCGACGATTGTTGTATCAGCTCCACTGAAGGTATTATCGTAAAAATTGAAATTAGGGTTATATACTGTTACCTTTGTGATAGGACAGCCTTCAAATCTGTCAGCAGTGAAGCCGGCAATTTTTTCAGGCAGCTCAAGGCTTTTAAGTTTACTTCCGTAAAAGGCCTTGCTCTTAATGGTGGTCAAGGTATCGGGGAAGGTTACCTTTTCAAGTGCTGTGTAATCAAATGCTTCTGAATTTATTTGTGTCAGCTGTGTATCCTGAAGATTAATTGAACTAAGCTGTTTACAGAGAGAAAATGCCTCGTCGCCTATTGTTTGTACGGTACTCGGCAGGGTTATTTTCGGAAGACTCACACAGGAAGCAAATGCTTTCTTTTCGATTGATTGAAGCTGACTTCCTTCGTCAAACGTAACCTTTGTCAGATTTGAACAATACTGAAACGCCCCTTGATCTATTCTTTTTATATTTGCGGGGATATTAACGTCGTATAACATTCTGCAACCATAAAAAACATAATCCTCCAAAACGTTTGAACCGCTTCCATCCATAAAAACAACGTCGTAAAGATAGCTTGCATTTGCAAAAGCATGATCCTCAAGCACGACAGGATTTTGGAAAACAGCCTTTCTGATGCTTGATTCTGTGAACGCATAGGATTCAACTGTTTTTAAGTTTGCAGGTAAATCAAAAATTGAATAACACCTATAAAATGCATATTCACCTATCTTTTCAACAGTATCGGGCAGTTTCAAATCATTAAGTCTTGGACAGTAGTAAAATGCTTCGTCGTCAATAACTCTTAAATTAGGAGGCATAACAACCTCTGAAAGATTTGAACAGTATCCGAATGTTGCATCGCTTAAATATGTAAGTTTACTTGGTAGCTTAGCATATTCAAGTGCCGTACAGTAATAGAACGCTCTTGACAAAATGCTCAATACTGAGTCCGGTATCTCTATCGACTTTAATGAAGTGCAGCGATTAAAGGCACTTGAGCCAATCGTAATTAACGATTCTGGAAGGTCTATTGAGCTTAATGAAGAGCAGTTGGAAAAGGCATAGTCGTCGAGCATAATTAAAGAATCGGGAAGGTCTACTGAAGATAATGACGAGCACTCGGAAAACACGTATTCGCCTATCGTCGTTACAGAATCGGGAATGTCTATCGTTTCTAATGCAGTACATTTACTAAAAACATAGTTGCCTATTTCTGTAATATCTTGTGGCATCTTTATGTCAGTAAGTGCACTATCATATTCAAACATATAGTTTGTAAGCTTTGTAATCTGAGCTTTTGAAATGTCGACTGACTTCAGCTTAGACATATTTCTGACCTTTTGAAGGTCTGTTACAGTTTCCGGGAACGTAAGACTTGTTATTGCTGAGCCATAAAATGCATCACTAAATTTCTCTAAACCCTGTAAGCCGTTCTCGGTTTCCTTAACCTCAAAATTAACTTCTTCAAGCTTACTACAGCCGCCAAATGTATGATAATTCAGAGCAGAAATATATGCCGGTACCGTCAGTTCTGTTATAGCCGTGTATGCAAATGCAGATTCACCAATCTCTAATTTTTCGGCATTTTCAGCAAAATTGATTTTCTCAAGGTTTGTGCAATTAGAAAAAGCACTGGTACCTATTGAAGTCAGTCCCTGCGGGAGCGTAACTTCCTTAATCGCTGAACCTAAAAATGCATCTCGCTCGATTTCCTTAAGCCCTGCGCCAAACACTACGTTTTCAAGCATAGTACAGTTGTTGAAGGAATAATTTTTAATCACTTCAAGGCTGTCGGGAAAAACGATTGAGGTAACTGTTGAATATAAAAAGGTTCTTCCTCCAAATTCCTTAAGCTGTATTCCTTCTTCAAAGGTAATATCGAACGGTTGCTTATATTTATATTTCCTGGTGTTTTTCTGACCGACGGTTACCAAATATGTCTCGCTGGTAATCTCCTTAACATCCTTACCTATAACAAGATGAGAGAATGTAATATCAACGTATTTATCGTCCTTATACGTGGGGAGTGTGCCATACTTGTCAAGATAAATACTTTCTCCGTTCATATAAAGAGTATCTGTTGATGCAGTGTAGGTCCAGCTCACAGTGTCATTGCCGCCGCTCTGGTCAACCCTCTCATCAGCAAGTGCAGTCAGCGGAACAGACGTTAACAGCATAAGCACTGCTAATAATAATGAAATATATTTTTTGATTTGTTTCATTTTAATTCCTCCTTTAATTATTTACCCAGATTAATTATTTCGTAATTAATAGACTTATCAATGGCATATTCCATAGCTAAGCTGTCTTTGTAAACATAAAGCACAACTGAGCGTGACGGATAAATCGCATCATCAGCTATTTCCTCAAGGTTTTTGCCCATATAGATTTTTCTTAAGAGCGGTGAATAAATACCGTTACTGCCTATTTTCTTAAGTGAGTTCGGCAGGGTGATTTCTGTCGCTTTAATTGCTCTTAAGGCGTAATCCTCAATGGTCACAACACCCTCAGGAATGCTTACCGTTTTCGCACCGCAACCGCGAAATGCCTCATACGGAATGACTGTAATACCCTTTGGTATCGTCAGCTCTGTAAGCCCTGTGCAGTATGCAAACGATGATTTGCCGAGTGAGGTAATACTCTGCGGCAATGAGCCTATGCTTAAATTCTGGCACAGATAAAATGCACATTCACCAACCGACTTAATATTCTGCGGAAAGGCATCAAAGTCCATCAGCTCGTCATCATAAAAGGCATAATTATTTACCGTGACTATGCTTTCACAGCCGTTTATCCTTTCAAGAACAGTACAGCCGGCAAAGGAGCTTTTACCTATTTCAGTAACCCTTCCTTTAAAATCGACCTGCTTAAGCTGAGTGCAGTCCTCATATAAATAGTCCGGTATTTTTATGATACCGCTTGGGATTATTGCATTTTCTACTGCAGTTTTTCTGAAAGCCGTTGTGCCGAGATAGGTTATACTGTCTGAATAAGAAATGTTATTCAGCTTTTCACAACCGTCAAATGCGCTTGCGCCGATATACACGGCATTCGGCGTATTACATTTAATAAGTGAAGTGCAATTTTTAAATGCATTTTCAAATATCTTTGTAACGTATTCAGCAGAAACTTCTTTAACATTATTATTTTCAAATATACCTGCGCCGATTGCGATTACCTTATTACCGTCAACGTAATTCATTGCAAGGCTTTCGGCTTTACCCTTATAGGCAGTTATGTATGCGCCCTTGCTCGTCAGCAAGTAATCAAAATTACTGTTACTGCAGATATCTGACCCTCTTGTATCCTCATCGGGTCTTACCGTAATATCAATTTCAAGCTTGCATGTTTTGTAAATAATAGCTAATGTATAGTTTGCAGTTTCATTTGTAGTATATATCTTAGTGTAATAACAATCGTTAAGGCTTAACGCCTCGTGGCTGTCGTCATCATAATTTGCGTATAGCTTTAAACCGTCGTAGCTGAATTTTTCGCCGTAAATATAATCTGTTTTGAAATTTGTAATGTCAGCATATATGCCCACAAGCGTTCTGTTCTTTTCATCTTTTTGGGTTATAATCGGCTTTGCAGCTGTCGTCGGTTCTTTGGTCGTGACAACGGTTGTTGTTTCGTTTTCATCGTATCCGTTATCATTGGATGTTATATTTTGCTTTGATACTTCTTCATCAGTATTTTGTGCTGATGCGGTAATGTTTTTACTATCATTATTATTTGCCTGTGATGATGCAGGCTCGCTTGCACGGGTTGTCGTCTTCTCAAATAAATCAGAGTAATCCTCATTAAAGCTATCCGCATCATTATTTACACTGCTTCCTATGCTCTGCTCAATTTTCTTTGCAATAGTTGAAATAATATCCACACCTGTTACCGACTGCACCATTGCGTTGGCTGTAAACGTACTGCTTGCAATTATTGCCGCGATGATTGCAGTTTTTGCAAAAACATTGAGGTTTTTAAAAGCACTTCGGTTACTGTTAGTTATCCTTTTAAGGAATTTATCACTACTGATAAGCGGAACCAAGATTGCAAGATGATTACTTTCCTTTTCAAGCTCAAGCAAAGCATTAACACACTCATCAACGAAGGCAGTATCAACATTTTCAATATCCTTGCTCAGCTCATCGTCTATCATACAATTAAGTATTTCTGCAATATTATCACTTTCAATATTGCTAAGCACTTTGTTATTAATGCTAATTTGGGCCATATTGAACTCCTTTCATTTTATTTTAGTTTATCGTCAAAAATCCTTCTCAGCTTTTGCCTTATTCTTGACAGCCTTGTTGTTACTGCGGAAATAGACATATCAAGCTGCTTTGCGATTTCTTCAATTTTATATTCATTTACGTATCTGAGCGTAAAGATAGTGGCATCAAGTGTGGATAGTGCAGCACTTATCTGCCTTGAATATTCATCAAAGGTCAGACGCTCTTCAATGTTTTCATTCTGGCTCGGTATATTGATAACGTCATCAATATCAATCGTTTCCTGCTGTTTTTTGATTTTATCAAATTCCTTATGTACAAGGTTGCTTGCGGTTTTCATAAGAAAGGATTTCACATAAATGATTTCTTCACCGGCAAGATATCTTTTATATAAAACTAAAAAGACCTCCTGAACACAGTCCTCCGTAACATTATGGTCCTTCAGCTTTGAAAGACAGTATCGGTAGATAGAAACATAATTTTCTTCATAAGCGGCTTTAAACAGGGCGTCCGCTTTTTTCTTATTATTCTTTTCCGTAGGTGCTGCACCTCCTTTCACGAATACTCCTTATATGTTAGTACGGTTTTAACGACAAAACCTTACAAATTTTTCAAAAAAATTATAACATAAATTTTATTACTATAAAAACACAATAAAATGGAAAAGTTTATGGTAATAATTACATTAATGAAAACAAACAAAAAGGATTGACCAGCTCAGGTCAATCCTTTTTTTGAAACTGTTTATTTTATTTCAGTTAAAATATTTTTTGCAAATTTTTCAGCTTCGGGTATTTTGCTGTCAACCTGTGAAGCCTGAACGAAAAATGCTTCTTGTAGTACATTGATGCCTTTTTTTGTTAAAATTTTTCTTAACGCTCGAATCATTCTTCTTGACCATCCGGCTGTTGTAAACAGTACGGCGGTATTAACATTTTCTGATGACAGAGTGTCGGCATATTTCTTTAACTCGGGAGCCATTATATTTGCGTACGGTGCACCACCGAGAAAGAGACCGTCATATTTATCATTAAGCACTGCTTCATCAGTAACGGAAATTGCCTCTGTTCCTGTTGCTTTTGCAATTGAATTGGCAATTTTTTCTGTTCTGCCTGATTGGGAATAATACCTTACCGCAATTTCATAATATCCTCCAACATTGTAAGAATTATTAACTCTTTATACCATTGCTGTTTCGTCACTCTTTATTAAAGCCTCAACTTTATCTCTGTTCATATAGAGCGTGCAGCCGCCGATATGGTCATCAACGAGCAGACCCTCCGACTGAAGTGCGGCAAATAAAGGTGATTTGAGTGCTTCTCTGAGTGATGTGTCACGAACGTTGATATCGGAATACGGTGAAAACGGACAAGGCTCTGCACCGCCGTGAGAGTTGATATGGAAAAAGCCTCTTCCTGCCGCAACACAGCCGCCTGAGCTTTTTTCATCACCGGGAAAGGCGATGAATACCATTCCTCTTTTTCTGCGGCGGAGCTTTTTGATTTGCTTGTGCATAAATTTCTGTTCTTTTTCTGTTGGAGCAAGATGCGTGCTTTCCTCAGTGACAGGCACAAATTCAACAAATATTACTGCCTTACAGCCGAGGTCATACAGATTATCAAGAAATTCGTCGGAATAAACCTCGTAAATATTTTCGGTAGTAACTGTGACAGATGCGCCGAAAATCATACCTCTGTCTTTTATACTCTGCATAGCAGTTGTAACCTTTTTATAAACGCCGTCACCACGTCTTTCGTCGGTGATTTTTTCATCGCCCTCAATGCTGATAATAGGGACGAGATTTCTATGTTCGTCAAGCACGTCAAGATACTTTTCGCTTAAAAACGTGCCGTTAGTGAAAATCGGGAACATAATGTTTTTGTGCTGTGAAGCCTGTTCAATTACGTCGTAACGCATAAGCGGTTCACCGCCTGCAAGAAGAATAAAGCTGATACCAAGCTCGTCAGCCTCAGCGAAAATTTTATTCCATTCCTCGGCGCTTAGCTGATTGACAGGTGCGCTGTCACAGCAGGCATTGTTGCTTCTTGAATAACAGCCTGCACAGTGGAGGTTACAGGTGCTCGTTATGCTTGCAATCAAAAACGGCGGTATATGTTCGCCCTTCTTTTCAGCGGCATAACGCTTTTTAGATGCCACCCGTGATGCGCTTGCAAAGGATTTCATAAACTTGCTTTCCTTTGAATTTTTAGCAGTTGCACGCAGAGAATCGGTTACTACTCTCACAACTCCGCGGGTCATATATCTTTGGATATTAAATGCCATAAAATCGCCTCGTAAATTATATTGGGCTCAATCTATTTTTATTATAACATTTAAAAATTAAAAATTCAATAACTTTGTTTTGCATATCATTTTCAGTAATTGACTCACCGTTTTTACTATGGTAAAATTATGATAAATATAAATTATAAAGGGGATTGTTATGGAGCATATAGAAGAGCTTGTACGCAGCAGAAGAAGCGTTCGTACATTTGACGGCAGAGAGATTAGTAAAGAGAATATGGAAAAGCTGTCCTCATTTATGGAAAATATAGAAAATCCGTATGGAATACCGATAGAATTCAGATTCCTTAACGCAAAAGAACAGGGCTTAGGATGTCCTGTTGTAAGCGGAACAAATCTTTTCATTGGAGCCAAAACTCAGCGTGAGGGATATGTTGAAGAGGCTTACGGATACTCATTTGAAATGCTTGTGCTGTATGCACAGTCACTTGGTATCGGTACGGTATGGATCGGCGGAACAATGGACCGCGGTTCCTTTGAGCGTGCGATGGAGCTTAGTGAAAATGAGATAATGCCATGCGTAAGTCCTCTCGGCTATACGGCGAAAAAGATGTCCATAAAAGAAGGTATAATGCGTAAAGCCATTAAGGCTGACAGCAGATTACCGTTTGAAAAGCTGTTTTTCGACGGCTCATTTGATACGCCTTTGACAGAGGAGAAGGCAGGCAAGCTTGCAAAAGTACTTGAGCTGGTTCGCTGGTCGCCGTCGGCAGTTAATAAACAACCTTGGCGTGTTGTGGTAGATGATAATGCCGTTCACTTTTATATAAAGAGAAACAAGCCTATGAGCAGTACATCTGTAGGGGATATACAGAAAATCGACTTGGGTATAGCACTCTGCCATTTTGCTCTTGCTGCAAAGGAAAACGGACTGATTGCAAGTTTCAACCTGAATGATCCGAAAATCTCAACAGAGCCTGATACAGAATATATTGCATCATATTTGCTCTCAGAGTAACAAATTCAATTTTAAATCATAAACGACAGGAGATTTAATTATGTTAAAAATTACTTTTATGGGTGCAGGCAGCACAGTATTTGTTAGAAATATCATCGGTGATTGTCTTTTGACAGATTGCTTAAAAAACAGTGAGTTCGCACTTTATGATATTGACGAGTCGCGGCTAAATGAAAGCAAACTCATCGTTGATGCAATGAATAATTTTCTCGGCAATCCTGCAAGAGTAACAACCTATCTCGGCGTTGAAAACAGAAAAGCTGCTCTTAAAGATGCCTCCTTTGTAATAAATGCAATTCAGGTTGGAGGCTATGACCCTTGCACAATTACTGATTTTGAAATTCCTAAAAAATACGGCTTACAGCAGACAATCGGTGATACTCTCGGCATCGGCGGAATTATGAGGGCATTACGCACAATCCCTGTTGTTGAAGATTTCTGCAATGATATGCAGGAGGTTTGCCCTGATGCAATGTTCCTTAACTATGTTAATCCAATGGCAATGATTACAGGATATGTTCAGCGTTATTCTTTTGCCAATACCGTAGGACTTTGCCATTCTGTTCAGACCTGTGCACAGTCAATACTTAATGGTGTAGGTATGGAGGAATATGTTGATGAGAGAAAAGAGCTGATTGCAGGTATTAACCATCAGGCCTGGCTCTTGAAAATTGAGGATAAGTTCGGCAATGACCTCTATCCCGAAATCAGAAAGAGAGTACGCCAGCGCCTTATTGATGACACTGAATTTGATGATCAGGTAAGAAATATTTATGTGGAGCGATTCGGTTATTACTGCACGGAAAGCAGTGAACATAACGCTGAATATAATCCTTATTTCATTAAAAGCAAATATCCGGAATTGATTAAAAGGCATAATATCCCTCTTGACGAATATCCAAGACGCTGTGTTAATCAGATTAAAAGCTGGAAAGAGGAATTTGAACAACTGAAGCTCAGCGGTGTAAGAGAATTTTCACGTTCAAAAGAGTATGCTTCACGCATTATGGAAGCAGTTGTTACAAACACCCCGTATAAAATAGGCGGCAATGTTCTCAACACAAATCATCTGATTACAAACTTCCCTGAGGAAGCGTGCGTTGAAGTGCCTTGTCTTGTTGACGGTGTCGGTATTCATCCTACGACAGTAGGCGCTTTACCCATAGCGTGTGCCGCACTTAATATGACAAATATAAACTGCCAGCTTATGACGATAGAGGCGGCAAGAAGTCATAAGAAAAATGACGTTTATCTTGCAGCAATGCTCGACCCTCACACGTCAAGCGAGCTTGATATTGATACGATTATAAAAATGTGTGATGAATTGATTGAAGCACACGGTGATTATTTGCCGAAATTTGTATAATAAAATAAACGTCATTACTTTGATTAATAAATTCAGGAGAATACAAAATGAAAAAAATTACACTTTTTTATCTTGAGGATTGCCCATACTGCCACTATGCAAAAAGAGCAGTCAGTGAGCTTGTGGAAGAAAATCCTGCTTACAGTGAAATTCAGATTGACTGGATTGAGGAAAGCGAACAGCCTGAAATTTCAGCACAGTATGATTATTACTATGTACCGACAATTTTCTACGGCGGTCAAAAACTTTATGAGGCTCATCCGTCAGAAAATTATACAGACTGTAAAAAGAATGTAAAATCGGCATTAGATGCGGTTCTTGATAAGAAATAAAGGTAAATATTATGAAAACAAAGGTATTAACCCCTGAGCAAATGAAAAAAAGAGCCGACAAAAAGGCTCGTGAAATCAAAAAATGGGAAAAGGAAAAGGCTAAACCCCAAAGAAGCTATTACTTGATTTATCTTGTATTTCTAATCAGTTTGATTTATGTTACCGATGAAATTGCATCTCAAATCAACACTCTGATGAAAACTGAGATTGCAAATGACCTTATGGCAAGATTCGGCAACAGCTCGGTAGGTATGCTTGATTTGATTGGCTTTATCGGTATTCCGTTTCAGGCAATATCAATATTTTACAAGCCGCTTTCAGACCGATTCGGTCGCAAGCTGTTTCTTGTAATAAATACGCTTGGAATGGGCGTTGGTTTATTCCTGATTGCAATCTTTAACGGCATTATACCATACGTTATCGGTACGGTAATAATACTCTTTTTCGTCCCTCATGATATGCAGGTCGTTTATATTATGGAGTCATCACCTGCTAAGCACAGGGCAAAAATCTATTCAATCATAAAGGCCGTCGCAACGCTCGGCGTAATGCTTGTACCTCTTTTCAGACACTTGTTTATGAGCGATGCTTCGCAGTGGAGAGTAGTTTATCTGGTGCCTGCCATTATAGGTCTTGTCAGCTCCTTCATAGCTCTTTTCTTTGCAAGAGAAACGGACGCCTTTATTGATTCAAGGCTGAGATATCTTAATATGACAGATGAGGAAATCGAGGCTGAAAAAGCATCAAAATCTTCACTTGACAAGCAGGGCGGTTTCTTTGCAGGGCTTAAATTTGCTATGCAGCATAAACAGCTTCGCTGGGCATTTATAGTGACTGCACTCTCCAATTTCGGAGTAATAATAACTATGCATTATCAGGTCGTGATGTCATATGGCTTTGCTCAGAATTACATTTCAGGCGGAATATATCAAACGCTTGACGAGGCATTGAACGCAGCAAGTATCGGAGCAGTTACTCAGGCATTGTTTTTATTCCCTGTAGGCAGTGCGATTGCTCAGGTTTTAGTAGGATTTTTTGCAGACTATCTCGGCAGGAGAGGCTCCGCAATATTTATGACGGCGCTCACAATAGTATCGTTCATTTTATTCACGGTAGGCTCAAACGGTGCATGGAATCCTTATCTTGTGGGAATTCTCTGCGGTGCTGCGGTAGGCAGCTATTGGGGAACGTCTGATATCAATGTTATGATAATTACCGAATCTTCACCCACGAATCTCCGTTCGTCAATTGTGTCTGCTCAATTTCTCGCAATCGGTGTTGGATATATTGTTGCGTACGTAATCGGACTTCCGCTAATTACAAAACTTGGCAACACTGCTGTTCCTGTTATTACTCTTTGTCTTGCAGTACCGGGAATGACAGCTTCACTTGTTGCACTTATCGCTAAAGTACACGATACAAAAGGTGTTGATCTTGACAAGGTAACAGGCTTAGAGTGGGATTAATCCAGACTTCCTAAAAAGCGCATAACCGTACAAAAACAGGCGGGAACATTGGTGTTCTCGCCTGTTTTTGTACTTTCCGTTTTTTGCAATTAGGCAGTATCTATATACAGCTCTAATAAGGCAAAGTAAACCAAATCCGAACACGGTTTAAAATGGCTAATTTGCCTTATCT
>JAFLSA010000039.1 GCA_022511185.1 Eubacterium sp.
TAGATTATTTATTAATCTGCTTTGAATATTTTGCGAGGTAAACTGTTCTCATAAGGAGGCATTCTGCCTTAGGAACATAGTGCGGACGGTTGAAAACATCAACACAAACAGCGGCCTCACAGCCCTTTTCCATAATTATTTCAAGAGCCTGCATATCGCCTTCACTGTTGCCTGCCACAAGAGCACCGTTACCCTCGATAAGCACAGCGTTTTTGCCGTCAATTGCTTCACCGATCTCAGCTGCACATTCATCAGTATCACCGTCAATCCAAGGGCAGTTCTTAACATTAACACCGACAATCTGAGCAAAATCGTCAATCATCGGATACATTGTTTCACCAAGGCAAGACTCAGCAACAACGTAAGGATTGGTAAGATGATTTATCATTGTGTAATCCTCAACCTGATAAATTGCTCTGTGAATCTTTGCGCACTTAGGTGCAATACCGTTTACACCAAGACCTGTTTCAATATCAACGTCAACCTTCTTGCCGCCATCATATGTCAATGTGAAAATATGACCGTTTCTGATAGATGAGCCAAGGTCACAGATTGACTCAGGCATCTTGCCTGCATCATTTTTATTGAGGAAATAATTTCTCATAGCCTCATCTGAATAAACCTTATCCCAGGAATGACGGAGATAGTTATCCTTAATTACCTTTTCACAGCATTTTTCCAAGGTTTCTGCAACCTCAAATGCTTCCTCATAGCTGTTGCCTAAGCAGAGTGTGCCGTGGTGCATAAGCATAAATGCACGGCAGCTCGGATTTTCCATCATGCACTTCTCAACCTTTTTACGAAGCGGATTTGTGGTTGACATTGCATATTCTGCAACAGGAACAATATCACCAAGAACAGGCTTGAACTCGTTATACACATTTCTGATTTCCATACCTGTGATGCTGACGATTGTGGCAGCCTTCTGATGAGTATGGATAACAAAATCAACAAGCGGATGATGCTTATATGAATCAGCGTGGATACCCTTTTCAGATGACGGCTTGATGTCGCCCTCGTGTGAGCAGTCCTCGATATTAACAACTACAACCTCATCAGGAGTAAGTGTATCATATGCACGGCCTGACGGAGTGATAACGAACTGAGTATCACTGATTCTTGCTGAAACGTTGCCCCATGTACGGGCAATCAAGCCTGTTTCAAGGAGCTTTTTGCCTGCCTCAACAACTAATCTTTTTGCTTCTTCAATTTCGTAAGCCATAAATTTTTCTCCTTAATATTTAACTCCATATCAATGGTACTAAAGGGAGCGGAAAACCGCTCCCTTAAATATTTGAATTAATAGTTAATCTCCTCGCACTGAGAAAGTACCTTGTCAAAACGACGGATACATTCATCAATATCCTCTTCCGTATAAGCAGATGAGGTGTAAAGACGTGAGCCTGCGAGAGTTACAAGACCCTCTGCCATATAAGCAGCACCCATATACTGCATCTCTGTCTGGCGGATGCCTGTCTGCTTAAGAACTGAAGGAATTGTCCAAGGCTTCTTCCAGTCAACCTTAAAGTGCATTGTAGCAACTGTGTGAAGATGACATACAGAGCCGATGTTGTAGCAAACGAATGGGAGGTCATACTTCTTAATTGACTCGTTGATACCCTTAACAAGTCTGTCAGCCATCTGGCCTGCAACCTGGCAAGCATTTCTCTTTTCAATTTCGCAGATTACTGTGTAACCGGCACAGCATGAAAGCGGAGTAGCAGCCATTGTACCGCCGCACATAGCCTTATGAATCTTCTTGCCCTCAGCCTTATCAAGACCTGCACCGAGATACTTCATAACCTCTCTGTGACCGCCGATACCGCCTGCACCCGGATAACCGCCAGCGATAATCTTACCGAAGATTGTGATATCAGGATCAATACCATAGTAACCCTGAGCACCTGAAAGACCGATACGGAAGCCTGATACAACCTCGTCACAAACAAGGAGAGCACCGTACTTGCGGCAAAGAGCCTGTACGCCCTTCGGGAAGTCCTTATCTACAGGACGAGTTGCTGATTCAGGACCGATTGGCTCAATGAATACAGCAGCTGTGCCGCCACGGAATTTATTGATGATGAGCTTCTTCTCAAGGCTCTTAAGGTCATTCGGGAAGAATTCCTGTGTATGCTTGAATACGAACATAGGAACACCGTGTGACTGCATATTAAGAGTACCCGGAACACGCATACCCCAAGCAAGCTGATCTGACCAGCCGTGGTAAGCACCGCCCATTTTGATTATGTTCTTATTACCTGTTGCAAGACGAGCAACACGAACAGCACACATACAAGCCTCTGTACCTGAGCCGAGCATACGGAACATCTCAACTGACGGAACGCACTCAGAAATCTTCTTTGCAAGCTCATACTCATACGGATGGAAAAGACCTGTTGAAGGACCGCAATCGTCAAGAAGCTCCTTAACCTTTTCCTTAACAACATCATCATTTGAGCCGATGATTGTCGGACCGCCTGCCTGAAGGAAATCGAAATACTCGTTACCGTCAACATCGTAAAGCTTGTTACCCTTTGCCTTTGTCATAACGATTGGGAAAGGATAGTTAAAAGCAAGGTTATGCTGAACACCACCCGGAATAACCTGCTTTGCTTCTGCAATCATTTCCTTTGACTTTGCACACTTCTTGTCGAAATATTCCTCTTCATACTTCTTAAGAGCGTCACGGTTGATTGAATAAATTGGTTTTTTGATGAGCGCATCAAGACGAGCTGTGAGAACCGCTGCATCAGGATACTCTGAAATAGCAAATCTTGTATCCATAAAAAAATCCCCCTTTAATATATTTTGCTGTGAGCGACTGCTCACCAATACGGTGTAAGCATTCACTCAATAATTTTACAATTTAAGTATATCACTTTTTAACGATTTGTCAAATACATTTCGGTTAAAATTTAGTCATATTTATTGCAAAAACGCAAAAATAATGGTAGTATATTTTCGATAACAACACCAAAAGCAAGGGGGATTTGTAGACCTTGTACAAATCGCAAATATCCTTTTTGTGCAATGCTACAAAATTCATCAAATGCCTAAAAAAAAATATCACAAGGATGCCTTTGAAAGAGCTGACGACGAGAGAAAAAATTTAATTCTTGAAGTCGGTATTGAGGAATTTTCATCAAAGGGATATGAAAATGCCAACATAAACGTAATAGCAAAAAAAGCAGGTATATCAATAGGTCTTATGTACAAGTACTTTGCAACAAAAGAGGATTTGTTTATAACCTGCCTTAAGCACGGCACGGATATACTTGAAAAGGCACTTTATGACATTATGATAAGTGACGACAAGTTACTTATTAAGGCTGAAAAGCTGATTCGCACCATTTGTGCTCATTCAAAAAAACATTCAAACTATATCAAGATGTATAACGAAATCAGCTCTCAAAAAGGCTCTGCTGAAAGGATAAGGGCAATTGTTGAGGAAATTGAGAGCAAAAGAAGCTCGATTTATATAACCTCAATCGGTCAGGCATTTGAAAGCGGCGACGTGCGCTCTGACCTTAATCCACGTCTTTTTGCGTTGTTTCTTGACAGCCTGCTGACGTCCTTGCAGTTTGCATACACCTGTGATTATTACAGGGAAAAATTCAGGATTTACACAGGCGTTGACGTCAATGAAACAGACGACGAGCAGATTATAACTCAGCTGCTTAAATTCATTGAATCAGCATTCACATTTTCAAAATAAACAATATTATCCATATATAAGGAGGACAAATATGAGCAAGTACGTAATCACCTATGACATCGGAACAACAGGTGTCAAAACCTGCCTGATTGAGATTGACAAGACCATTAACATTCTTGCCTCCTCAACAGAAGGCTACGGTCTGTACGTTGATGAGGAAACAGGTGTTAAAGGTGGCGCTGAGCAGGATGCAGACGAATGGTGGGAGGCAATGTGCATCACCACGAAGACTGTATTTGAAAAGGCTCCTAATATCAAGAAAGAGCAGGTCGAGGGTATCAGCTTCTGCTCTGCAATGCAGGGTCTTGTCCTTGTTGATAAGGAGGGTAATTGTATCCGCCGTCCTATGACGTATATGGATCAGCGAGCAAGAGAAGAGCTGAAAAAGGGTATTGCCTACGGTATTCAGATTGCCGGTGCTGAGGTGACGAAGCTCTTAAAATACCTCAGATACACAGGTGCTGTTTCATCATCTGTTAAAGACCCTATCTGGAAATACAAGTGGGTTGAGGCTCACGAGCCTGAAAACTTCAAGAAGATTTACAAATGGCTTGATATCAAGGAATACCTCATCTGCCGTGCAAGCGGTGAGTTTGTTATGACAACGGACTCTGCTTTTGCAACGCTCCTTTACGATACAAGAAAGGGTCACGAGGGCTGGTGCAAGCCGATTTGCGATATGGTCGGTGTAAATATTGAGCACCTTCCTCCTATTAAAAAGTGTACTGAAAAAGTCGGTGAAGTTACCGAGCAGGCTGCAAGTGAGCTTGGTCTTGCACCCGGAACTGCTGTTTACGGTGGCGGCGGTGACGCTTCGCTTATCGGCGTTGGCGCAGGTGCTGTTGAAAACGGCGACACGCACATTTATTCAGGTACGTCAGGCTGGGTAGGCACTGTATGCGCAGAGCAGAAGGTTGATGCAGGTGCTATGATGGCGGCAATCGTCGGTGCTGACCCTGAATCATATAACTATTTCGGCGAGCTTGAGACCTCCAATAAATGCGTTGGCTGGGTAAAGGATCACCTTGCACTTGATGAAATCGGCGTGTTTCTTAGAAAATACGGCAATGCTGCTGACAGTCTTGAGCAGATTGAGTTTAATATGTATGACTATCTTGAAGAGGTTATCGACTCAATCCCTGCAGGCTCAAACGGAGTAATTTTCACCCCGTGGCTGCACGGCAACCGCTGTCCTTTTGAAGATCCGAATGCGGCAGGTATGTTCTTTAACATCCGCCTTGAAACAGGTAAGACAGAGCTTATCCGTTCAGTAGTCGAGGGCATCTGCTTCCATATGCGCTGGATGCTTGAAAGACAGGAAAAAAAGGTTAAAACGTCAAAGGCTGTTCGCTTCTGCGGCGGCGGTGCGCTGGGTGAAACCACGTGCCAGATTCTCGCTGATATTTTACAGAGAGATGTTGAGGTTGTTGATTCACCTCAGAATATCGGCGCAGTCGGTGCGGCGGCTTGTATCGCCGTAGGTACAGGCATTATCCCGACAATGAAGGACGTTAAAAAGCTCATTCCTGCAAAGACAGTTTATCATCCTAATAAAGAACATAAGGCTGTTTACGACAGGAATTTCAAGGTTTACCAGAACCTTTATAAATGCAACAAAGAAAACTTCGCAATTCTTAACGGATAAATTACATAAAAAGGATTGATACTATTCGGTATCAATCCTTTGTTTTTTCTATTAACTTTCTTATTAAGTTTATAAACAGTTTTATCAGCACGCCAAAAAGCAGTCCTAAAAACGATACAACAAAAAATACGATAATATACAGTGCAAGCTCTTCGCCGTCAAATCTCGCAAAATTAGCATAATCAGCAAATCCCATAGGAACAAACATAAGCCCTGCTGCTACAGGAATAAAAAACTTTCGTTTGCCTTTAATAAAACCCATACTGATTGAATTAATAAAGGTGGCTAAAACATAGAAAAATATTATCCCCATTTCATCGCCTTGACCGGCCGTAAATGGAACGCCGTAAAAAACTGCGAGCTGAACAATAACAAAAACCGCAAGCATTACGTAATACAAGGTATTAATTGCGCTGTTTGATTTTATCATAGTGTCAACAATTACCCTGTTTGAGTTGTCAATAATTTTATCCTTTTCTATTCTTTCACCTGTCAAAAGCTCATTTACAGACACACCCAACAGTTCACAAAGCGGTATAAGCATTGAAACCTCCGGATAACCCTTTCCTGTCTCCCAGCGTGATATTGCTTTGTCTGTAACATTAAGTTTTTCTGCAAGCTGCTTTTGAGTCAGATTATTTTCTTTCCTGAGCTGTGCAATAAAAGCACCTGTTGTATTATTATCCATACCAATCACTCCTCATCCCAATTTTAACAGTAAAACAATATTTTGTCACCCTATGAATCGTAGAATCACCTATATTCTTGATTATGTATACAAATCTATTGTATAATATTTGTAGAAAGGTAATGTTAATATGAAAGCAGTTATTTTTGATATGGACGGCGTGCTGTTTGACACTGAGCGTTTAGGTATAGAAGCTTGGGATTATGCAGGCAAAAAAATGAATATTGAGAAAACGGAAGATATGGTTTTTAAGGCTCTCGGCATGAACGTAAAAACCGTAAATAAAATGCTTAAGGAAGAATATGGCAAAGACTTTGATATTGAACTTTTCAGAAAATACTGCGACGAGTACGTTGATGAATTTATCAGCAAAAATAAAGTGCCTGTCAAAAAAGGCTTATACAATATTCTTAACTATCTGAAAGAAAATAATTTTAAAACGGCAATCGCTTCTTCAAGTAATAAAAACACCATATTAAGAAACCTGAAAAGTGCAGATATCATTGATTTTTTTGACATAATAGTCAGCGGTGATATGGTTGAAAAATCAAAGCCTGAACCTGATATATACGAGAAGGCGGCTGAGCTTTTAGACCTCTCCCCTGCCGAATGTTATGCAATTGAGGATTCCCGAAACGGATTACTTTCAGCACAAGGCGCAGGCTGTAAGACAATTATGGTGCCCGACCTCTGGCAAGGCGACAAAGAAACCGACAGTTTTATTATTGCAAAATGCAAAGACTTGGATGAGGCAATTGAGTTTATAAGCATCTAAAATAATCGGAATTTTCGGAAAGGAAATGGAGTTGAATTATGTTGAATTATATAGTATAAAAGATAAATAGACAAGAAAAAGGATTTTACAAAAGGAGGGGGTTCAAAATGCAACAACATTTTGGGCTTAAATTGAGAGCCAGTAAATATGGATACAAACTGACACGTGAAAATTATGTAGTTGTTGACAATAAAAATTCTTTTTACCCTAAAGTAAACTTAAATCCAGGGTTGCGCAAAACATATGAACAATTTCGGTTAAATTATAAGCGCTTGGGATTTGAACCCTACACCGACGATACTTATACGGTCTACACAGATGAATGGTGCAAATGGCATTACGAAAACTGTATGAAGAATTTTGATTGGAATATGAAATTCTTTTCCTCTTTAGACAGAGAAAAGTTTAACGCGGCTATCAACGAGTTTCTAACCCGTAATCAAGAATTTATTCCGGTTTTAGATTTAAACATTTATCGCGGCGTATCCGGTTATTATATGATGGTTTTGGATGATTATTGCCAAATCTACATTGGTACAGCAAAGGACATAACAAAGCGAATCAGAACTCATTGGATTAACAGAAAACCTTTTGACAGGATTCTGCTTCCGCATGGAAATATACAGTCAATAATATCAATTGATAGCTTTCGTGCTCTTGATACAACCAGAATATATGTCGCTGCTTCGGATAATCTTTATGAAAACGAAGATAAATATATATGTGATATACCCGGAGAATTTTGCTCAAATCGTTTTTCTGGCGGTCTCATTACAACGCCACTCCCAAGCAATGTAAAGACAAGACACGTTATAGACTGACTTATAAAGGCTCAGGGGATAACCCCCTGAGCCTTTAACTTTAAAATATTGCATTTGTTGTTTCGTTTTCATCACTCTGCAAAATCGGATTGCCGTTTTCATCCCAGCTTGTTTCAAAAGCCTTTGTATATTCGTTGCCGTTTGGCAACTTGAATTTTTTAGCTTCCTCATCATATTTAAGATTGCCGGAATTAAAATACAGATAACCGTTTTTATCAATAAAGCAGACATCTGCATTATAAAATAAATTATTTCTGTCGGTGAGATAATATTCCTTCGTGTTACCTACGGTGTGAGTTTTATCCTCTATGGTTTTGCAATAGTAATAAAACCTTTTTCCGTCGGCTGTATAGTACGGTGCATAGTCAGGCTGTGAATAAAAATAACCCTTTTTATCAAAATAACCGCCGTTAATACGCACCTTCTTCTGGCCGTCTTCACCGTCATAATTTATCATTACAGGAGTATCCCTCAGATATTCATTTCTAATAAGGTTACCGTATTTGTCATACGCGTAAATTTCTTTATATGGTATTCCTAATAATACGAAATACCAGTCATCAAAAACATATTTTGTTGTCATATCATAAGCATCTAACAAAATTTCTTTATAACTGCCAAAATAGCTTCCGAGTGCTGAAAACTGTTTTTCAAATTCCTCTCTCGTCATTTCAGGAAGGTCAAGAGCTGCACCTGTAAGCTTTGAAATTTTACTGCTGCTCATATCTTTATCTGAATTTATTATTTCAATAACTTTGTCTATGCTCTCATAAATTGCCCTATTTCTTTCATTTGGCTTAACGGCACTAAACACTTCAGTGTGCTTATATTGTCCCTCACCTATAGTATAGCTGAAATCATAGAAGCAATTTTCTACATCAGATAAATCATATGTTATTTCAAGCTTTGTAGGAATAATATCTTTGTAATAATCATATTTTTCTGCATCATTAAGACTTCTTGTTTCATAAAGATATAATTTATTTTCCCTATCCTCCTTAACCTCTAAGAACGAGGTTGAAGGCCTGTCGTAGCTGTTATCAAAGTAGTAAGTACGGGGAATTAGGCTTATTTTGCAAAAGGCCTGATTGTTATATTCCTTCTCAACGTTTTTATCAATACTTTCTTTAAATGCATCTTTATATAAATTCACTATGGATTTGTATCGTTCTGACTGCATTACTTCGGAATATCCATAATACTTTTTAACAAACTCTTCTGTATAGTCCCAAAGTTCTTCAAATTTTTCCTGTTGCTCTTCTCTCATCTCCTCCTTGCTTTTAATGCGTTCAAAACGAATCTCGATACCTACAAGATTGTAGTTGTAGATATACCCTGTCAAATTATCTTTTGCATCTGTTTTCTCAGTAAATTCATAATCGCTTTTTTCGACAAAATCAATAATTTCCTCTTTAGTGTCGCATTTTTCAGATAATTCTATAACATAGTCATATGCCGCATAATACTCATTTTTTATCGTGTTCAAATCGTAATAACATTTAACCGAAAACAGTACACACAACACAATTGGCGCTAAAGTAAAGCTGCTTGTAATCCCGATAAGCATATGCCTGATTTTATTGTCAAATCTTTTGTTTGCAAGATACTTTACCTTAATATTGTAGATAAACGAAAACAGAAAAGTAATAACTGCAATAGCTGATATCAGCGAGATAACAAGGATAACCCTTTCTTCATTCGGGTAGTTACTTGAGCCGGGAATCTCTGTTTTAAAAATGAAGTTCATCAAATTTGACAGACTATCGTGCATTTTTTTGTCAAGCTCTTTTAGCACAAAATAATTAAATACGCCTGTTGCTCCTATACCAAACAGCGAAAATATAATCGGTACTATTCTGTTTCTGAAAAGTGACAGGGCTGAGTAACCGAACATAAATGCAAATGAAAGACAGGAAGCCGATAAAAGCAATGATGATAAGCCTATATCAATAAACACATATTTCTGAAGGAGATAATATATTCCGACGAGTAGTCCTGCCCAAATCACAAGAAATACAATGTCAAAAACAGGATTATAGAAATCGTTATGTAATTCTCCAAACTGAGCGGCAACTGTGTCCGTATCTCCCATTGCATAGGCAGCCTTTTCCTCCGAGTCCTGATCGTCATAACCGATTTCCTTATAAAAATCTATTCTTTCATCAATGTGACCTTCAAGCTCCGTTGTTACCATATTTTTTGCATTTACATCAAAAATCTTTTCCGTTACTTTGCCTAAATAATCTTTTTTATCCATAGTTCTTCCTTTTTATGCGAAATGCAAAACCTTTTTAACAGTAACGGTGAATTCTTCAAACTCCTCAACTTTACTCTCAAGCAGCTTAAGTCCTTTTTTGGTGATATGATAATATTTTTTCTTTCTGCCTGTAGAATTGTCCCAGTAGCTTTCGAGTATCCTCTCCTTTTCCATTGAGTGTAAAATAGGATAGAGTGTACCCTCTTTAAGCGAAAAAACATTATCGCTCCTTTTCTCGAGCGTTTTTATGATTTTATACCCATACATATCTTCACTTTTAAGTATAGATAAAACCATAATAGGAATTGTACCTGTTGAAAGCTCTTTACTGATTTTCATAAAATAACCTCCCGATTTTACAAATTACATCTATGCATAGATGTTCTATGTGTTAATATTAACACGATTTCTTGAATATGTCAACAAAAAATAACGGACGCCATACAATGCATCAAGAGCGCTCCGTTAGTCCGCAAAAAAGCTCCGTACCGAGTGGTACGGAGCTTAATAATTTTATGGATATATTTTACTCTGCATCCGGAGCATAGTAATCAACAAGCTTTGCAAGCTTATTGTACTTCTCAATTGAGTTTTCTGCTGCGATTGCAAAGAGCTGTTCTGCCTTGCCAGGGAAGGATCTCTTAAGTGATGAATATCTTGTTTCACCTTCGATGAACTCAACATAGTCAGCAGTTGGAGCCTTGCTGTCAAGTGAGAACGGATTCTTACCGTCTTCGATAAGAGCAGGATTATAACGGAAGAGATTCCAATAACCTGCGGCAACAGCCTTCTTCTGCTCTGTCTGGTTGAACGGCATCTTGATACCGTGGTTGATACAAGGAGCATAGCAGATGATAATTGAAGGTCCGTTATAAGCAGCAGCCTCCTGGAATGCCTTTAAGCACTGAGCAGCATTTGCACCCATAGCAACCTGTGCAACGTAAACGTAGCCGTAGCTCATAGCGATCTGAGCAAGATCCTTCTTCTTAACAACCTTACCTGATGCAGCGAACTTAGCAACAGCACCTGTAGGTGTAGCCTTTGAAGCCTGACCGCCTGTATTTGAGTAAACCTCTGTATCGAATACTACGATGTTTACATCCTCATTAGCAGCGATAACGTGGTCAAGACCGCCGAAGCCAATATCGTATGCCCAACCGTCACCACCGAAGATGAACTGATATTTCTTAGCTGCATAATCTGCATCCTTGAGGAAGTCAGCAGCAGCGTCAGCAGCTTCACCGTCAAATGAAGTATTCTTAAGTGCATCAATCAAAGCATCAGCAGCAGCTGTGTTTGTTTCAGCATCTTCATAAGTATCAAGCCAAGCCTGTACCTTATCAGCAACAGGTGTATCAAGAAGCACCTGAGCATCCATAGCAAGTCTTTCACGAATCTGCTTCTGAGCAAGCATCATACCGTAACCGAACTCTGCGTTATCCTCAAAGAGTGAGTTTGACCAAGCAGGACCGTGACCCTTCTTGTCAACAGTGTAAGGTGTTGAAGGAGCTGAACCGCCCCAGATTGAAGAACAGCCTGTTGCGTTTGCAATATACATCTTGTCACCAAAGAGCTGTGTAGCAAGCTTTGCATATGGAGTTTCACCACAGCCTGCGCAAGCGCCTGAGAACTCAAGATATGGCTTTCTGTACTGAACACCGATTGTATTGTTTGTAAGTACCTCAGGCTTAGCATCAACGTCAACGAGAGCGTCAAATATCTTCTGCTCAGGAAGCTGAGATGCGATAGGCTTCATTGTGAGTGACTTTGTAGGACAAACGTTAGCACAAGAGCCGCAGCCTGTACAGTCAAGAGTTGATACGATAAGAGCGTACTTATAAGGAGCTTTCTTATGGTCAACCATCTTTGTTCCCTCAGGAGCGTTAGCAGCCTCGTCAGCACTAAGGCATACAGGACGAATTACTGCGTGAGGACAAACCATTGAGCAAAGATTACACTGAGCACACTTTGTGCTGTCCCACTCAGGAACTGTGATTGCAATACCTCTCTTCTCAAATGCAGCTGAGCCCTGAGGATATACACCGTCAGCACAGTCAACAAATGTTGAAACAGGGAGATCGTCACCGTGAAGTCTGCCGACAGGATCAAGAATTTCCTTAACAAACTTCTTCATTTCAGGACGCTCTGTAGGAACAATAAGCTCTGCAGGCTCGTCAACAGCGTCTTTCCAAGAAGCAGGAACGTCAATCTTAACAAGCTCCTTAGAGCCTCTCTCGATACCTGCATGGTTAGCGTTTACGATAGCCTCACCCTTCTTGGAGAACTTCTTAACAACGGCAGCCTTCATAAGCTCGATTGCCTTGTCAACAGGAAGAATGTTTGAAATTGTGAAGAATGCTGACTGAAGAATTGTTGATGCTCTACCCGGGAGACCAACCTCCTCAGCAATCTTGATACCATTTACTGTGTAGAACTGAATATCATTTTCAGCAATATATCTCTTCATTGCTGCAGGAAGCTCCTTGTCAAGCTCCTCAGGTGACCAGATACAGTTAAGGAGGAATGTACCGCCCGGAACAATATCCTGTACCATATCATACTTTGTTACGTATGAAGGATTGTGGCAAGCAACGAAGTTAGCCTTATTGATGAGGTATGTTGAAGTGATCGGTGATGAACCGAAACGAAGGTGAGATACTGTAATACCGCCTGATTTCTTTGAGTCATAGAAGAAATAACCCTGAGCGTACATATCAGTATTGTCACCGATAATCTTGATAGAATCCTTGTTTGCACCAACTGTACCGTCTGAACCAAGACCCCAGAACTTACAAGAGGTTGTACCTGCAGGAGTTGTGTCAGGACTCTCTGTAACTTCAAGTGAAAGATTTGTTACGTCGTCGTGGATTGAGAGTGTGAACTGCTGCTTTGGCTCATCAGCTGACATATTGTTGTAAACTGAAATAATATGAGCAGGTAATGTATCCTTTGAGCCGAGACCGTAACGACCGCCGTATACAGCAACGTCCTCAAACTTTGAACCCTTGAGAGCAGCAACAACGTCAAGGTAAAGAGGCTCTCCGAGTGAGCCGGGCTCCTTAGTTCTGTCGATAACAGAAATTGTCTTAACTGTCTCAGGAATAACGTCAAGAAGATGCTTAACAGAGAAAGGTCTGTAAAGATGAACCTTGATCATACCAACCTTTTCGCCGCGAGCATTAAGGAAATCCACTGTTTCCTGAATTGTATCACAAACAGAGCCCATAGCAACGATAACTCTTTCAGCATCAGCAGCACCGTAGTAATTAAAGAGCTTGTAATCTGTGCCGAGCTTTTCGTTGATTGTGTTCATATACATCTCTGTTGTGGCAACTGCATCGTTATAATACTTGTTACAAGCCTCACGATGCTGGAAGAAGATATCACTGTTTTCAGCAGAACCGCGAAGAACAGGTCTTTCAGGATTAAGTGCACGTGCACGGAATGCCTGAATATCGTCCATATCTACCATTGACTTAAGATCATCATAATCCCAGATATCAATCTTCTGTACCTCGTGTGATGTACGGAAGCCGTCAAAGAAGTGAAGGAAAGGTACACGGCTCTTAAGTGATGAAAGGTGAGCAACGGCACCAAGGTCCATAACCTCCTGAACGTTTGCAGAGCAGAGCATTGCATAGCCTGTCTGACGGCAAGCCATAACGTCTGAATGGTCACCGAAAATGTTAAGTGCGTGAGTTGAAACGCAGCGAGCTGATACATGAATAACTGACGGAATAAGCTCACCTGCGATCTTATACATATTAGGGATCATAAGGAGAAGACCCTGTGATGCAGTATAAGTTGTGGTAAGAGCACCTGCTGAAAGTGAGCCGTGAACAGCACCTGCTGCACCTGCTTCAGATTCCATTTCAGCAACCCTAACAGTCTGACCGAAAATGTTCTTTACTCCCCTTGCAGCCATAGCGTCGGTTTCCTCAGCCATGTTTGATGAAGGAGTAATCGGATAAATTGCGGCAACCTCTGTGAACGCATAACTAACGTGCGCCGCAGCAGTGTTACCGTCCATGGTTTTCTTTTTTCTTGCCATTAAAACATCCTCCTAAATTTATAAAAATTTTAAATTAAAAACTTTGTAAGACAATAAATCTGCCTAACCTTGCTAATTATATCACTAATACATTATAAATTCAATGATAAAAATAAAAAAGTAGCAAGAAATTTCTCGCTACTTTTATGATTTGTTATACCATACCGCCGTCTATTATTTCTATACCTGTAACAGGGGTGATTGAACCCTCCTTGTCACCTGCAGAAATAGTTACGCTGTTTGAATAGCTTGCAACAGAAATACCCTCAAGCTCAATATATGCGTACACTTCGCCCTTAACGTCTTCAATCTTAAAGATTTCTTTCTGCTTATTGTTAAGTACTACCGTTCTTGTTTCAAGCTTGGTGTCTTTTTTGTCGCCTTCGACTCTGTAGTATAATGTAAGCTCTGTCTTATCTCCGT
>JAFLSA010000004.1 GCA_022511185.1 Eubacterium sp.
TGTCAATAATCAGATATTTAGGACAGCAGTATGTAACAAGATTTATAACGTGGAATTCATAACCTGTAATTCTCGGGTTATCTTCCTTCCTGTACTCACCAATCTCGGTTATCAGCCTGCATACCTCATTATGAAGCTCAACTGCCTTACGCAGTGAATCGTCACTGATATCAACGCCGTAAACTTCATTAAGCTTATCAAGTACCTTAAGCTTCATCTGATTTTTGTAATGCTTAATCGTATGAGGCTCTATTTTAAACGGAATATCGGCAATTGACACAAAGAACTTATCATTTTCAACAAGATTTAAAAGCTCAAAATACTCATAGCATCTGTTCATCTCCGAGCAGGATTCCGAGCCGATAAGAGCCGAAAGAAAATTATATCCGCCCTCGATCGCACGCTCTAAAAGCGCCTTTGAATATCCGCACAAAAATGAGCTGAGATAATACGTGGCAATATCCATTGAGCCTGTTCTCGGTGCTCTTAAACGAACTGAAAAACAGTTATCAACATTGAGCAGTACCTCAGGGATATGATAACAGGTATAGGCGACAGCCTTTTTACCGTCTGAAACTGCCTGCTTTACAAGCTCGTTATTCGCCTCTTGAAGTAGGTTTTCAAAATAAATTAAATGCTTTAAATCCTTCATTACAGCACCTCTATCTTTTCAAGTGCCTCTCTGACACCCTTTACTACGTTTGACTCACCCGGGAGATTAAAAATATTTTCGCCCTGAATATCAAACATAGACAAATTTTTATCATCTGAAATATAGCTTAAAACCTCTATGCCGTTTGTATCTATATAATCTTTAAGTGATTCGTCTGCCATACGGTTGACGATTGCGCCGATTTTTTCATACATAACAAGCTCGTCTGCAACGCTCTTGATTGTATTGATTACCTGACAGCCCTTTTTGCTCGGGTCGGTTATAAGCAGAAGATGCGTAACCTTTTCCATAACTCTGCGGTTAATCTGCTCAATACCTGCCTCACCGTCAATTACAACGTAGTCAAACTCATTTGATAAAATAGAAATAACTTCTTTAAGATAAGAATTTATTTTGCAGTAACAGCCTGCCGTTTCAGGTCTGCCGACAGCTATAAAGGAATAACCGTCAGTCTCAACAAGAGCATCAAAAATACGGTATTTTGCCTCACCTAAAAGTTCAATAGCACCTCTCGTATCACCCTCGTCAACAGATGCGATAATCTCTTTTCTTATGTCGTCAATAGTCATTTTGACGTCAATGCCGAGTGCGGTTGAAAGTCCGACAGCAGGGTCAGCATCAACTGCAAGAATTTTTTTGTCAGGATGCTTTTCTACCAGACAGCGAACAATCGTTGCGGAAAGTGACGTTTTGCCTACTCCGCCCTTGCCTGCAACGGCAATAATAGTTGTTTTATTCATAATTCATCACCAAATTTCATTATACACAAAAACAGACAATAAAGCAACAAAATTGATATTTTTTTCACAAGCTGTAAAATTTTTGTTCACTGATTTTTTATGATGCAATAACATAAAATAAGAGTATATATTAAATATTTTCAGAGGTAATAATGAAAAAGGCGTTAAAAATTCCGCTGACCTTGCTTCTGCTTTTCGCCTTTGGTGCGGCTATATTTGCGGGGGCAATAAGCATTCGCGGAAATTATGATAAATATATACTCCCTGACGGCTTTGAGGAGGCTGTGAGTAAAGCTGATACATCACGCAGTGATGACACGTACGCAAGAATAATGAGCGCAAATCTTTTGGTGAATTATGAAAGCTGGGGCGGAACTGACGCCCATAAAAGAGCAAAAATGTTCTTTTACATTCTCGGTGCTTACAAACCGGACGTTGTAGCAATTCAGGAAATGAGCAACCAGTGGTACTGCTGTCTTACAAAAAACAGAGGGAGCTTTCGCCTTGTTTATCCCGTTTCTTCAGGTGCAATGCTCCATATGACAGGGTTGATGTACAATTCCGACACAGTCACTCTTCTTGATTACGGGCGTATGGAATACACACAGGGCGACAACAAAAAGCTCAGGAGAATTGTCTGGGGATTTTTTGAGGATAACGAAACGAAGAAGCAGTACGTTGTAACGTCAACACATTTTGATTTAATACGTAAGGGCAATGAAAACGAGGAACTTAACATTATGAATACACAGGCAAGCGAACAGCTCGACATTGCATTAAAGCTTGAAAAACGCTTTAACTGCCCTGTGATCTCCGCCGGTGATTTTAACGCAATGGACAACGGCGGATATGACAATCAATATTATGCACCAACAGTGTATAACACTATTGCCCAAACGCTGACAGACACAAAATATATCGCAAAAACAAAAACCGACGGCGATGGACGCAACGTTGACAAGCCAACATTCGACCATATATTTTTAAAGGGAGATGTGGCAGTTAACAGATATTCCATAATTTCCGACAGCGTGATGACTCAGATGAGCGACCATTACCCCATATTTGCAGATATAGCATAATCGCAAAATAAAAACCAGCATCTATCAATTTTGAGATAGATGCTGATTTTTATACTCTTAATTTTTGAATAGTCTGCTTTTATTTTCAATCAGCCAGTTGAGGATATTGATATTTATTTCTGCCAAAGCTTTATATTTTTCCATACTGATAAAATACGAAATGCAAATCATTTGAATTGAAAAAATCAAATAGGGAATTGCATTTCTTTCTGCGTCTGTTAAATCAACAATTCTCTCATAACCTTTTATAAGAGCGTTATAAACATCAAACCACTTTTCCCTTTTATCAAAGGTTTCTGACAAAATTGACGTTGCGCAATAACATATATCAAATATGCGAATATTTTTCTCAGTTAAATCAAAATCAATGAAGCCAAGATTATCCCCGTCGTATAAAATGTTTTCTAAATTAGTATCACGATGAATAATTTGTTTTCTTAGATTAGGATAAAATGACATCATTTTATCTTTTAATTCCTTACAAAAACCAGTATCCAAATTCATTATAGATTTAACTTTTGACAGTAACTTATCAATATCATTCAAAAGATTTGGCTCATTGCAAATTAGCTCATACTCTTCAAGAATCAAATCAAGCCTTCCTACTGCCTCTCCGATTTTTTCAGCAAGTTGTATATTTTCATATACATCTACACTTTTTATCGGCTGTGCATTTAACCTTTCGGTGACATAAAAGAAAAGCTCACCGTCAGTAAAGTAATCGTCATTACTGTTAGTTTTAACATTAACAGCACAGACAAGTCCTCTATCAATTAAGGATTTTGAAATCGCAATATTATTCTTTAATCCCTGTTCATTTGTACATACCTTAATTACGTATTTATCTCCAACATACCATACATTATCAGACCTTTTATGCGTATTAATATGGTAACAATCAGAAATGCTTTCATCTTGCAGATTCCAGTTTTCAAGAACCTTTCTGAGTTTATTTTGTGTTATCATAATATGCTCCTCCGACAATAAATTAATTTTATACGGTCGGCTCGCAATATGCATAGTAAAGTATTCACTCGGAGAATATCCGAATTCTTTTACAAAGGCTTTGTAAAAGCCTGAATTTGTTTCAAATCCGTATTCAAGAGCAGCGTCAATTATCTTCCTGCCCTGTGAAATCTCATAGGCAGCATATAATAATCGCCTTCTGTTTATATAACACTTTACCGATAAGCCTGTAAGAGACTTAAATACCCTGCAATAATGATACAGAGAATAATTAGCCATTTCTGCAAGCTCATCAATTGTTATATCAGATTTCAGATTATTTTCTATATAATCAATACTTTTTTGAATTATATCTATGCTCTGCATATTCTCACCGCCCTCAAATGCATTTGACACAACTATGATAACATTGACATTATACAAAAGCATTTCCGTTTTTGCTATATTAGCGAATAAAAATATTGTATTTAAAACTCATATTTGATAATATTGTTTTAAGCTATCACAGTGGAGGGGAAATTATGCCAAAGCTTGAAATTACAAATATGGTTATGATACAAGACGAAGAAACGGGTAAGGTTATAGTTCAGGAGCGTGTAAAAAGCTGGTGCGGTATCTCCTTCCCCGGAGGACACGTTGAAAACGGCGAAAGTATTTATGACAGCGCAATACGTGAGATAAAGGAAGAAACAGGACTTGATATTAAAAACTTAAACGCCTGCGGTTTTATGTTCTGGTTTAACAATAAAACAGAGGACAAGTATTTTATACATTTTTATAAAACCACAGACTACAGCGGTGATATGCTTACCAAAACAGACGAGGGAAGGGTCTTTTGGGCTGATCCAAAGGAATTTAAAAATATGAAGCTCGCGCCCAGCTTTAAAGAATATTTACCAATGTTTTTTGAAGATAAATACACGGAGGCATACTGCTCCTGGAATGACGATATGCACCCTGATTTTACAAAGGATAACCCTTGGGGTGTAATTTACAGATAAGATTTAAGAATGTAAAAAAGGCAAGGACTAAGATTTGTCCTTGCCTTTTTTCATTGCATTATATGAGGTTAGAAATGCCTCTTCACTGATATTACAGCCGAATTCATAAAGAGGTACTTTTGCAAATATCTGCTCTAAGACATCAAAGAGATTGTCCATTTTCTCAGCATTAACATTTCTTATCGTCTGTGAAAAAATGTTATATACAGCCTTGCTTGTATTCGCCTTTTTTATCCAGTTATTTTCGCTTCTCTCCAAAAAACAGATGCCTGCAAGCTCGACAACCTTCGGTGTTGAATAATCATACTTTCCGCTCCACGGCGTGCCACAGGCATAAACCGTATCGCCTATAAGCCTTATGGCAGGCTTATCGTCATTGAGCATATATGCCCTGTCGCCGAAATGCTTGAGCCATAGCTTAGTATGAGTTGACTTGCCTGTACCGCTGTCGGCAGAAAAGGCATAAGCCATATCGTCAACAACAATACACGAGGAATGAAGCAGAATACCGCCAAACCTTAAAAGCTCCGTGTAAAAATCAGAGCCTGTGAGCATATACTCCCAGTCATCCTGCACAAGTTCAGGATGCTCCTCCATTGCTCTTAAAACCCTTCTTTCGTCAACGTCAATAACGATATCAATATGCTGATTTTCGTCCTGATTATCAGAAAGATACGGTCTTGCCTGCTTTTCAGTCCTGCCCTTTGCGTTTACTATATTAACCTTTAATCCTGCAATATCATATATAGCCATAAAGTCACCTGTCATTTATTCTAAAGTTAGTATAACTTAACTTTATAAAATCGTCAATGATTTTTAATATAAACAGTCTGAAATAAAATTCACCGTTGACAAAATTGTATTTTTAGAGTATAGTGAACATATGTTCGATAATGCTAAAAACGGTGATAAAATGGAAAAGGAAATTTTACATATTGACTGCAACAAGTTTTACGCAAGTGTGGAATGTTATCTGCACCCTGAGCTTGCGAATAAGCCTGTTGCCGTCGGCGGTAGTGAAAAATCAAGGCACGGAATAATTCTTACAAAAAATGAGATTGCCTCAAAATACGGACTGACAGTCGGCGAACCGCTCTGGAAAGCGAGACAGAAATGCCCTGACTTGATTGTCGTTCCCCCGAATTTCCCCGTATATATTGAATTTTCAAACAGGGTCAGAAAAATTCTTGAGGAATATACAGACCTCATTGAGCCGTTTGGTCTTGATGAATCGTGGATTGACGTTACAGGTGACTGGCACAAAACAGGCTATGAAATTGCACAGGAAATCAGGAAAAGAGTTAAAAACGAAATCGGAATTACAGTGAGCATTGGTCTCAGCTTCAACAAAATTTTTGCAAAGCTCGGCTCTGACTACAAAAAGCCTGACGCTGTAACCGTTATAACTAAGGAGAATTATAGGGATATCGTATGGCCTCTGCCGTGCAGTGATCTTTTGATGATTGGCAGAGCGACTACGAAAAAGCTGAACGCCTACGGCATTTACACCATAGGCGACGTTGCGAACGCTGACGAGAGCTTTATGAAAAATCTGCTCGGCAAAAACGGACAGATGCTCCAGCGATTTGCACGTGGTGAGGATCGCTCACCTGTCAGGCATATGAATCTTTCAAGAGATATCAAGAGCATAGGAAACTCCACTACCACTCCGAGAGATTTAATTGACAATAAGGATGTAAAAATCATTTTTACCGTCCTTGCCGAAAGTGTGACAAGGAGAATGCGGGAGCATAATCTCAAAGGCACAACACTTACAATTTCCGTAAGGGATCGTGACCTTAACACCTTTACACGCCAGTGCAAAATGCCGTCGGCAACAAACGTCAGCAATGAATTTGTAAAGGCTTCAATGGAGCTTTTTAAGGCGAACTACAGCTGGGAAAAGCCTATAAGAAGTCTTGGTCTGAGCGTAACCGACTTTGATTACGACAACGTGATTCAGTTTGATTTGTCAGGATCTGCCCAAAAGAGAGAAAAGCTTGAACGTCTTGAAACCGCTGTTGACAGGCTGAAAGACAGATACGGCAATTTCTGCGTGCAAAAAGCAACTGCACTTTGTGACAAAGGACTTTCCCACTTCAATCCCTTTGAAGAGCATACGATTCACCCTGTAAGTATATAAATTCAGGTATAATAAAATTTTACGGGAGGCTAATAGCCTCCCGTATATTAATTATTAAATAGCAAAACTATAACAATGACACTACCATATCACCCATTTGGGAGGTAGTAACTGTATCAAGTCCGTCCTGTTCAATATCAGGCGTTCTCACCTTAGTAAGTGCTGTGTCAACTGCCTTTTCTATTGCATCAGCAGCCTCACTCTCACCGAGAGAATATCTGAGCATCATTGCACCTGAAAGGATTGTTGCAAGCGGATTTGCCTTGCCCTGACCTGCAATATCAGGCGCTGAGCCGTGAATCGGCTCGTACATACCGAACGTGCCCTCTGCAAGGGATGCAGATGCAAGCATACCGATTGAGCCTGAAATCATAGATGCTTCATCGGACAGAATATCACCGAAAATATTTGAAGTTACGATTGTATCAAACTGGTTAGGATTACGGACAAGCTGCATTGCACAGTTGTCAACATACATATAAGAAATCTCGACCTCAGGATAATCCTTAGCCGTCTCCTCCATAACCTTTCTCCAGAGCTTTGAGGAATCAAGAACGTTAGCCTTGTCAACGCAGGTGAGCTTTTTGCCCCTCTTCATAGCGTACTCAAAGCCTGCCTTAACGATACGCTTGATTTCAGGATACGTATAACGCTCCGTGTCATATGCGCCGACTACACCATTTTCCTCATACGTTCCCCTGTCGCCGAAATAGATACCGCCCGTAAGCTCACGAACAATGAGGATATCAAGCTCTTCACCGATAATCTCAGGCTTTAGCGGAGATGCTGATTTAAGCGGAGCAAAAATCTTTGCAGGGCGGAGATTTGCAAAAAGACCGAGCGATTCACGGATTGCAAGAAGTCCCTTTTCAGGTCTGATTTCACTTGGAAGCGTATCCCACTTAGGACCGCCGACCGAGCCTAAAAGGACTGCATCAGATGCTTTGCAGGCAGTCTCAGTCTCCTTTGGAAACGGCACACCTGTTTCATCAATAGCGGCACCGCCTAAAAGCTGATAGTCGTAATCAAGAGAAAAGCCGAACTTTTCCCCTGCCTTGTCAAGCACCTTTATACATTCGTCAACGATTTCAGGGCCGATTCCGTCACCCTTTAAAACTGTAATTTTGTAATTGTTCATAGTTTCCTCCAACTTGTATAATTACTATTTCATAATAATACCTACGGCACATAATACAGCCTGAGCTATTGCTAAAACAGCTACTGCAATTAAATTCTTATTCATCTTATCGGCAATATTTTCTACCTTTTTATCTCTATTACTTTTAATTATGCTTATCAAATTTACAGAAGCTATTAGTAATAATATTCCTAAAATTATCTTGAGAACATTTAACACGACAGCAACAGTTTCCACAACAATATCTCCTTAGCAGACGTCGAAAATTCCGGGCATTGTGTCGTCGCGCACTGTGTCCTTTTGGTCACGGTTGATTGCGCATATAATACCCTTCATTGAGGCATAGCTGATATTGTGGCTTACACCGATACCGAAAACGTCCTTACCCTGTGGATTTTTAAGATGTATATAGCTGATAGCCTTTGAGTCACTGCCGACTGAGATAGCGTGCTCGCTGTAATCGACAAACTCATAGTCGGTGATACCGATTTCCTTAACAGCTGAGAAGAATGCACCGATAGGACCTGAGCCTGTACCCTCAATTTTCACCGGCTGATTATCCTTATACTTAATCTCGCCTGTGAAATGAACGGAGGTCAGATAATTCTCCTCAGTCTTTTCTTCGCTGATTTTATAGTTCATAAGTCTGTAAGGACCGCAGACGTTTCTGTATTCTTTCTGGAACAAATCAAAGATTTCAGAAGTGTGAAGTTCCTTGCCCTTTTCGTCACAAGCCTTCTGTACTACTGCGCCGAACTCAGGGTGCATAGCCTTCGGCATCTTGATACCGTACTCATTTGCAAGGATATATGCAGTACCGCCCTTACCGCTCTGTGAGTTGATACGGATAATCGGCTCGTACTCTCTGCCTACGTCAGCAGGGTCGATAGGAAGATAAGGCACCTCCCACATATCAGTGCCGCTTTCGTCCATATAAATCTTGCCCTTATTTATGGCATCCTGATGAGAGCCTGAAAAGGCTGTGAACACAAGCTCACCTGCATACGGGTGACGTGGCGGAACCGTCATTTTTGTCGTTCTTTCGTAAACGTCTTTAATCTTATTAATATCGTGGAAATCAAGCTCAGGGTCAACTCCCTGTGTCCACATATTGAGCGCAAGAGTAACTATATCAACGTTACCTGTTCTCTCACCGTTACCGAAAAGTGTACCCTCAATTCTGTCAGCACCTGCAAGCAAAGCAAGCTCAGCAGCGGCAACGCCTGTACCCCTGTCATTATGAGGGTGAAGTGAAATAATAGCAGCCTCTCGGTTTGGTAAACGACGGCAAAAATATTCAATCTGGTCTGCATAGCCGTTTGGCGTTGAGCCCTCAACAGTTGACGGAAGATTAAGAATAATCGGATTTTCCTTAGTGATATGAAGCTCCTCCATAACCTGACGGCAAATCTCAACTGCGTTATCCATTTCAGTTCCCGTAAAGCTTTCAGGACTGTACTCAAAGCGGATATTCGTTTCAGGGTTCGACTTCTTCTGCTCCTCTGTAAGTTCATAGATGAGCTTTGCACCATTTACGGCAATATCAATTACGCCCTGCATATCCGTCTTGAAAACAACCTTGCGCTGAAGCGTTGAGGTTGAATTGTAAAAATGCACGATTACGTTTTTAGCGCCACTGATTGCCTCAAAGGTTTTCTTGATAAGATGAGGTCTTGCCTGAACAAGCACCTGAATAGTTACGTCATCAGGGATATATCCGCCGTCAATAAGCGTACGCAGAATTTCATACTCCGTTTCACTTGCTGACGGAAAGCCTACCTCAATTTCCTTAACACCGATATTAACGAGTGTTGAGAAAAGCTCGAGCTTTTCCTGTAAATTCATTGGGTCGACAAGCGCCTGATTACCGTCACGCATATCGACCGAGCACCATATAGGCGCCTTTGTGATAGTCTTGTCGGGCCATGTACGGTCCGGAATATTTATCGGCTTGAAGCCGACGTATTTTTCATACCCTTTTTTCATTATAAGTCAATCTCCTTTCAATTTGCACAGGAGCAAAAAAATAAGCCCCTATACGTTTAAGTATAGGGACGTAATCTCTACGTGGTACCACCCTATTTCAGCAGAAGAATCTGCCCTTTAGCATCTATCAATGCCTTTGCCTGTAACGCAGCAACACGGCTGTTCCTATTAATTCCTATTCAAAACAGCAACTCTGCAGAGAGCTATACACCAAATAATTTGTATTGACTTACACCGACCGTCAACTCTCTTAAACTAAATCATAAGGTCTTTTTCTGCTTCATAGTCTTTGCTTGGGTACTATTAAATTGTAATGATATTATAACAAATTTTAAAATTTTGTCAAGAGTTAAATGCTTGTGAACTCCACTTTTGATATAAACACTGATATTGTGTTATTTTTAAAGCAGTTGTGCCATTTTTGTTTTCGAGACTGTGCTCAAGATTCTTTGTTTATTAGTCTGTTTAAAACGCTGTAATCTTCATAACTAAACATAATTTTTATATCCACAGGATTGCCTTCAACATAAAGCAAGGTGCATTTATTGCCAACCATGTGTTCTGTTGTGTAAACACGACCCACCTTTTCGTTTCCGGTCCATATGGAAAATTTACTGCCTCCGCCGTGTGTTTTAGTTATAATTTGCTCCGTATTTTCTCTTTCAAATAAACTTACTTTATTTACATTGAAACGATAATACAGTTGATTTTTTGCTTTAATTTTACCGCTTCCAAGTGCTTCTCTTAACTCGTTATCATCAAAAGCAAGAATGTTTATGGTATCTTCTTTTCTCCAAATTTTAAACTTTCCTAAATATAATTTTAGAGTAGTATCTTGTATTGTTACAATGTTATACATTGTTGGTGAAGGTGGTGCAGAATTCAATAATTCCATAAAGTTGTATTGAATAATTGAATTGCCCTTTTCTATGTTTGCCTTTTTTTCTGTTTCTTTTTTTATCTCTTCATTTCGCTCACCTTTTTTTAACAATCCAACAAAAACCCATAATAAAATAATTGGTGTTAAAAACCCCAAAAAGCCTAAAAATAAACTATCAGTTGCACCAAAAACCCATACTCCGATTACGATACCGATTATTAATATTATTGTTGCCATAATTATTTCCTCTTTTATATTACTATTATTGCGCCTATATAGGTGCAATTAAATCATAACATACAGTTACAATAAAGTCAATATAAATTGTTCTTATATGAGTGCAACGGAGGATGACTTTATGAACGCTGAATTCGAAAAGAAATTAGGTAAAAATATAAGAAATCTAAGAGAGAAAAATAAAATTACGCAAGAAATATTATCTACTAAATTGCAATTATTAGGTTGCGATATTACTCGTTCTGCTGTTGCAAAAATCGAAGTTGGGCAAAGACATATTTATCCCGATGAAATTAAATTAATAAAAGAGATATTAAATGTGTCTTATGATGAAATATTTGATATAAAATAACTTCCAGTATTTTTAATACTCGTTTTTTGCACTTTGTGCAATATAGCTATTAGCAAAAAACAGGGCAACTAAAATTGTATCATTTTAGTTGCCCTATAGTGTTTATGGTTGAGAAAATCGAACCTATTTATAGCAGTGAATATCCGTAACCGTTTGCAATAGCGTCTACCCTCTCGCCTGCTTTGCAGTGAGGACAGTCGTGCGGAGCATAAGCCTCATAGCCCGGTACGTCATTTTTATTAAATATTGTATTAACCTCTATTCCGTCAATGCTGTCTGCCGCTGAAAAGATTGAGGTCACGCCCACAGTTCTGCCGCCGTAATAACGCACGCTTTCCATTGCTCTTTCAATCGTTTTACCGCTCGTGATACAGGAAATCAGTATAACAACGTTTTTATCGCTAATGAGCTTTTTAAGATTATCACGGAAAATGATATTACCCTCTGTGTCATATTCAGGCCCTACGATATAAACGTCATTATCCGGGTTAGGATTGAACATATTAGGTCTTGAAAGCTCGTGTGCAAGATAAGCCCCGAGCGCCTGAGTTTCATAAAGGCATAAAACCGTATTTACTTTAATACTTCTCTCGTTATAATACTGAGCCATAAGCATAGCTGCATCAACAGCTACGTTATGATTATGCTTAATATCAGACGTACCTATATAGCAGTTAAGATGAGTTGATGAGGAAATAAAATGACCAGGCATTGCGTGAACAAACACCCGCTCATCTCTGTCTGAGGTTATTGTATAAATCGGTTTATCCATAATAATATATGCTCCTTAAGGAATATTTTCACTATAAATATTTTACCCCACAAAATGTATTTTTTCAACCAAGGTGTATATAAAAAATAATTTACAATATTTGTGGAAAATGAACAAAGGAAACGGCAAAAAATTACCGTTTCCTTTTCTTTGTTATACTTTGTCCATATATCTTTCAGCTGTGATGATGCCGTCTTTTACGTTAAGCTTGCAGATTCTTGCATTTCGTCTGTCACCTGAAAGACCGTCATCCTCAACATCTCTTGCGTGGTAAACCGCATACCACTGACCTTTATATTTAATCATTGAATGGTGACCCGTGCCCTCTTCAAATTCATTTGCCTTAAGCACAGGGGCGTACGTATCATCATCCGGGTATTTTTCAAACTTGATTTTTGTCAGATCTGTTTCGTCAGTCTTTGCCCTTGCATAGCCGATGTAATAAGTAGGTTGCTGATAGCAGTTACCCGAATACATAAGGTACTGCCAGTCACCCTCTTTGAAATAAAATGCGCCCTCGATCGTATGCCAGTTTACGCCCTTTTCATATCTGTCCCTCATATAGACATCCTCGTCAAGAGTAGGAACTACGAGAGTAACAGGCTTGCCCTCAGCCGTTTGGGGATCAAGAAGTCTGTCAACAACTATATAAGTACCGGGTCTTTCGCCGTCAAAGCGGTTTGTTGAATAGAAAATGAAAAGACCGCTTTCATTTTTAACAACGTGGGAGTCGATTGAAAACGGATGCAAAAGCTGCTTTGCATTTTCAAACGGACCGAGCGGACTTTTACTGCTTGAAACGTGCATAGTCTGCCTGTGACCGCCCTTGTCAGGCGTATCGCCGTAAAATTCAAACGAACAGTACATATAATATGTGCCGTCAATTTCAATCACCGACGGCGCCCAGAAATCCTGAACGTCAGGATATGTAAATACCATTCCGTGAAATTTCCAATCGCCGAAAAGGTCATCGGCATAGTACGCATAAATTCCGTCATCGCCCGTGGTGTAAATATAAAATTTACCGTTGCTTTCGAGAATAAACGGGTCAGCCTGACCGATATAATGTTCTTTATCAATTTTCAAAAGGTGCATAAAATTTCTCCGTTGCTGTAATATGGCAGTATTATACTATTTAAAAATTGATATTACAATACGAAATTGAGAAAAAACAAACTATTTTACAAATCTTTTTAGCCGATTTACAAGTACCGATGCGATAACAATCTTAACCGCATCAGGCAAAAGAAACGGTAAAACACAAGTTGAAAAGGCAGAAAGAAACGTAACCTTATATGCAATCACAAACCATATCGTGCCAAACAAATATAAGACCAATTCGCCGATTACCATAAAAATAATATTCTGCCATAGCCTTCTGCCGATTTTTTCTGCGGCAAATCCGACTATCAGCGACGTAAAAATAAAGCCGACGATATATCCGCCTGTAGGTCCTGTTACTGCGGCAATACCGCTTTTAAAGCCTGTAAAGATTGGAAGCCCTACCATACCTAAAAGGATATAAATTATAACAGTGAGTGTGCCTCTTTTCCAGCCGAGTAAGCCTGCAGTCAGGCAGACTGCAAAGGTCTGAAGCGTTATTGACACGGTAAGCGGAATGGCTATCCACGAGCACACACAAATTAGCGCCGCAAACAAGCCTATGTAAACTATATCGAGTGTTTTAAATTTTTTCCTTCTATTCTCTTCGCTCACAAGCATCTCTCCTTCTTTTTTGAAGATTATGCCATTTGCAAAACTTATTGTCAACTTTTTGTTGTTTTTAGGTTTACAATTTAAAAATAATGTAAAACAAAATAATTTTTGTTGAATATTGTATTTTAATAATATATAATTTATTGTGCAGATAGTCTTTACATATGGAGGACACTATGATGAAAAAAGGGTTATCATTACTTTTAAGCATTGTAATGCTTTTATCAGTTATGACAGGCTTTGCTACTACTGCTCATGCTGCTACACAAAATTATACCTCCGGTGACCTTTCGGTAACACTTGATACCGACTCCGGTTTATTGACAGTCAGTGGTAACGGCTACGGTTCAAACTATTCGACAACCAATATGCCGTGGAATTCAAACAAAAGCAGTATCAGAAATATCGTTATAGAAAGCGGCGTTAAAAATATCGGTACATATTGGTTTTACGGATGTACCAATCTGGACTCTATAGTTTTCAGTGAAAACAGTACAGTTGAGGAAATCGGAAACTATGCCTTTTACAACTGCAGCAACTCTACTTTCTGGCTTAATCTGCCCGCAAGCTTAAAAACAATAGGTACTAACGCCTTCAACAATACAGGCTTTAACTGGGTTACGTTTGATTCTCCTCAGATATCAATACAAACAAATTCCTTCGGTCAGACAGGCTGGGCACAATTTTTAGGATTAACAGGCAGTGGTGTAAAGGATTTTGTTGATGCCGGTAAAAAGCTTGGGTATAACTGGAGATATCTTTGCCTTAGAGATCATTCATATACTGTAATTGAACACTCTGACCCAACCTGTACCGACAACGGCTATAACATATACAAATGCGCAGAATGTGACACTGATTCTTATACAGAAAGTGTTGAGGCGTTAGGTCACAACTTTACAAGCTCAACTCCGACAAAGCGCGGTTCGTTTGCTTATATGTGCTCAAGATGTAATTTGAAAAATCTTGAGGTAAGTGCACTCGGACTGCTGATTGACTTTGAGAATGCTATCAGTCACGATAATGATAATTCTCCATATAATCAATCAAATTACAACGGTAACTTTGACGTTTACCTTGACGGTTATGTTAATGCGAAGGACTTCATTTTAATTAAAAATGAGGCAAAAAATGTTGACGTTACCAACAAGCAGACAACTATCAATACAAACACAAAATACCAGACAATCGACGGCTTTGGCGCTTCTGCTGCTTGGTGGGCGCAGGATATCGGACGCTGGAGCGATGAGAAGATTGACGTTGTAACCGAGCTTCTTTACGGTGAAACAGGTGCAGGACTTGATATTTACCGCTACAATTTAGGTGGCGGCTCTGAAAACGATACTTCAATCGGTGATTGGAGAAGACGTGCTGAGGATTTTCTTTCCCCGTCAAGTGATATCAATAATCCTGCTACATATGATTGGAATGCCGATGCGGCTGCACAGAGAGTGCTTGCTTCTGCACAAAGAGTAAACAGTAATTTAAAAGTAACCTTGTTTTCTAACACTCCTCCTGTTTCTATCACAAAAAACGGTAAGGCCTATTGCGACCCGCAGTATACTGAAAAAACAGGCGGCATATTTGGCTCATCAACTAAAGTAGTCTACCAAGAAAATCTTGACAGCAGTAAGTATCAATCCTTTGCAACATATCTTGCTAACTGTGCTGAGTATTTTATTGATAAGGGTTATAACGTAACAGAAATTTCTCCGATCAATGAGCCGGGATGGTCCTGGGACGGTCCTTCACAGGAGGGTTGCCATTACTCTGCGGACAGCGCAAGAAACTTTTACAACAACTATATGATACCAACTGTTCAGAGCAGAGCAAAGCTAAATAACAAGGTTGGAGTTTCTGTCTGGGAGTGCGAACAGCTTCAGATTAATTCAAGAGACAATAACGATGACTATTACAAAAAGTTTTTACCGTATATGTTCTCTTCTGTTACCACCGGATACCCAACCAGTAATAGATACGGAAACTATAACAGCAACATAAGAAGCTATGTTGACAGCTTTGATACACATTCATACTGGGCAAGCACGGCTGAAAGACAAACTACTGCTAATGATATTTCAGGCAGCAACTATTCAGCAATCAAAAAGGTACGCTGCACAGAGTACTGCCAGATGACAAACGACGGCAGTTCAAACGTTCTCGGCTACCTTAACAGTCCTGACAACGGTGGTGACGGTAACGGCATGGATATCTATTTCGGTCTTGCTCTTGCCGACATTATTTATCAGGATATGACAATCCTTAATGCTTCGGAATGGGATTGGTGGACTGCCTGCAGCGGCGGTATATATCCTGACGGACTCGTTTATGTTGACTATAACAACCCTGATAACGTACAGACAGCAAAGAGGCTTTGGGTTATGGGCAACTACGCAAAGTTCATTGAAGAGGGCGCTACAAGGGTTCAAGTAACAACAGGCAGCAGCTTTGGTAAAAACATCACCACAGCAAAGACCTACGACAGTGATAAAATCAACTATATTGAGCAGACTGCTTATCAGAATCCTGACGGCTCAATAGTAGTTGTTTACATCAATAATTCTGACACAGATGAATACACAACCTTCGGCACTGCATACAGCACATTTGAAACATATGTAACAGATGCCACACATGATCTTGCAAAGTATCAGTCAGGCAATGCACAAAACACTGTTGTACATATTCCTCACAAGTCAGTAACAACAGTTGTACTTGAAAAGTAAAAAATGACATCAAAAAAAGGAGTGCTTCGGCACTCCTTTTGTTTTATAAAAACTGTCTTACATCAGTTGCCAGCCTGTCCTCAATCTGAACAAGTCTGCCTGTGATATCTCTTGACTTTTCATCTGCACTTTTGTACTGATTAAGATATCGGCTGAGTGATTTTACACCCATATTGCACCCGTCGGTAATTAAATCTGCAACCGTACTGTCAGAGCCGTCAACAGCCATTTTCATATTCGTCTTCATCCAGCTCATACCCTTTGCCATAGGGTTAGGATTTTTGCCCTCGTCATTATGCTCATTTAAAAGCACGAGGATTTCATCCTTGAGCTTTTCATGCTGAGTCTTGCTGTCGTGAAGAAGATTTCTGAAATCACTGTTTTTCACGTCATCAATAACGTCATCAATTGCCGATATACCCATTTTGATACCCGAATCGCATTCCTTAAGGAGCTTTACGGTATCGCCGTCAGCACCGTTTTTATCAACCATACTATCCCTGCTTTCATAAATTACTATTATAAAGTATTTGCAGCAAAGATAATATTATTCATAATGTTATGTTAAGCCTACACTTGATATTTAATTTTCTTATATTCATTGTTTTTAAAATCAAACATTTCAATATGCGGATGACTGTTTTCATATACCCACTTTTTTATTAACGTGGGCTTTATTTCATATAAAACCTCTGAATCTAATAATGAATACATTTTATAGGAACCCGGAAAACAATTTTTATATTCTTTAATAAATTCCGAATTATCAACAGGCTTTCCTAATTCTCTGCAAATCCCCTCAATTTGAATATTATCTATACAAAGAGAAACATTAGGATTATTTTCAATCTGTCGGCACTTTTCAAAATTTCTGTCAGTCTGGAAATAAAAAATACCATTAATTAAAACTATACTCATTGTCCTTGATGTGACCTTATCATCTAAAGATGTTGACAACACCATCGTTTTATAAGTTCCTAATTCATTGTAAAAATCACTTAATTCACTATTAAATTTTTCCAAAACTTACAGCTCCTCTCCAAGCATATTCACAATTATTATATCAAAACACAGATACATTGCAACGAATAAATATTCCTTTTCAATGATTTGACCTAAAACAACACAAATAGTATACTGTATTTGAGGTGATGAAATGAAGGTAATCGTATTTGATTTAGGCGGAACATTGATGGAATTTCAGAATATGCCATTGTCGTGGGTAAATTATTATAAGAAAGGCTTTGAAAGCATTGCAAAAGCATTGAATAATAATATATCGAATGATGATATTGATTTATCCGTTGAAATTATGAAATCATATAATCCGCGTGTAAATTACCGTGAAATTGAATATACATCTCAATTTATATTTGAAGAGAGCTTAAAGCACTGGAAGGGTGATATAGATATCGAAAAGGCAATTAAAATTTTCTTTGACGGTATTAATCTTATGGCTGTGATTTACAGAGATTCAATTGATATGCTGAAATATTTAAAGTCGCAGGGTTATATCATTTGCGCTCTTACTGACATTCCAAGTGCTATGCCTGATAAATATTTTAAGGATAGAATATCCGAACTGTTAAAGCATATTGATTTATATGTTTCATCTCAGTCCTGCGGATACAGAAAGCCGAACCCATATGGCATTAAATTGATAGCAGACAATTATAATGTTAGGCTAAGTGATTTAATATTTGTCGGTGATGAAGAAAAGGACAAGAAGTTATCTGAGAAAATCGGCTGTAAATTCTATCTGATTGACAGAAAAGAGGAAAACAAAAACGCAGACATACACAATATGCTTGACCTGAAGAACATATTAAAATGTTCCCTTCCTCTTGAAGTAAAGTGAACTATTGCAACGTCTAACCACTCTTAGCCTTCTCCTCAAGGGGAAGACTTTTGTGTTATTCTCTCACAATGCATAACTTAGAGATAAAAAAAGCATACTGCATTTGCAGTATGCTTTTGCTTATTATATGTACATTATTATTCCTGTGCAGGAGCGCTTACAGGACAAGCACTTTCGCATGCACCACACTCAATACAAGTAGCAGCGTCGATAACGAACTTGCCATCACCCTCTGAAATAGCGTCTACAGGACATTCACCAGCGCATGCGCCGCATGAAATGCAATCATCAGAAATTACGTATGCCATTAAAGATACACCTCCCACATCAAACTTCTACAAATAATATAACAGTATATGAGCAAAAAATCAAGTGATTTTTATTCTTTTGCTCTTTTTTCTTTTATGACTATTACATCTTCCCTGTCAACGATGATGGGCAGTCCCTCAGGTGACTTGTCAAGCTGAACCTTAAGCTTACCTGTAAGCAGAGATGAATCAACAACAACTCCCCTGCCCTCACGGCAATCAACGACTGTATTTTTCCTCGGAGTAATCTTTTGCAGATACTCGTATGAATTCTGCTCATATTTCAGACAGCACATAAGTCTGCCGCAGGTGCCGCTGATTTTACTTGGTGCAAGTGACAGTCCCTGATCCTTTGCCATTTTAATGGTAACGGAATGGAAATCGTCAAGAAATGTTGAACAGCAAAACGGCCTGCCGCAAATGCCAAGCCCGCCGAGAAGTCGGCTCTCGTCACGAACGCCAATTTGTCTCAACTCAATTCTCGTACGAAAATGTGAGCCTAAATCCTTAACAAGCTCCCTGAAATCCACTCTGCCGTCAGCAGTAAAATAGAAGATAAGCTTTGATCTGTCAAAGGAATATACAGCATCTGTTAAATACATCTCAAGATTATGCGCCTTTATTTTTTCAGCGCATACTGCGAGTGCCTCTTTTTCAAGCTTTTTATTTTCCTCAATCACTTCTAAATCTTCGTTAGTAGCAATTCTTTTAACCGGCTTGAGCGGTGAAACAATCTCGCTGTCTTCAACCTCTTTTACAGCGCTCTGTGCCGCTGCACACTCAACACCATTTGAGGTTTCAAGAACTAACATCTGTCCTTTTTTTATATCAAGACCCTGTGGGTCAAAGTAATAGGTCTTGCCTGTGTCCTTAAAACGAACACCAACAACCTTTGTCATTTATGTATCCTCCGTTTATCTGCCGACAGCTTGTCTTAAGCTATAGCAGATTTTTGTAATAAGAATTGAATTATTTGAATTTCTAATTGCCATTTCTTTAAGTGTATCACAAACGCTCATTAAGTCAATAAGTTTTTGTCTGGTAAGTTTTGTTTTTAAAAGTTTTGCGATATCTTTTTGACCTGACAAAAAATCTCCGTTTTCATTATACACCAAAGCATCTCTGAAAATATTTTTTAAAAAATCACAGGCGAAAACGATTGAATTTCTATCCTTTTGAAATACCGAGCAGGCACATAAAAGCGAATACTCGTTATCGTTGACAAGAGCTGTGCAGATATCACAGCACACCCGTGCAAGCTCACTCTGCCTTGAATCAGAAAAGCTTTCAAGCGCTTTGCCGATATTGCCGTTAAAGGTTTCAAGTGCAGTTTTGGCCTCGTCAAAAGCGATGTCCTCAAAATGCGATGACATATAGCCTGCGCCCTTATCGGCATCAACACTCTCAAGACTGACAACAACAGACCTTGAAATGACTGTTTCAAGAAGCATACTTTTGGACTGAGCAGTAAGGATAAACACCACATACTGCGGCGGCTCCTCAAGCACCTTTAAAAGGGCATTCTGAGCAGATATGCTCATACAATCTGCATTGCCTAATATATATATCTTAAATTCAGCCTCGTTTGGCTGAACATATGCATCCTTAACTACCTCACGGATAACGTCAACGTGAAAGGAATTTGCACCGCCCGATGCGCTGTGTTCAAAAATATCGGGATGTATTTTTTCCTTAGCCTTATGGCACTGAGCGCACTCCATACAAGGCTTTTCCTCTCCTCTGCAAACAAGAGCCGTTGCCAATGAGCGAGCCAAGGTCTTTTTACCGAGACCCCGTTCCCCCTCAATAACAACAGCGTGAGGAAAACACTTGGAGTCGATAAGGCATCCAAGCTGTTCTATTATTCTTTCATTTCCTACAAAGTCTATTTTCATACTGTAATTTTCTGAACTATAACTTTCTAAATTGATCTACGTCTACAACAAACGCAACTGCTCCGTACTCCTCCACGTCAACAGGCTTTTTAAGAAGTGAACCTTCTATAGTACTTTCAACTCCTGTTTTACGGACAACACGCTTTGTGACGTTCTTTTCTAAAACACTGAAAAGTAAATCGACCTTATCTTCATCAACGCCAAAAAGAATTGTGGTATGTCCGCCCTCTAAAAACTGACCGGCAGTTGAAACCTTTGTTGAAAAAAATCCCTCTGCTCCGGTTGCTGCAAGAACCTTTGTCAAATCCTTATTTGAAACGATAACTATAACTAATTTCATATAAATCACCCTTTAAAATATATTCTGTTCGCCCCTCTTCTCATTCCATTCTTGCAGATATGATTATATATTATTTCAGAAAATAATTCAATCTATGTGAATTTCATTTTAAATAAAATTTACAATTCATTAATTTACTACTGTTGCAAGTGCAACGATAACAGGCATTGTTGCGATTGAAAGCACTGATGACTGTGCCGCAAGTTCTGAGCCGAGTGCAGAATCGTTTTCATACTTTGCGGCGTACATTGCCGTATTCGTTGCGGTTGGAGCAGATGCGGAAATGAGCATTGCTGTCAGGAGTGAGCCTCTTACACCGCAGATATAAAAGAGTCCGAGCATACAAAGAGGAATAAATACGAGCCTTATAAATGAAGCAAAATATATTTCCTTTTTTGAAAACATACTCTTAAAGCTTGAATTGGCAAGAAACGTGCCGAAAACAATCATCGCAAGCGGAGAATTACAGTTACCGACAACCTCCATAGGATACTCAATAAAATAAGGTATATCAGGCTGGAGAAAGAAAAGCGGCAGACCGATTATTACCGACATTGAACCGGGATTGAAAATCAGCTTTTTAAAATTGATTTTTGCTTCCCTGCCTGAAATCTCATAAATACCGTAAGTAAAAGCCACGATATTGAACACGGCGACGTAAACCGAGCAGTAGAAAATTCCTTCATTTCCGATAACACTTTTGGCAAGCGGAAGCGCTAAAAATGCGGCGTTTGACATAATCATTGCATAATGATAAATGCCACGTTCCTTCAGTGACCTTTTCCTGAAGGACAGCATTGACACAAGCGCACCGAAAATGTGTGTCACAAAAGCACAGACAAAGGCAATAAGTATACCCCTGATATGCTCCTTTGAATATTCCATTGTCATAAAGGTATGTATAATCGCAATCGGCAAAATCACATTAAATAGCAAATCAATCAGCCGTTTGCCGTCCGCTTGTTTGAATATACCGATTTTATCCGTTACAAAGCCTATGCCTGCAATAAGATACAGAATAAGCACCTGAAGTGCGATAGTTTTTAAATTCTCAAAAAACAAAGTCAGATAGTCCTTTTATTATTTTAATTTTGTGCGTTTATTTATGTCACATAAAATGGTCAATGAAAATACGCCTGACATCAGGTATGTAACCGAGGAAAAGGTCACTTCGCTGAATGTACTGAAATCCATCATAATCAAAACAATTCTTGGCAAGGCTACTATAAACGCCATAGCCGTAAGCATAAGAGAAAAAAATACAAACGCTCTTGTTGCACCTGCGTTCTTTTTATCTACTGCTGAAATCATACTGAAAAGAAAGCAAAGTGTTATACAAATCAAGATAAATTCACTGAAAAGCTCGACGTTATTTTTCACGTCAATAATTTGTGACATTATTCCGATGAGCTTTGAAAATGCCCACACAACCGGAGCGAAATGGAGAAAAGTGAAATTTTTAAAATCGTAATTTTCATTCCTCTCGGTCAGTGCCAAGGTTAAAAAATAAAAGCAGCTTATCAGTGCAAACACACCTGAAACACCCATAGGGATAAGGTATACGTAATCAATATAAAACACGCTTGAGACGTATGAATAGCAGTTATATCCCTGATGGATAAAATCGTAAAAAAACGACAGTGAAAGCAAAGCCGATGATAAAAAAATACTTTTTTTGCCGTTTGAAATATCAAAAGTTTCTGCTAAATCTTTTTTAAACACAGAGTAGATAACAGCAAAAACAAAGCATAAAAATATCAGTAAATAAAGTATGTAGGAGTCTGTATTACCGTTAAAGGATATTTTACCGAAAAGCTGAAAAAAGCGCAAAACACAAGAAGCAATCACTGTTATTATTATCAATAAAACAGGTAGTCTTGCTCTCGTCTTTTGCACTTCTTTTCTCCTTTAAGTTGACGGTAGTCGAAATAATATGGTTTTGAGCCAATCTTTTCCGCCAATACTTCGTTAAATTATTTTTGAATACCTTAAATTAAAGCATTATTTTTCAACTCGCCGTGATATATCAACAAACTTTTTTGAATGGCTGACACTCTTATATGCAGGGCGCATAATCTTACCGCCTGAGGTAAGCTCCTCAAGTCTGTGAGCGCACCAGCCTGCAATTCTTGCCGTGGCAAAAAGAGGAGTGAACAAATCATCAGGTATACCGAGCACCTTGTAAACAAGACCTGAATAAAGGTCAACGTTTGCGCACATCGTCTTGTCAACTCCCTTAATTTCTGCAAATACTTCGGGCGTTAAACGCTCGATATTTTCAAGTGTCTTGAATTCCTTTTCATAACCCTTTTCAAGCGCAAGCTTTTTAGCGTTTTCCTTAAGTATTACGGCACGTGGGTCGGACTTTGTATAAACAGCGTGACCCATACCGTAAATAAGGCCTAAGCCGTCACCTGCTTCTTTATTCAGAATCTTTACAAGATAGTCCTTAACCTGTGACGGATCAGTCGAATCAGGAAGTGCCTCCATAATCTCATTCATCTGTGCCGCTACTCTGAGATTAGCACCACCGTGACGCGGGCCTTTGAGCGAGCCGAAGCCTGCAGTAATTGCAGAATATGTATCCGTGCCGCTTGATGTCAAAACTCTTGTAGAAAAGGTTGAGTTATTACCGCCGCCGTGGTCAGCGTGAAGCACAAGGCAGATGTCAAGAAGTCTCGCTTCCTCGTGAGTAAACTTTTTATCAGGTCTCAGCTGATTGAGAATATACTCGGCCGTCGCCTGCTCCTTTCTGATTGGGTGAAGGAACATTGTCTTATTATAAAACGCACGGCGCTTAACCTGATAAGCGCTGTTCATAATAGTAGGCATCTGTGCAATAAGCTGAAGCGACTGGCGAAGCACGTTTGGAATTGAGATATCATCAGGATTTTCGTCAAAGGAATAGAGCATCATAACACTTCGTGCCATTTTGTTCATAATATCCTTTGAAGGATTTTTCATAATCATATCTTCAATAAACTCATCAGGGAGTGTTCGGCACTCAGCAAGAACCTCACGAAGACTTACAAGCTGACTTTCAGTAGGAAGCTCTCCGAAAAGAAGCAGCCACACTACCTCCTCATAACCGAAGCGGTCATTATCAATACAGCTTTTAACGATATCGTTAATGTCATAGCCTCTGTAGGAAAGCTTACCGTCCTTTGGTATCCTTTCACCGTCAAGAATATAGTAGCCCTCAACAGAGCAGATACGAGTCAGACCTGCCATAACACCCGTACCGTCGCTGTTTCTGAGTCCTCTTTTAACGTGATATTTTTCATAATCCTCTTTCTTTATGGAGTTATTCTTATCAAGCTCACTGCATAAACTTGAAAGGGCGTCCATCGAAATCGGGGAAATATAATTTGCCGGCATAATGTTTCTCCTTTCGTAGATTTGTAAGAAAGCAAATAACTTATATAAACAAAATAGTATTCGTATCAAGATATTATACCTTTTATTTAATATAAAGTCAAGGAGATGACATTATGAAAAAAATACTGATTGTATACGCCGTGATGTTTGCACTGACAATTCTGATACCGGCAATCATCTGTTTTACGGACACGACCTCCGGCAGTCAGGAGGAGCTTGTTACTATTTTCAGGCAGCAGATCAGTCTAATTGGCTGTTATCACTAATTTTTTTGAGTTCGGATTTTACGTTTACTTTCAACTCGACCGTTTTAAAATAAGTGTCCCATTCATCAGCTACTTTGTCATATGATACCGGACTGTCCTTTGCAAGATACTCCCCTATCCTCAGGCTGTCACTGTTATTCTCTTTGCAGGCGTTAAATGCTTTGGTGCAAAGGCGTCTTACTTCCTCTTCTGTCTTTGTGCTTATTCTATCAAGGTCATCTTCTCTGAGTTTTGTTAAAATACCATTTTCAATTTCATCAATCACAAGCAGATTTTTAATATCCACAATAAAATTTATATTACCGTCAATAATTTCTATACGCTTCTTGACCTTAACAGCGGTAATATGAACACCTGCCTTGCCAAACTCATCATCCTTAAATTCAACAGAGCAGTTCTTGACCTTGCCTGACATCAAAAGAAAACCCATAGTTTCGTCATCGTCTGTAACGTAGACAAGCCTGCCTTTACTGAAAAGTCCGATTCCTTTTGACTCTACACTTTCCTTTTCTTTTTCCTTTTTGAGTACAGGCAGATAAATATCTGAGGTTTTGTCAGCCGCCATATTGAGAAGTTCGCCAACCGTCACATAAGCGCTGACACCTGCTTCCTCTCCGTTTTTCATAAGATAGACCATATTTTCACACGGAACGCCTGCATCATTTTCCTTGCTTTCAATAATGTCCTTTGATTTATCATCGGCTATACATACTGCCACGTCAACACGGGAATCTGACGAACGCAGGAAATAATCAAGCTTTTCTTTGAAATCAGTCTCGGCAATATCACGGCAGAAAATAATAATTTTATTCTGACCGAAAAACAGCTTTTTGGATACACTCTTTGAAAGATTAGAGACGGCGTCAACAATCGTGTCGCCCTTTTCCTCAGTATTATACGTTCTGTTTCCCTCGGGGGTTTCACTGCTCGTTGCCGCGCCTAATTTAAGCGTCTGAATTATAACGTTCACCTTATCATCACGCATCTCGACCCCCATTCCCTCAACAATAAGCATATCCTTGAGATGAACAGCCTCCATACAGCCTGAAAGCATTGAAGCTATAAGAACAACACAAGCAATTATTTTAAAACTTTTCAACAAGCTCATCACCATAATTTCTCTTTTTAAAAATCAATGCTAAAAGCGGAATAATCACACCAAAAACGGCAAACGGAGCAAAATTAACTATCTGCGGCAGAGTGTTGACCTGAACAAGCTCTGTAAAGATAAGCGATACGATAAACGCTAAAGAAGCGGAAATTACGCATTTTGTGCTTTTCTTCATAGGCCTGAATGCAATACCTGAGCAGTATATCAAAAGAACAGATTTGGTAAATATACCGAATATCCAGAAGGAAATATATAAAACGTCAATCCTTTCAAACAGGCCGATCTTTGCATACTGGAACAAAGTATAAATTGGAAAAACCTGAAGTGAAGCCGCATCGCCCATAACCGCATTGACAAAAAGCACAAGCACAAAAAGCGAGAAAAAGGACGCAATCAAAGACCATACATACGGTTTTACCGCCCTGCCGTTGACTTTTTTTGAAAGGCATAAAAACAACGCTAACTCCGTAGAATTTCCCGTCATAGTAAGAATATTATTTATCATTTCATCATTGCTGTTTCTTATTACAGGATAGAGATTAATCTCCTGATAATTTTGTAAATTCAAAATAAGTGCAGCAAGAATTGAAGCTACTAAAAGTGAAAACCCGAATGCTGAAAATCTGGACAGCCCCTCTATACCGAGATATGCACCGTAAAAAGCACAAGCGGCAACTATAATTGAAAACATCCACGCCTGTGAATTTGGGTTAAGCGTAGTCGATGCAAAGTATGAAAATCTGCTGATATTTATCCCTGCAATAAATATAAAATAGAGCGAATAAAAAAATCCTACCCACTTAATGTCAAAGGGATTTTTATGCTTTTTATAACAGTAAATTGCAGGAAGTGACAAAAGCAGAGTAGCACCCATAGATGCTAAAACGCTTATTAAAAAATCCGTATTCATTAAGCTTACTGAAGTCGACTGAACAGTCGTCATACTGACAACTATTCTGCTGATATAAAGCAGAAAAAAAATACTTACAGGTGCTATTTTATCCCTTTTTGCCTGTGTCAATATCTGCACCTCTCAATTCATTTACACGCACCTTGCGTTTTGATAATTTCAGCCACGTTTCCCTGTAGAATATATCACCAAGCGAATGCTTATCAAGCGGAGAAATTGGAGCTGAAAGCGGAATACCGAACGGGTCAAGCGAACAGATATTCATAAATATAACACCTGCACCGAATACGATTCCGTACACTCCGAATAAGCCGCCGAATATAATAAACAAAAATCTTAATACTGACACGCTCTCATATAACGGATATACAACGTATGAGGATATAGCGGTCATTGCGATTACAACGAGCATAGGTGCACCGATAATTCCCGCAGAAACAGTAGTTTCACCGATGATAATACCGCCGATGATTGAAACAGCGTGGCCGATAGCCTTCGGCAGTCTTAAGCCTGCCTCTCTCATAATTTCATAAAGAATCAAAAGCATAATAGCCTCTGTCATAAGGGAAAACGGAGTTGTGATTTCCTCCGACGCAATTGTGTATAAAAGATTAGTCGGTATCAGCTCCTGATGAAAGGTGCCTATTCCCACATATATTCCCGGCAGAAAAATTGAAATTAGAAAGCTGAAATATTTTAGCACCCTTATAAAACCGCTGTGAAACGGAGGATTATCATAATCATCAACTGACTGAAAATTATCGCTGAAAAGATACGGAAGGAAAATAACAAAGGGCGTACCCTCAACCATTATAACGACTCTGCCCTCAAGCAGCTTTGAGACGGCAACGTCAGGGCGTTCGGTATTACCGACACAGGAGAAAAATGATTTTATATCAGTATCAACAAACGGTACAAGCTCGCCGTAATCAACAACTGTATTGAGCCTTGCTGTATAGAGACGGCGTTCGACCTCACTTACAAGCTCGCTGTCGGCACGGTTGTCAATATAGGCAATGACAACTGGAGTATCAGCCGCCGAGCCTAATTTGATTTGCTTGAACTTGAGATGATGCGTTTTAAGCCTTTTTCTGAGCAGAGCCTTGTTGTCATTGAGTGCCTCGATAAAGCATTCCTTTGCGCCCTTAACGTTGCTTTCATTTGACGGCTCGTCTATCGAACGCCTTGCCCAGCCCTGAATACCGAACACAAGTGCCTTATTGCAGCCGTCGAGCACGAATACGCAAAAACCACTCATCAAAAAGTAGTAGCAATCCTTAAAGGTTGTCGCCTCATTAAGCTCAAGTGAATTTACAACACTCAGCTTGATTTGGTTGTAAAGGTCAATATTGTCATCGAATTCAAGCTCCCTTTCAAGTATCGGAGACACTACCATCTGCGAAAGCTGAAGCGAATCAATAAGTCCGTCCATTGCACAGAAAAATCCTTTTTCACCGCATATAACCGCCTCACGAAGCAGGAAATCCGAGCAGTCTTTAAAATCATCTTCAAATCTTTTTTTGTTATTGTCATAATCAGGATACAGATTATCCATATTTATCACCATAGTTACTTTTTGCAAAAGTGCTTTGGTTATTCACAAAAAATAATCACACAATATATACGGTGAACATTATGGCAATTAATTTTATAAGAGCAATTGTAATTTACGTTTTTGTTATCATCGCAGTCAGACTTATGGGTAAACGGCAGGTCGGCGAACTAAAACCGCACGAGCTTGTTATCACGATTCTTTTAAGCGCAGTAGCACTTATACCGCTTGAGGAAAATTCTATGCCGCTTGCAAACTGCTTAGTACCTATACTCCTTTTTATAAGTATGGAAATTATCGTCTCCGTTATTTCAATGAAAAGCCTGTGGTTCAGAAATCTCCTTCAGGGCAGACCCATATTCATTATCAGGAAAGGCAAGCTCGACCAGAAGAAGCTAAGCGAAATGAGGTTTACAATTGATGACGTAATTGACGCTTTAAGACAAAAGGATATATTTGATTTGTCTGAGGTTGAGGACGCTGTTATTGAAACAAACGGCTCAATATCAGTTCTGCCAAAGGCTGAAAACAGGCCGCTTACCCCGAAGGATATGGGCATCACTCCAAAGGATAACGGCATACCGATAACTATTGTTATGGACGGCAAGCCTGTTAACGAATATTTTAATGAGTATAAAATTGATGACAAAAGAATTGAGCTTGTTATCAGAAACACACAAAAAGACGTCAGCAAGATTATGCTGCTGACGATTGACGATAAGGGTAACACTTTTTTGATAGAAAAGGAGAATAAATGAAAAGACTTTATATAGCGATTTTATTTTTAGCAGTTGCGATTTCCCTGTGCATTTTTGAGCAGTACACCGTTACAAGTGCTTACAAGGAAGCCACACAGTATTTAAACACGGCAATTGAGGAAGTAAAAAAGGAGGACTATAAAAGTGCAAAGGAAACCTGTGAAAACTTGAGTAGCTACTGGTCAGAAAAGCAAAAATTTATGACGGCAATGATTGACCACGGCGCACTCGACGACACAAGCATAACGATATATGCCCTTGCAGATTTGGCAGAGAACGAAAGCGACGACCTTGAGAACGAGCTGATAACAGCAAAGAATCAAATAAAATCAATTCACGATAATCAAAAAATAACATTCGGAAATGTATTTTAGTATAAAAAATCGGGCTGAGAAAATCTCAGTCCGATTTGTCTTGTTATATCATTATTGATTAATTACTTGAGATAATATGCTCCAGTATACTTCCATATCAATGACTTCTAAATTGTCGATTGAATCCGAACCTCCTAAAAAGAGAGGAACTTTGTATCCAACACATTGATTATAATCAATATCAGTTTTACTGTTTTGATACCATTCATTAAAAAATGATAAGGCAAGACATTCTTCATTATATTCGGGGATTTCATTATTTAAAAAGCTTAGAAAATCACAAGGAATTTCAAGCACATCGTTAGTCCCGATTTCAAACATTAAAACATTTCCTTTCGTTTTAGCTCTGCAATCAATTGCAAAGCAACGACCAAGCCAATCAAATCCAAATGCTTTAAAACACCCTGAAAAATTATTATATGCTTCGCCTATTATGCCATCCCATTTTTTCAAATCATCATCTTTGAAAACACGAAACATCCCATTATACAATTGCATTCCACCAAAAGATTTAATAAATGCAATAAAAGAATCTGCATTTACTTCATAATCAGTATGAATATTAAAGAAGTTCACGAAATTTCTGAACATAATTATTCCCCCAAATAAATATGCAACTGATTATCAGCTTTCGATTTTCTTTTTTCTTATCATCAGCTTGTTTATAGCTAAATCACCTTTATTCATCATCACTTGACAGCTTGAGGACTGCGAGGAAAGCCTCCTGCGGTACCTCAACCTGACCGAACTGGCGCATACGCTTTTTGCCCTCTTTTTGCTTTTCAAGGAGCTTTTTCTTACGTGTTACGTCACCGCCGTAGCATTTTGCAAGGACGTCCTTACGCAGTGCCTTAACGGTTTCACGGGCAATAACCTTGCCTCCGATTGCAACCTGAATCGGTATTTCAAACAGGTGACGAGGAATATGCTTTTTAAGCTGTTCGGCAATTTTTCTGGCTCTGGAATATGCCTTTTCCCTGTGAATTATAAATGAAAGAGCGTCAATAATATCGCCGTTTAAAAGCACGTCAACCTTGCACAAATCTGACTTACGGTAATCTGCTATCTCATAATCAAATGAAGCATAGCCACGTGTCCTTGACTTAAGCGCATCAAAGAAATCATAGATTATTTCATTGAGTGGTAATTCATAATGAATATCAACTCTGTCAGGCGTGATATAGTTCATATCCTTAAAAATACCTCTGCGCTCCTGACACATATCCATAATCGTGCCTACAAATTCACTCGGCACGTATACGTGAGCATTCGCAAACGGCTCCTCGCAGTAGTCGATATACGCAGGGTCGGGATAATTGGTCGGATTATCAATTTCAACCATTGAGCCGTCAGATAAATAAATCTTATAAACAACACTTGGCACAGTCGTTATAAGCTCAAGGTTGTATTCCCTCTCAAGACGTTCTTCAATAATTTCAAGATGAAGCAGTCCGAGAAATCCACAACGAAAGCCAAAGCCGAGCGCTCCCGACGTTTCAGGCTCAAATGAAAGTGAAGCATCGTTAAGCTGAAGCTTTTCAAGCGCATCACGAAGATTTTCATAATCAGCACCGTCAGCAGGATAAACACCGCAGAAAACCATTGGGTTGACCTTGCGGTAGCCGGGCAGTGCTTCATCAGCAGGATTAGATGCAAGAGTGACGGTATCGCCTACTCTCGCTTCGCTTACAGTTTTAATTGAAGCGGTGATATATCCAACCTCGCCGGCACAAAGCTCGTTAGTCTTTTCCATAGAAGTTGCACGCATATAGCCGACCTCGACGACGGTAAACTCTGCACCCGTTGCCATCATACGCATTGTATCGCCCGCTTTTATTTTGCCATCCATAACGCGAACATACACAATAACACCACGGTATGAATCATAAATTGAATCAAAAATCAAGGCACGAAGCGGCTTATCGTCATCACCTGTCGGGGCAGAAACCTCATTGACGATATACTCCAAGACCTCTTCAACGTTCTCACCTGTCTTTGCACTTACACGCGGAGCATCAAGACAAGGTATACCGATAACCTCCTCAACCTCCTCAGCCACTCTGTCTGGCTCTGCGGCAGGAAGGTCAATTTTGTTAATGACGGGGAGAATGTCAAGGTCGTGGTCAAGAGCAAGATAAGTATTTGCAAGGGTCTGTGCCTCAACACCCTGAGAGGCATCAACAATTAAAATTGCGCCCTCGCAGGCAGCAAGCGAGCGTGACACCTCATAGTTAAAGTCAACGTGACCCGGAGTATCAATGAGATTAAACTCATAAAGCTCGCCGTTTTTTGCCGTATAGTCAAGCTTAACAGCGTGCGCCTTAATAGTGATACCACGCTCACGTTCAAGGTCCATATCGTCAAGAATCTGCTCCTGCATATCACGTGTGGCAACAGAGCTTGTAAGCTCTAAAAGCCTGTCCGCAAGAGTGGATTTTCCGTGGTCAATATGGGCGATTATTGAAAAATTCCTGATATGTTTTTTATCAACTGCCAATGGTAGTCCTCCGTGAATGATTATTTTATTTTCTTAATTTCGCTCAGCTCGTTTTTAGCTGATTTCGAGTTGTATTTTATCTTTGTAAAAAGTCTTACGATATAGTAAAAAGGCAGAAGATACGGCCTTTTTTCAAGCTGTCTGTAGTCAGCAGTCATCTTCTTTTTATCCGGGAAAATCCGCCTGAATATATACCTCAACTTTGAGCCGTTAAATTCAGAAAGCTTTTTAGAATAATCAACAACGAGATTGCCGTAAACGCCGCTGCTGAGTAAAAAGTCAAGCATTTTCTGCTGATTTTCAGTTGCTTCACCGCCGTTAAATATTGCGTTTGTGAGGCTGATTGCATCAAGGGCAAAATCCTTGATACCGATTTTATCAAGCTCGTCAATCGCCCTGTCCATATCTACACTCTCGCCGTAATTAAGCAAAACGTAAATATCGCACAGAAAGCGCACGCCGCAGCCGTTTGTCGCATAGTGCTTGTACATATGGCATATTGTGTAAACAAAATGCTCAGTTGCCTCAACGTAATACTTGTACGGATTTTGGTTGTCTGCCTTTGCATTTTTCCACAAATCGAAATGCGGGCAAAACTCGGCTTCATCAAAGAACAATTCCCTGTGCCATTCAAACGTGTAAAACGGCTCTTTAAAGAAATCATCGGAATTTTCACAGGAGGTAGTGAGCCTGAAGCCACGTGATTTCATAAGCTTTAAGAGCAGATCCCTTTTGCTGTAATCATAGAGGATATCAATATCACTCATCTGGCGCATTTTCTGCTGAGGATAGTAATTCCTGAGCACACTGCCCTTGAGAAGCATAAATTTAATTTGCTTTTCCTGCAAGGCTCGTTCAAGCTCCTCGAGCTCATTTTTCATTGAAAGAAGGCGCAAAAGCTCATTTTTAACGTACACAACAAGCTCCTGTGCCTGCTCAGTCGGCAGAGCTGAGGAATCAAGCACAGCCGCAATGATAGAGTAAACCTGCTGTTTTTTTGAAATGGCAACAAGCCTTCCCCAATCGATACCGTCGGGCGCAGTAGGCAAAGCCTCTTTTTTTATTGCTGATTTGAGCAGCTTTACAAGATATTCACTTTCCACAGATGAATACTGCATAATTATCCCTCAATAAGATTTTTGCTTTTCAGTAAATCTAAAAGTTCCTTAACGTCTGCACGCACAATGCTTTCATCAACGTCGTACCTTTCAAGCATAGCGGCAACAATGCTGTCCTCTGTCTGCTCAGTTTTAAGCAGCTCAAAGATAAACGCAGCAGTAGGATTGTTCTTAACAAGTCCGTTAAACTCCCTTGCCGCCTTACCTGTTGCAATGGCAAAATTCTCACCGTCTATTGAATTTGTAACAATTCCGTCTTTTAATTTCATATCAATCACCTTTTATTTAATTATCTTTTTATTATAGCTGATAAGTTTGCTCATTATCAGGCAAATCGCCATAAAACCATAAATCCCTTTCGGATTCAATTAATCCTTCTTCATTAACAATTTTCTCGTGATAACAGATTTCTTGAAGTGATGCTTTAATATTACGCTTTTTGCAAAAAGAATAATTTTGCTTTATCGGTGTCCAATACTGTTCCGGACCGTTTCTTTTCCAAAAAGATTTGTAATAGCTTTCATCATAAAAAATGATAATTTGCGAACGCCAATAATCAGGTACCGATAAAACTGCAACGACCTTGCTAAACGGAATATCACTCGGTTTTTGTGAAATAAACATTTCAGTAGTTTCAAGCCATTTCCTGCAAAATTCCGTTTTGGTTTTTCCGCTTGTTCTCTTGCTTCCAATAAAGCTACTACTGGGAACATGAAAATGCTCGTACTTTTCATCCGCCTCGGAAAAAGGAGTAAACTTATCAATATATCTGAACATAGACTTTAATTTTTGAGACTGTCCACGCTGCTTTTTCCTGTCTTGTTTTAATTTAAGCATTCACATTATCTCCTTGAAATGGTAAAAGCTATCATTATGGCATATATTTTGCAAGTATTTCCAAAATATCAGTCTTATAAATATTGCCCTGAAGGACGTCACCGTTTGGTGAAACACAGATTGCTCGGATATCCTGTGGATTCTCGGCGTATGGGCTGATATAAGTGGTATTTGAATCAAAATATTCTTTAAAATACTTAAGTGCGTTGCCTTTTGGAAGAATTACGTTTCCGCTTGACACCGCAATTCCCAACTCTTGAAACTGAGCAAGTATCTCACGTGTTTTGCGATTATAAGGATTGTCTGCCTCAGTATCCACAAGCCATGCAGGGTGAACACGGAGTCTCGGAATCCCTGCATCAATAAGTGCTTTTGCAAATGTCATTACAGGTTCAAGCGGAATGGTCTCCTGATGAAATGCGTCTACCGAAAGCAAAATATCATTCACACCGTTATCGACAAGTCCCTGTGCGACGAGCCTTATTTTTTCTGTATCGCGGCTGAAAAATCCGTTTGTAATCATCTGGCGTTTTGGAATACCCATTTCCCGTGCCATTGAATGTATTTTATATACCTCACCAGGATAAAGCAACGGCTCGCCGCCGAAGGTCATAAGTGATTCTATACTGTAATTTTTCGCTGTTTTGCGTACCATTTCCGCCGCTAAGTCACCATCAATATGCTCACCGTTAGCATAATGATCACCCTCTGAGCAGTGCTTGCACCGTCCTGTACAGGCTAAAGTGACCATAAACTCAATTCGGTTTAAATTTTGAATATATTGATTCATACTGTTATCCTTCTTTTATTATCAATGCTACGCATTCGACGTGAGGGGTGCGGGGGAACATATCGACGGCTGTTACTTTTTGGGTAACATAGTTTTTTTCTTTGAGTATTGCCAGATCTCTGGCAAGGGTTGCGCTGTCGCAGGAGACGTAGACAATTCTTTTAGGGGACAGCTCCTCAATAGTATCAAATAGTGATTTATCACAGCCCTTGCGTGGTGGGTCGAGGATAATCACATCAGGCTTAATGCCCTTCTTTTTCAGAATCTCTGCACCCTTTGGTGCGTCTGCACATATAAACTGCGCATTTGTGATGCCGTTAATTTTTGCATTTTCTTTAGCATTTTCAATTGCCTGCGGAATAATTTCAATTCCCACAAGCTGTTTAACGCTGTCTGCCATTGTCAGTCCGATTGTACCCACGCCACAGTAAAGGTCAAGCAGAATTTCATCACCTGTGAGATTTGCAAGCTCACTTGCCTTTTTATAGAGCTTTTCGCACTGATTATGATTCACCTGATAAAAGGAGTCGGGCGAAATTAAAAATGTTTTTCCAAGCAGCTTGTCCTTAATATTTTTCTCGCCCCAGATGATTTTTGTTTCTCTGCCTAAAATAACGTTCGTTTTTTCTTTATTAACATTGACTGCGACCGAAATCAAGCCGTCAACATTTTCCTTTAAAAGAGAAATGAGAAGGTCACTGTTTGGTATACTGTCTGCGTTGATAACAGCACACGCCATTATCTCACCTGTTGCAAAGCCTTTTCTAAAATAAATATGGCGTAAAAGTCCTCTGCCTGTCTGCTCGTTATATGATGTGATATTTTCGCTTTCAACCCATTTTGAAAATGCTTTTAAGCCCTGTTCAAACTCAGTCGGCTGTAATTTACAATCGGCACAAGGAATAATTCTATGGCTCTTATAGGCATAAAAACCCGCGAGCATTTCACCGTCTGCTATATCGACAGGGTACTGTGCTTTGTTTCTGTAATGTGCTAAATCATCAGCGCCGATTATTTCGTCAACCTTGACGTCAATATGCCCTATTCTTTCGAGTGCGTCCTGCACCCTGCTCTTTTTATATTTAAGCTCTTCATCATACGTCATATGGCGAAATGAGCAGCCGCCGCATTTTTTAGAATATGGACAGTCGCTTTCGATACGCTCAGGGCTTGGCTGAATTATTTTATCAATTATACCGACAGCATAATTCTTCGACCTTTTAATTATATGGGCGATTATTTTATCCTGAGGAACAGTACCTCTGACAAACACGGCAAGTCCGTCATATCTGCCGACTCCGCTACCCTCTGACGTCAGGGAATCAATCGTTAATTCAATTTTATCGTTCTTCGACAGCTCCACTTAAATCACCGCTATATATAATTTCGCACTTTATATAATAACACATATATTTAAAATAATAAAGAGGAAAATAAAAAAAGAACGACTTGTTCAAATAAACAAGCCGTTCCAAATTTATTCAATGAATTATGCAGCTGCTTCCTCTTCGCCGTCTGCTTTCTTTTCCTTAAGAAGTACGAACTTCTCCATCGGGAAGAGAACGAGCATCTGTACAAGACCTGCTGCAAGACCAGCAATTGTTCTTGCAAGGTTGTTGAGCCATGCCCAAGGAGCCTTTGCAATAACGCCAACGATCCAGCCCTGAAGCCATGTAGAGAACAGGATAAGAGCTATCATAAGTACGATATAGATAGCAAAGTTGTACCATGGAGCATCTGACTTAAATGTTGTCTTCTTGTTCTGATAGAAGCCATAGATGTTAGCAATAAGGTTTGAAAGGAAGAACGGAAGGAGATAACCCCAAGTAACAATACCGCCAATAACAACGCCGTTTTCAATAGTACCGCCGATTACATACTTCGCAACCTGTTCAGCGCCTTCAACTGTTGAGGCATCAAAAATTACATTTGGTGCAAATATTGCCTGTAAGAATCCAGGAAGTGTAGCTGTAACACTATCAAAAATAAGCGGAAGTACGTTTGCAAGTACAAGCTGAATGATAGTTACAAGGCCTGAAACTACAAGGAACTTTACAAGCTGCCAAACAGTTTTAATAAATGAGCCTTTTTCCTCTGCTGCACTGTCAATGCCGCCGAGGCTGATTTTTTTCTTTTCGTCTGCCATAAATTTTCTCCTTAAAAATAAAATTTTAACAAAACCATTATATCAGCATTGAAATATAATTTCAACAATTATTTACAATAAACCTAAAAAAGCAAAGCCTGTAATGCTATGAATAATAGCAACGACAGCCCAGACGATAAGCGCAAGGATTCCCAAAACGACTGCCAGAAGAAGAATTACTATAAGAATAAGGATCAAAAGAACGAGTGGGCCTTTCTTGCTCTTCTTAACCGTATCTTCTCTTTGTGCCTTTTCTTCTGCCTTCGGTGCAGGGTTTTCATCGTCATAAAGAGGATAAAGCGGAAGTGTTGCCCCTGAATCCTTGAACTCGCTGTCTTTCCAGAGAAGCGGCTCAACAAGAGAACGGACGCTTGTTGCACCCTTAAGGAATTTGCCTATGCTGAGATGAATTGTGTCAAGGAAGGAATCTATGATATTAAGAAATCCGCAGGTAAGCTTATACTCCCTTGTTTCAGGGCCGTACGGAGAGTCACCGCAGTAGAGATTCTGTACAAGCTCAAGTATAAAATCAACTACCCTGTTGTCTGCAATATCGGCAATATCTGATTTCTTAAGTCCGCTTTCCTTTTTACAAAGCTTCCATATTTTCTTAAACGTAAGCTTATTGAGGAATTTGCCGATCGGTTTTATAAGCCAGCCGATCTTTTTAACCTTTTCACCCGGGATTGAAAATGCAGGTGTCATTTCTGCAAGAACGTCAATATCATTGCCCATTGCCCAGATGACCTTTGCAATCATACCGAAGAAAAAGCCCTTCATATAATCCGGGAAGGATTTGCCGTTTGTATCAAGTCCCTCAACGTTGTCAACAAATACCGTATCTACATCAACCTTGGCATTTTTAGGGTCGATGATTACGTTTCTCATAACCGGAGGGCAGCCGATAAGGGCACCGCAGGCAACGTCATAAAATCTGTTGCCCTTTGGAGTTGTTATATAGCTGATGTTATGCACATGGGTATGGCCTGTGAGCATAACCTGTATTCCGGCGTCTGCAAAGATTTCTCTCGTAGTTTCGTGATTTCGCTGCATATCGCCCTTGCCGATTATTGAGTAAAACGGTGACGGAGAAATCATCGGGTGGTGGGTCATTGCAATAACGAACTGGTCGTTCTTTTTTGCATCCTCAAGCTGTTCCATAATCCACTTCATACAGCCGTCGCTATAGCCTGAACCACGCTCTCCGTCAGGCTTGTCATTAGTATCGTCATTAAGTGCGAACAAACGGTAGCCGGGTGCAAGCTGAACGACGTAGCAAAGTGAATCCTTATATGTAGAAATCGCTTCGTTCGGGCCAAATTCGTAATACATATCCCAGAGATCAGCCCTATGCTCTACAGCAGGAACCTCAATTTGCTCATCACCTACAAAGCCCTTTGAAATACCTCCGCCGCGAAAATCGTGAGTAGCCGTGATAACGTAAACTCTCTTGCCGCGCTTTTTTAAATCTCTGAGCATTTCAATAAACTCAGCATGAGAAGTAAGCTCGCCGTTTCGTGTAGTGTCACCCGAAAGAACGACTATATCCGTTGACGTGTCCTCACAAAGCATATCAAAGGCTCTTTTCAGTACAAGATCACTGTCCTTGACAACCATCTGAGATTTAGACTCATCCTTTTCGTAAGCCTTGCCCTCTGTTCCGTTTTTTCTTGAGTAATAATGAGTGTCAGTTATAAACTGAATTTTTAAAGGTTCATTATTACTTCCATAAATTTTACCCATTTCGTTTACCCTCTTTTTTCTCTTATTTCAAGGACGCCTGACTTAACATTCTCATCAAATGTAAACTCAAGCGAGCCTTTGTTTCTTTCGTTAAACTGAATTTCCTCACCGTTAAGAAATGCTGTGTACTCAGCATCATCAGAAAGCGTAACAATCATTGTATACCGCTCATTCTCACCAAAATATTTAAAGGAAATTTCAGCGCTTTTATCGGTAGTTTTCTGATAATCTGTCCAGACATCAAAGCCTGTTGTGACCGTCTGAGGCTTGAAATATGCATTTGCCCAGATGCAAATCGGAGCTGAAAGTCCGCCGAAATTATGGAACCAGCCGCCACGCCTTGTGGCTATGCCGAAGCATTCATACGTGTAATAGGAAAAGTCCGTCTCCTCCTTCCACATATCAAGCGCACGCTCAGCAATCTCAAAAGCAAAATCAGCTTCGCCGTTATCAAGCATCGTTTTCCACACATACCACTGATGGCTCATCCAGACGTTGCCGTTCCAGTAGCCGTCATCAAAATAGTATGATGCGGACATATCAACGGCGGAAATGCCTGCCTGTGACCACATTTCATCAGGGTTTTTGATATGCTCGATAATTCTCTTTTTACGCTCACCCTTGACTGCACCTGCAACGATAGGATAGATACCGTCCATACCCTTGTTCCAGTTTTCGCCGTCGGCAGTTTTCATAATGCCTGTTATGTTCCCCTGCTCGTCATAGAGCGTGTAGCCGAAATATCCGCTTTCTTCATCCCATGCAAACTCGTTGAGTGCTTTCGTTGAATATTCAATATCAGCGTCATAAACCTTGATATCATCAAGTCTGCCGAGTGAATGTGCAACCATTTTCATAATCTTTCCTGCACGGATAATCTGAGCAGTAGAAAGACAAGGGCACGTATATTTTTCTGCCTTATTTGCAATCATTTCCACCTGAGCAGGATAATCGTCCATACCGCAGTGAGAATACCAGTAATCGTATGTAGTTAAAAGTCCGTTATTGAACTTTGCGCAGGTTGACGCGTGATTTCTGCCACGCAAAAACTCATAGTAAATCTTTGCTTTATCATAAAGGAATGCAATTTTTTCCTTATCCTCAGTCCTCTTTAAAAGCTCAAGATACTCTGCAAACTGAGTAGGCACAAGCGAGCCGTGAAGGAGAAATGCAAAGTCCTTGTTCGTATCGTCACAAAGGTACATATCAAGCGCATATTGGCACAAGTCCTTAGAAAATTCCAGAAGACCCATACCGATAAAACCGCTGTCCCAAGTATAAAAGCTGTCCCACCTCTTGCCCGGTGCGTGATGGATTACGTTCTCGCCATGGCGATAGACGGGATAAACAACATTAGTTAAAAGAGTTGATTTGAGAATTTCAGTAGAAAGACTGTATTTTTTGCCTGCCTCGTTAAACTCTGTTACTGTGTCACCCGACTTGGCATTTTCATAGATTTTCTCATATTCATCATCAGTGAGAGGCTTAAACACCTCATTTGACAAAACGACGTATTCAATATGTGAGGTATTTGGTTTGATGAAAATTGACTTGATAAGCGTATTATGAAAAAATCCCTCGTCACTTGATTTTCGCAGAAATGAACCTGAGAAGGTTTCCTTTAAATCGTCATAAGTGTGGTCGCCGTTTGAAAGACGGTTGATAAGCGCATCCTCAAGCGAGCCTGACTCCAACACTCTTTCCCTTGTGTTTTCGTTGTGAGTTAAAATGTAAAACGGCGTTTCAACTCCGTCATATGTAAGAGCAGTTCTGTGACCTTTTCCTGCTTTCTCTGTTTTAATCTCAGGAACATATGGAAAGGGCACCTTTTCAGTTGTAAGCTTTGATTTGTCTTTCTCCTCAATCACTGCAAGAAAATCAAGCTCAACACCTGCCGTGCCTGCGCTTTCAAGCGTGAACGCTTCCATATACGGAAGATAAGCAAAGGTAAGCTCGTCACTGTTTTTAAGAGTAATGCTGACGCCGTTCATGTCAAAAACAGCATCGCCGTCTGTAACGCTCCTGTATCTTACGGCAATTACAGGATTATCAAAGCCGTCTGCCTTGATTTTATACGAAACCTTATCCCCTTTTTCGCAGCCGAACGGCTTAAGATTCAAGTAGTGAACGTGGTCGTTACCGCATCTGTCGCCAAGACCTTTACCGAGATAAAAGTCCTTATCGGCAAACATACCTTTAAACATACCGTCAGGATTTTCCTCATCCCATGGGCGTGCAACCTTGTATGAATATTCCTCATAATCATTAGCCGTTTTTAAGACACATTTATCAGGCGTATTAACCTTACAGTAGGTAGGATACGGAAATTCAAGTGCGCCGAAAACGTTTAATATACAGTTTTGCGTAAGTGGTGTGTTATTAAAAAATTCACAGCGCATTAAATATGAGTTGTCCTTTATTTTTGAAAAGGAAACATCGGCATAAACCTGATCCTTCCACATAAGCTCATATCTGTAGGAAAAATACGTATAATCGCTTTTACAGTGCCACAAATGGTAATTTGAGGGAACTGTAACGTTTGGCACAGGCGTTGCGCTGTTCCAAAGAGTAGGATGAACAGAAAAATCAAATCTTGCACCGACATCTCTCATTGAGTCGATAATCTTTGAAATTCCCATGTATTTTTTAGAATACGGTCCCCATTCGGGCATCATAATTTTATTTGAAAAAGTCTTGCTCATTAGTAATTCCTCAACGCTTAATGGTATAAATTTATTATCTAACTTTTGGGTAACTTTGTCAATAGGCAAAGCAGCTCAAATCCAAACCGCCTAAAACAAACAAAGTAATATTGACAAAACAGGTAACATGGAGTAACATATATAGTGATAAATTATAGTTTAGAAAGACGGAGAAAGATATGAATATTGATGCAAATGTTCAAAAAATTATTACCCTTCTCATAAAAAGATGGAAAATAATCATTTTATTTGCACTTTTAGGAACACTGCTTGCATATTTCTATACTGCTAATTTCACGACCCTGACATATTCGTCAAGCGTTGAGTTTTTGGCATATGCGCAGGATACACAGCAGGAGCTGTCTGATTCAACAGCGGCTGCTCAGCAGGCAAGTAATACAAGCAAAATGAATTATGCCATTAAGATGCTTGACACTTATATCGAGCTTTTCAAGACAAACGAATTCAACCAGACTATTGCAACTGATTTAAACGATACTTATAACACCTCTTACACCGCAGGGCAGATTAAAGGCGCTGTTTCGTATGAGGAGGTTAATGGTACGTCAATGTTCAAGGTTACGGTGACAACTACCAATGCCGATATGTCCTATCAGATTGCAAAGCAGCTTGAGACAAGCATTCCCGAAAAAATGAAAAACACAAATAACAGTCTTGTTATGGCATCTGTAGAGGATACGGCACTCAAAGCAAGTGCTTCGGAAAGTCTCGGCTATCCTAAAAAATGCTTAGTCGGCTTCGTGGCAGGTGCAGTGCTTGCAGCTGCTTACATCATTTTGCGCGATCTGCTTGACGTTCGTATTAGAGGTAACGATAACTTAAGCGATCGTTACGGCATACCTGTACTCGGCACGATACCTGAATTTGAATTAAAAGTATCCGGCAATAAGAACTCAAAACAGAAAGGGGGCAGCAAATAATGGCTAATAAAAAATCAAGCAAGCTTTCAGCTCAATCGTCTTCCCGTTATTTGCTTGAAAACGCCCCTATTCAGCCGTCTCTAAAATTCAGAATTGAAGAAGCATACAAAACTATCCGTGCAAATATTATGTTCTCCGTAATGAAAAAGGGCTGTAAAATAATAGTTGTTTCATCTTCTATTCCAAATGAAGGAAAGACAACGACCACGGTTAATTTAGCTGTAAGCATTTCTCAGGCAGACCAAAAGGTTTTGCTCATTGACGGAGACCTCAGAAAGCCAAAAATTCATAATTATTTTTCTATTGCAAATTCTCCGGGACTTACAAATTATCTTGGAGATAAGATTTCAGGTAAGAGATATGCTGATTTGTTCAGTGTTATCCACCCTACTGAATATGAAAATCTCAGTGTGCTTTGCTCAGGTACAGTTCCGCCTAATCCCGCAGAGCTTTTAGGCTCCGAGCTTATGGCTGAATTTCTGAATGACGTCAGCAAGGATTTTGATTATATTATTATTGACACTCCCCCTGTAAACGTTGTGTCAGACTCTCTGCCTCTTATCAGAGAATCAGACGGTGTTGTCCTTGTTGTGCGTTCTAACCGTTCAACACATCCTGAGCTTCAGAAAGCACTTTCGGCTCTTGAATTTATTGATGCAAAAATCTTAGGCTTTGTTGTCAACTTTGTTGAATCAAAGGCAGGCAAAAGATCCTCATACAAATACGGCAAGTACAGTAAATACGGCTATAATTCCTACGGAGGCTATGGCTATGGATACGGCTATGGATATTATAATTCTAACAGAAATAAATATGAATCCAGAAACGATCCAAGAAATTAAGGAGTGTTTTAAGAGTGCTTATTAACAATCTTGTAGAAACTCACTGTCACATACT
>JAFLSA010000040.1 GCA_022511185.1 Eubacterium sp.
CAGGCAGTGCAGATATATCAGACAGGTCCAGTGGAAGGCGTTTATCATCGTATGTATTATTCAAACGATGCAGTTCTTCTTTATGACGGCGTAAATCCTGTTATTTTACCTGTTATGTTAGCTGGCGAAATTAATTCTAACAGCACTTACTATAACAAAACCAGATATATCTGGTCGGCTTATCCGAGTGACGGTAACGGAAATGATGATCCTAACTGGGGCTTTGACGGAGCTTGGCGAAGCGGTAACGGTGCTGATGCTAACTGGAACTGGAACTGGTGGTCAAATACCTCAACCGCAGGTTATAATAGGGCAACAGGTTTTTTGGGAACTTGGTCAACAAGTATGCGCAGCGGTAAGTTACAAGCCAGCAGAAGCGGCTTTATATCCTACACTTACTACTCTACTCCGCTCTTTATGTCAAATGCTCTTAAATATAATGGCACTCCTGCCGCTTATCAGGATTCTTATAATTTGACTTGGTATTTCACCACCGGCGGTGATAATAATAACGACGTGTCACAAACCGCAACTAATGCACCTATCAAAATCCTCAACTACAAGACTCTCACCGATGCTATTATGGCAAACGGCAGCAAGATGAAGGGTATTGACCTTGATGACTTCAGCGAGGGTGGCTTGTTAGAGTATGTCAGGGCTATGGATGCTGCTACAAAGTTTGATCCTAACACCTATTTCGTAAATGGAAATGGTCTTGCTAATTGTGTCTCTAATATGCAGGCTCACATCAACGCTATGAACAATGCCCCGACAGATAAAAAGGATTACGACGGCTTTGCAAATCTCCGTAAAGCTATGGACGACAAGAGGGGAACCTACGGCGACGGCTCAAACAATGGTTATACTGACGACTCTTGGGCAAACTTTGCTAACGCTTGGAATGCTGCTAAGAACTTTATGGCTTCTATGACAGGCTCAGAGTATAACGATTCAACTGCTCAGGAAGCTCAGAGACTTGCTGATGAGCTCAATCTCCGCTATACTGAGCTTGTAACAAACGTTGAAAAAGCAAACACAGAAGCTCTTGAGGCAGTTATCGACACCTTCTTTGACTATGCAAACATCTTTACAGATGAAACCTTTAATGCAGCATTAGAAGCTATCAACGCTGCTAAGACAGCTGTATGGGGCGACCCTGAGTTTTATAAAGACCAGGCAAGCGGTCCTGACGATACAGAGGACGGCAGAGCACTTGTTGCAGCTCAGGTAACTGCAGTTCAGGAGGCTATACGTAACCTTCGTATCAGCCCTGATGCGTATGTTACAACACCGTTCGGCAGATTTTCTCTCAACTCTGCAATTGCCCTTTTAGAGCAGGCAGGCGACCCGAGTGACTATTCTAACTACGCTGACTTCAGTTCTGCTGTAAATGAGGGTACAGAGCTTACCTTAAAGCTTCCTCTTGAAGCACTGACTGATTATGACAAGCAGTATGAAACATACGTTGATATGATTGAAAAGATTGTTGATGCGTATTATAACCTTGAATATGCGTTCACAAGAATCCCTGACGGTACACTTGCTGACGTTACAACTTATGGACAAATCTCACAGCTTTATCACCAGCCGAACAGTGGTAACGGTTATAAGATTTATGGTGATTTCACATATCCGACCAAGGGTACAATATTCAAGACAACTCACAATGCTCTTACTGCTAATTACGGTGACGCTGATTTCACCTATACTCTGAATAATGGCGGTAACTCAAATAAGGATAATAACTCTATTGACGGTATTACAATTGCAGGTACTGCAGATCAAAAAGTAGAAATAAGAGGTAGTGGCGCTTTCTCATCAACCGTTCCGACTCTTAACGATGGTGAAAAGCAGACATATGCTGCAGGTCTTTCATATAAGCAGTTCTCACTCAGCAACTTCAGAGTAACCGGTAAATATAATGATGCATTTACTCACTTTGGTATCACTCCGGAGGGCACTAAAATATATGAATATGTATCTCCGACTGATGAATTTACAAGAATTCTCGGAACTGTTGAGGGTAAGGGTGGCGATAACCTGACAGGTGTAATTCCTCTTAAACCACAGCAAAGCGGCAGCAATGCAACAATCACTCTTACAGGTGATATGAATATTACAGTTCCTGCTACTACGGCTCAGACACTCTCTGCTTCAACACTTCCTACTTCAAGTATTTATCAGATGAACGATACCTATTTCGGTATGACATACACCTGGAATACTCAGCCTACATCCGCATATGCAGGTTACGGCTATATGACCTCAAAGGAAAATGGCGAGGTTCTTAACTCAACAGTAACTGTTATTGATATTTCATACCTCATTGATCTTGTTAATATGTGCGATGCACTTGTAGCAGGCGACAGCCAGATGTACACAACTGAGAGTATGAATAATCTTAAGCAGAGACTCCAGGAAGCAAAAGCCAATATGGATTATATTGATCTTACTGCAGACACTATTACAAGCCGCTGCAGAACAAGATATAATAACCTCTGGATTGCATATCAGGAGCTTGAGATCAGAAAAGTACCGATTACCTTCAGCTACAAGGGTGCTGACGGTGTTGGTCAGACAACAGTAATCAGAGTTGAGTACGGTAAGACTCTCAACGATTACGCTGATCAGATTAATAAGATTGTTACTCCTGATTATACTTCAGAAAACGGCGTATATGTATACACATTTGACAAATGGGATATCGACATTGATCTTGAAACTCCTGTAACATTTGAAATCACTTATACTGCTGTTTACAAAGAAAGCCTCAACAAGGCAAGCTTTGCTGAATACAATGCAGCACTGGATGCTCTCTTCGCAAAGCTTAAGCTTGCTGACAGAATCTATTTGGCAGATGACCTCAAGAACGTTCAGAGTGTAATTGACAGCTTGACATATTACAGTATGCCTGAAGCTGAGAGAACAGAGCTTATGGGTGACGTACAGCCTTTAATCGATGCTGAAACAGAAATCATTGTTAAGCTTTATGAAAACCTTAAGCAGTATGAATTTGACGAGTCAGCCATTGAAGCTACAAAGGGCTCAGCAAAGGCTGAAAAAGACTCTGATATCTATGATTTAAGCGGTATTGATTTCGATTACTATGAAAACGTTGTAATTGAGGATATTACGTACATTGGTCTTGTTATGACTCAGGAAGAGGCTGATGCTTTAGTTCGTGAGGTTCTCAATAACGTAACAAAGATTGAGTACACAATTTACCTCAATGGTACACCTGTTGGCAAAGCTGAGTACGGTACAACTGTTATCGTTGACAGTAACGGTGACTTTGCTACTGATGTTGAAGACCCAACTGTAAACAATGATGCTTGCGATACAGTTGCTTGGACATACAGCTACGCAGCACCATCAAGAAATAATCAGAAATCAATTGAAAAGTATATGATAACAGCTCCGTCATTAGGCTTTATCGTAAAGGGCGACACATATCTCACTACTGTAAATGCAACATCAACTGATGAAGGCTACGTTGTTACATTCAAGACAGACAGCGGCAAGGTATTTGACGTTCAGTACACAACAGACGGTACTGTTGTAATGCCTGATGCTCCAAGCTATGCTTTCTATACCTTCGCAGGTTACAGCAATGGCGCAGAGCCTCGTGCAACAATCACTGTTAATGGTAATACGACAATCACAGCTAACTACACTGCTGATACTAGCAAAACCTATACAATCAGCTTCTTTGATGGATATAGTGCTTGGGATTCTGTAACTCCAACAACTGAGGTTTATCCTTCATACAACGAGCTTGTTGAATTTACAAGCAATAATGCTTATTGCTGGGCATCTGTACTGTATGATTATGGTACCGATGGTTATGAATTTACCCTTCTTGCATATGGTTCATCATATTCCTTCTATGCTTGCAGGAGCTATAATAACTCTGAGGATGAGGGCTTAGTTGCTCTTACTGAGGCACAATATCAGATGATCCTTCGTGGTACTGATAATGGCAGACCTTTGGTTATGTATGACGGTCTGGGTAACGAAATCAAGGCAGAGAATCCTGATGGTTTCGGCTACGAATGGATATATCCGGAAGCAGTTGCAACAGTATCAGTTCTTGAAAATGTAGTTCCTATCTACGATGCAAACGGCAAGTTTGAGAAGTTCTCAATGATCGGTACCTTCACACTTCCTGAAGGCTACACAATGATCGAAACCGGCTTCCTCTTCTCATCAAATCAGTCAGATGACTTAACTATTGAGAATGTTGGTAATCGCGTTGCTCGTATGAAGGCTGAAAGATACACTTGTGGTAAGCAGTTTGTTGTTAATGTTAAGGCTCCGTCAAGCGGTGCAGCAGTTAGCTTCAAGTATGTCGGTTATGCAATTGTTCAGGATGCTGAAGGCGAGTTAGTAACACTTTACTCAAAGCCGATATCAGGTACAACTGAGGGTTTCTAAGAAAGGAGGATGATAATTATGAAAAAAGCTTATGAAGAACCAATTATTGAAATTCGTAATTATGCACTCCCTCTTAGTGATGTAGTTATGACATCATTTATTAACGGCGACGGATCCGGCGGATCCGAAGGCGGCGATCTCGGTGATGGTAACGACTTCGATTATTTCGGCTAAATAAACACATTAAAGGCTATGGAGAAATCCATAGCCTTTTTTCTTTGTAAAAATAAACTAAATATAAATTATACATTTTTACCCTTTTGTTATTTGACTTATTATAAGTTATATATTATTATAAATATAATTATGAATATGCTATTTAAAGGTGCAGATTATGAACGTTTTAATTGTCGGACTTGGCTTGATTGGTGCAAGCCTTGCAAAAACCTTAAAAAAGAATACTGCCCACACAGTTTTCGGCTGGAACAGAACCGAGACTGTTTCACAGCGTGCAATCGCTGAGGGCGTTATTGATAAGACTGGTACGCTCGACGAGTTAATTCCTCAGGCAGACATTACAATTATAAATTTCTACCCCGATACAATTGTTCCGTTTGTTACGGAACATAAGAATTTATTTAAGAAAAACAGTATTGTTACAGATTCCTGCGGTATTAAGACAAAAATCTGCCGTGAGCTTGAAAATGAGGGCTTTGACTTTTACTTTATCGGTGCTCACCCTATGGCAGGCCGTGAGGTCAGCGGTTACGACAATTCACTTGCTACGCTGTTTGATGATGCGTCATTTATCTGCACGCCGTATGAGAGTACGCCGAGGAATAAGACAGATGCACTTGTTGGCCTTGCGCAGGAAATGGGATTTGCTCGCACGGTTGTAACTACCCCTGAACATCACGACGAAATGATAGCATTCACGTCACAGATTGCCCACGTACTTGCCTGCTCATATGTGCTTTCTCCTTTGGCGCCAAATCACGCAGGATATTCGGCGGGCAGTTATCGTGATGTCAGCCGTGTTGCGAGAATCAATGCTGATATGTGGACAGAGCTTTTTATTGATAACAAAGAACCGCTTGTGCGTGAGATTGACGACCTCGTTTCAAATCTTATGAAATTCAAGTACAGCATTGTAAACGGTGATGCGCAGAGCCTTCACGACTTAATGGAAAAGGGTAACAGAATTAAAGAGGAAATCGGATAATGAAAAAGCTAACGGTAAATGTTGATGACGGATACGATATTTTAATTGAAAAAGGACTGCTTGACAGAGCAGGTGAGCTTGTTAAGTCAGTTTTAAAAGCAAACAAAATAACTTTGATAAGCGATACGAATGTATATCCGCTTTACGGCGATAAGGTCAAGGCGAGCTTAGAGAAACAGGGTTATCAGGTTTTTACATATGTTTTTGAAGCAGGCGAAGCGTCAAAAAAGACTGAAACCGTTATCAATATAGTTGAATTTATGGCAGATAAGGGCCTTACACGAAATGACGGTGTAGTTGCTCTTGGCGGCGGTGTGTGCGGTGATATGGCAGGCTTTGCCGCTGCAATTTACCTCAGGGGTATAAAATTTGTGCAGATTCCGACAACACTTCTTGCTCAGGTTGATTCCTCAGTCGGCGGAAAGACGGGCGTTAATCTCCCGCAAGGTAAAAATCTCTGTGGTGCTTTTCATCAGCCGAGTATGGTTATCATTGACCCGAACGTGCTTGATACACTCAGTCCTCACTACTTCAGTGACGGAATGGGCGAGGTTATAAAATACGGCTGTATTAAATCAAAGGCTCTTTTTGACAGACTTGAAAAAGAAAATCCGAATGATTTTATCGAGGATATGATTTTTGAATGTGTTGATATTAAGCGTGTTGTTGTTGAAAATGATGAGAAGGAACACGGTGAAAGAGCGCTTTTAAATTTTGGTCACACTTGCGGTCATGCTATTGAAAAGCTCTGTAATTTTGAAACGATAAGTCACGGTGAGGCTGTCGGCATCGGTATGGTGATGATAAGTAAGGTCGGTGAAAGCCTTGGTCTTACTGAGCAGGGCACGGCTGAAAAAATCGCAAAAGTCCTTGAAAAATATAATCTTAAAACACAGGATACTCACAGCACAGCAGAAATTGTTAAAGCAATGGGTGCCGATAAAAAGCGAACAGGCTCAGGTATAAAGTTCATTATGCTTAAGGCTATCGGTGAGAGCTTTATAAATCCTGTTCCAAATTTAGAAATAGCTGAAATTTTCGGAGTATAAAATGAATATCGTTAAAATCAACAATTCAATACTCAACGGAGAGGTAGTTATACCGCCCTCAAAATCGGCTGCACACAGGGCGCTTATTTGCTCTTTTCTTGCAGGAGGGGGAACTGTCAAGCCGATTATTCCCTCAAAGGATATGCAGGCAACGGTCGGTGTTATTGAGGCTCTTAAAAAAGGAGAGAGCATCCTTGATTGTATAGAGAGCGGATCGACCGTTCGTTTTATGATTCCTGTTGCCGCTGCGCTTAGCAGAAACGTGACATTTACAGGGCAGGGCAGTCTGCTTGATAGGACGATTGGTGAATATCTTGAGCTTTTACCTGCACATAACGTGTCTGTTAAAAGTGACGGAAAACTGCCTATGGAAATCAGCGGTCAGCTTGAAAACGGAAGCTATGAGGTTTCAGGCGACGTCAGCAGTCAGTATATAACAGGACTTCTTTTGGCGCTCCCGAATCTTGACGGCGACAGCGCTGTTATACTTAAAACTCCCTTGCAGTCAAAGCCGTACGTTGATATGACAATCAAGGTTATGAGTGATTACGGTGTAGAAATTAAAGAGACTGATTTCGGCTACCTTATTCACGGCGCACAGACGTTTAAAAAGCTTGATTACACAGTTGAAGGAGACTGGTCGCACTCAGCATTTTTCCTTGTCGCAGGTGCTGTCGGCGGTGACGTTACAGTATCGGGACTTGATATGAACACTACACAAGGCGATAAGGCTATACTTGACGTTCTCAAATCCTTTGGTGCTGAGATCGAAATAAATGATAATAGTGTCAGATGTGTGAAAAGTAAACTGAGCGGCACGGAAATTGATGCAACGGACATCCCTGATTTAGTTCCGATTATTGCAGTTCTCGCTGCCTTTTCAGACGGACAGACTGTTATCAGGGGCGCACAGAGATTAAGATTTAAGGAATCTGACAGGATTGAAAGCGTTGTAGAAAACCTAAAGCGTATCGGCGCCGACGTAACGGAAACAGCAGATGGAATGATTATTAACGGCGGAGCAAGGCTTCACTCAGCTAAGCTGAAGGGCTATAATGACCACAGAATAGTTATGGCATTTTCGGTAGCGGCGCTATTTCTTGACGGCGAGACCGAAATAGATGATGCGATGAGTATAAATAAATCATATCCCTCATTTTTTGAAGATTATAACAGAATTGGTGGTAAGGCAAATGTCATCTGAGTTTGGTAAAAATATAAAGCTATCCATATTCGGTGAAAGCCACGGAGAGGCTATCGGCTGTGTAATTGACGGCCTGCTTGCAGGCATTAAGCTTGATATGGATAAAATATACGTTGATATGAAAAGGCGTGCTCCCGGTCAGGATAAATCAGCTACACCGAGGCTTGAAAAAGATATTCCCCATATTCTTTCAGGTGTGCTTGACGGTGTTACGACAGGGGCACCGCTTGCAATGATTATTGAAAATACGAATACGAAAAGCGGCGATTACTCAAATCTGATGACTGTTCCAAGACCATCACACAGTGATTATCCTGCTTATGTGAAATATGAGGGACATAACGATATTCGCGGAGGCGGTCATTTCAGCGGAAGGCTCACGGCTCCGCTCGTTTTCGCAGGTGCAGTTGCAAAGCAGATACTTAATAAAAAGGGCATTACAATCGGCGCACACATTGCAAAAATCGGTGATGTGCAAGACGAGATGTTTGATAAAAACGATATATCCGCAGAGCTTTTAAACTCACTTTCATCTGTACCGTTTTCAACCATATCAGATGATGCGCAGGAAAAAATGAGAGAGGTTATAGAAAAAGTAAGGCTTAATCAGGACAGTGTCGGCGGTGTTATTGAATGCGCTGTGGTAGGACTTCCGGTAGGCGTTGGCGCAAATATCTTCTCAACTGTTGAAAGCCACTTGTCGTCAATCGTTTTCGCTATTCCTGCCGTAAAGGGTGTAGAGTTTGGAGCAGGCTTTGATTTTGCGAATATGACAGGCTCGCAGGCAAATGATGCCTACTGTATAAATGACGGTAAGGTTGCGCTTAAAACGAATAATAACGGCGGTATACTCGGCGGTATGACAACAGGTGCCCCGCTTGTTTTAAGTGTTGTTATCAAGCCTACTCCGTCTATCTCAATTCCACAGCAGAGCGTAAACCTTCAGACAATGGAGGAGGAAACGTTAGTTATCAACGGCCGTCATGACCCTTGCATTGTCCCACGTGCGCTTCCTGTTGTTGAGGCGGCAGTTGCATTCGGACTGCTTGATTTAATGATGTAGTATAAAGGATTTTTAAATAATGGATTTATTAGGTCTCAGAAAAGAAATTGATGAAATTGATGAACAGCTTATACCTCTTCTTTTAAAAAGAATGAGTATAGCAGAAGATGTTGCAAGATATAAGGTTGAAAGAGGCATACCTGTATTAAACGCTGAGAGAGAACAGCAGATACTCGATAACGTTGCTGAAAAATGCGGCGAGCATGGCGATACGATAAAAACAGTTTTCTCTGCAACAATGGACGCTTCAAGAGCCTTACAGCACAAGATTATCGGCGGCGGTAAGGAGCTAAGGGAAACTATCACAAACGCTATGTCCGATAAAAAGCTTACCGCAAACGGTGAAGCAATTGCTTGCCAGGGTGTTGACGGTGCATACAGCGGTGTCACGGCAAACATACTGTTCCCTGAATCACCTGTTAAGTTTTATAGGCAGTTTGAGGACGTGTTTGAGGCTGTTAACAGGGGAGATGCTAAGTTCGGTGTTATCCCTGTTGAAAACTCAACGGCAGGCTCGGTACACGAATCGTATGACCTTATTATGAAATACAGGTTTTACGTTGTCGGCGCTTATGACCTTAAGGTTGAGCATTGCCTTTGCGCAAAGGAAGGTACGAAGTATGAGGATATTACAGATGTTTATTCTCACCCTCAGGCGCTTTCACAATGTCATAATTTCCTTAAAAGTTTTGATTTTACAGGCATCAACTACACGAATACTGCAGCCGCTGCGGAATTTGTCGCTAAAAGCAGTAAAAACAATATCGGTGTTATCTGCTCACAGCTTGCTGCAAAAAAATACGGTTTAAAGATTTTAAAACGAAATGTTCAGAATAATAATAATAACAGAACGAGATTTATCGTTATTTCAAAAGAGCTTGTAATCGGTAATGACGCTGACAAGATTTCTCTTATCTTTTCACTTGCGCATAAAACAGGTTCGCTTTACCGTGTTCTCGGCAGATTTTCAATGGCAGGTCTCAGCCTTACAAAGCTTGAGTCAAGACCTATTGAAAATGCAAATTTCAGTTATTATTTCTACGTTGACGTTATGGGCTCAGTTAAGGATGAATCAACGCTTGATTTGATTTGTGCCCTTTCAGACGAGCTGCCGGAATTTGAATTTCTCGGTAATTTTTACGAGAACAAGTAATTATTTATTAAAGCAACTTAATTCGGAGTTGATGACTTTGTGAAACAGCAAAAACGCCATCAGACAAATTTAATATCGGGAATTATCGTGCTTGTAACGGCAGGTCTTTTAATCTTCCTGTCAATCGTGCTTTACAACCATTCAAAGCTTGAGGTAAGGTTTGACACACTTATAAGCTGGCTTGAGCAGTTAGATAATGCGATAGTAAACCTTGACTCTTATACGGAGATTATTATTTGCATTTTTGCTCTTTATATTGCAAAATGTCAGCTTCCTATACCTATGGGATTTTTATGTGTTATTTCGGGTATCGTTTTCCCGATGACACAGGCGGTTATTATTAATCTTGCGTTTTGCGCCTTTTTCTTCACGGTGAAATACGTTGAGGGTCAGTTTATCGGCGGTGGTTGGACGGGAATGATTTTAGGTATTAAACAGCTTCATTTTGTCCGTGACTGGATTCAGTTTAAGGGAACGGGTAATCCGTACGTGCTTTTTGTATCAAGGCTTGTACCGTCAATTCCTCTCGGTATGGTATCAAAGTATTACGGCTCAATGAAATATGACTTTGTTTACTATACTTTCCTGAGCCTTTTGGGATTTGCGCCGAGACTGTTTATCTATACAAAAATCGGTGCATCAATTTACAATCCGTTTTCGGTGCAGTTCATAGTGCTTTTGATAGTTGTCGTTGCATTTTCGGGAATATCGGTTTTTACCTTCAATATATTCTACGGAATAAAGTCAAAGCAGATGAATCAGACACTTTTGCTCTATTCCGAAAAAGAGAAATATAAAATAGTTTTATAGGAGAAATGATATGAAACCAAGCGAGCTTATCACTAAAATTAATAACGGCGAAATGGACAGACTTCTGAAAAAGGTATATGTGACTGACGCTGCAGTCGAGGCACAGAAGCCACGTTACATAAAAACACTTCAGAAGTTTACAGAGCTTTTTGATAATGAAAGGGACGTAATAATCCTCAGCGCTCCCGGCAGAACTGAGATTTGCGGAAACCATACCGACCATAATAACGGCAAGGTTTTGGCAGCGTCAATCAATCTTGATGCTATTGCCGTTGCCGCAAAGAACGATGATAATATCGTGCGTGAAAAATCCGAGGGTCACGGAATGAATATAGTAGATTTGTCAGACCTTTCACCAAGCGAGAGTGGCTACGGTAAATCTGCTGCGATGATTAAGGGTGTTGCGGCAGGACTTAAAAACAACGGCTACAGCGTGGGCGGTTTTGATGCCTGCACAACGAGTGATGTTATGGGCGGCTCAGGTCTTTCGTCATCGGCTGCCTTTGAGGTGCTTCTCGGTACGGTTATTTCATATCTCTATAACGACGGAAATATTGATGCCGTAACTATTGCAAAGACGGCGCAGTACAGTGAAAACGTATTTTTCGGCAAGCCGTCAGGTCTTCTTGACCAGATGGCGTCATCAGTCGGTACGTTTGTTACAATTGATTTTGAGAGTACTCAAAACCCTGTTATCAAAAAGGTTGACTTTGATTTTTCAAAATCAGGCTACAGCCTTTGCATTGTTGATACACACGGCAGTCACAGCGATTTGACCGATGATTACGCTGCTGTTCGAGGCGAGATGGAGGCAGTCGCACAGGCACTCGGCAAAAAGGTCCTTAGAGAAATTCCGGCTGATGAATTTTTCAAAGCTGTTCCAAGTCTTGTCGGCAAGGTTAACGACCGTGCGCTCCTTCGTGCAACGCATTTCTATAACGAAAACAGAAGAGTTGAAAAGGCGATTGCCGCACTTGAAAATAACGATTTTGAAGCGTTTAAGCAGATTATTACCGACTCAGGCTTATCTTCATTTTTATATAACCAAAACGTTTATACACCTAATAAACCGACTGAGCAGAAGCTTTCTCTTGCACTTTGCCTGAGCCAACAGCTCCTTGAGGGCAAGGGTGCTTGGAGAGTTCACGGCGGCGGCTTTGCAGGTACTATACAGGCTTTTGTTCCAAATGAGATGTTGGAGGAATACAGGCAGACTATGGATGCTGTATTCGGTGACGGCTCCTGCCACGTTCTGATAATCAGACCTGTCGGCGGAACAAGAGTTATGTAATTTTAGATTTATATAATCGTTTTAAGTTTTAAAGAGAGGAATTTCAAATGAAGTACATATTTGTTGTTAATCCTATTGCGGGCAATGATGATAAAGAAAAACTCTTTTCAAGGATGAAATCAACCTTTCGCCTGATTGAAGACGAAATGGTCATTGAGGAAACTAAGTGTAAGGGCGATGCAGAAAATATTGCACGCCGTTATGTTCAGGAATGCGGCAAGGAATGTGTAATCGTCTCCTGCGGCGGTGACGGTACTGTTCACGAAATTGCAAACGGACTTGCCCATACCGATACGCCTATGATGGTTCTGCCTCTTGGTACAGGAAATGATTTTGCTAAGAAAATTTACGGTACAAAGAAGATAAACGTTGAAAACGTTATCAAGGCATTCGGCTTTTATAACGGCAAGATTAAATATGACGTTAAGCCCATCGATCTTATTGATTACAACGGCGAAAAGTGTATCAATGTTATGAGCTACGGACTTGACACTAAGGTTGAAATTATCGGTAAAAACCTTGCAGAAAAAGCGCCGTTTATAGGTCATCAGGCTTATAATATTGCAATTTTACCTGTCCTTTTCGGCTCTATGAAATATCAGGTCAACGTTGATTTAAACTGTATTGACAAGGACGGCAATGAATATAAAATTCACGAAGAACCGCTTGATTACACGCTTCTTGCAATCTGTAACGCAAGCTATTACGGAGGCGGCTTTTGCCCTGCGCCTAATTCAAAGCTTGATGACGGAATACTTGATTTCGCGCTTTGTCATCCGATTAAGCTCTTTGAGGCTCCGCCTCTTATTCCGAAATACAGCGCAGGCAAGATTGAAGGACTTAAGAAAATTGACACCGGACGTATGACAAGCGGACGAATCTGGTCAACTGACGGTAGTCCGCTTCTCGGTAACTGCGACGGCGAGAATTTTGATTATAGTGAAGTTAATTTTAAGGTTGAACGAAATGCCTTAAAAATATGTTTTATAAAGGTATAGAAATATGAAAAAGTTTTTAAGGGTACTTCTTGCAATAATTATTTGTATTGTGCTTGTTGTCGGTCTTTGCGTGGGTGGATTTTTTATATTTTACTCTCCGAGTCTGACGGCTGATATGAGCGTTAAAACAGGTGAGGTTACGTCAGGTGCGTCAGGTTATCTTTACGGTATCGCTGAGGAGGGTGTGCCGTCAAAGAATATGACCGAGAGTATTGATATTTCAACCATTTCGCAAAAGGTTGCAGGCGGACTTCAGCACCCTATCGGCGATATCTCACACGTTTATACTCAGCTTGACAATACGGATTATAATGTCGTGTATTTGCAGGATGCTTATTCCACATGGTACTATGAGCACGAGAATATTGAAAAACAGCGTACTGCAGGGTCATATGATTGGAGAGCTTTTATTGAAAATGATTTTCTGCCAAAGGTAAAGGAATCTGTAGAATATCTTTCAGCTACACCTTACAGCAACAAGGTGGTTTACTGCATCTATAACGAGTGCGACAACGGCGTATGGTTCGGTGAAACGAAGCAGGGCGATAACGGCGCATACGGAGAATACAATTCAGTAGGCGAGCAGAATTTCTTTGAAGCGTGGAAAATCACTTATGATTTAGTCAAGTCCATCAATCCTGATGCCCTTATCGGCGGTCCGGGATTTTGCGACTATGAAACCAATAAAATCAATAATTTTATGACATATTGTGTTCAGAATGACTGTGTGCCTGAGATTATGATTTATCACGAGCTTAGTGACTATTCCGTATTTCACTGGCAGAAGCACGTTAAGGACTACCGTGAAATTGAGAGAAATCTCGGTGTTGATGAGCTTCCTATAATCGTTACTGAATACGGCAGAATGCAGGACAACGGTCTGCCGGGCAAAATGCTCCAGTACATCACACAGATTGAGATGACAAAGGTTTACGGCGACAACGCTTACTGGAGGCTTGCTGATAACCTCTGCGACGTTGCAGCGGATGATAATTCTCCTAACTCAAACTGGTGGCTCTACCGCTGGTATGCTGATATGGAGGGGCAGACAGTCGATTCCAAGTATTTTGACCTTTTCAAATCAAACTTTG
>JAFLSA010000041.1 GCA_022511185.1 Eubacterium sp.
TCAAGGTCACATCAGGCGAGGAGCTTGATAACGACAGAATCCTCCTCTCCACCGAAGCAGACGAGTAAATTATCATATTAAACAAAAAGGTTGATTTCTAAAACAGAAATCAACCTTTTTATTTTACAGACAAAATAACTTTTTACTTAAATCTATAACCTCTGCCCCAGATTGTTTTTATATAATCTGTATTCGGCTCAGTCTCTCTGAGCTTATCACGCAGGCGGTTAATATGAACTGTAAGTGTAGACGTATCGCCAAACGAATCATAGCCCCACACCTTTTCAAAAAGCTCGTTTTTGCCAAAGACGGTATCGGGATTTGATGCTAAAAGATACAGCACATCAAATTCTTTTTTTGTCAGGCTTATCTGAACGCCGTTAAGAGTGACGTCACCGGACTCTTTGTCAAGCTTCATCCCATCGATTTCAAGAATAGAATCGTTTTTAGGCGCTGTATTTGTAAGCCGCTGATACCTGGCTATATGCGCCTTTACCCTCGCAACAAGCTCGCCGGGTGAAAACGGCTTTACAATATAATCATCTGCACCGAAGCCGAGACCGTTGATTTTATCGAGGTCTTCTTTTTTTGCGCTGACAAGTAAAATAGGAATATCCTTTTCATCCCTTATTGCCTTGCACACCTGAAAGCCGTCAAGCTCAGGCAGCATTATATCGAGCAGAACAAGTGAAAAATTGCCGCCAAGTGCCTTTTCTACACCTGTTTTTCCGTCGAGGGCAAATTCTGTTTCAAAGCCGTTAGCCTCAAGGTAATCACGCTCAAGCCGGAGGATGTTGCTGTCGTCCTCAATTATTAAAATTTTACTCATACTTAGATCACTCCACTAATTTTTTAGGTAATGAAATGAAGATAGAAAGTCCTTCGCCCTCTTCACTTCTTGCCCAGATTGAGCCTGAATGAAGCTCAACAATCTGCTTACAAACCGAAAGTCCCAAGCCTGAGCCCTCTGAAACACGTGTTCTTGCAGGATCGGCACGGTACATTATGTCAAAAATTTTCGACAAGCTCGCCTTGTCAACACCGATTCCGTTATCGGAAATCTCGATAATCACAGAACGCTCATACTCGTCAATAACAACGCTTACTTTACCCTGTATGTCCTCTTTTTTGTACTTGATACTATTTGAAATAATATTGCTGATTACACGTGGAAATCTGTCGACATCAATACATATCTCTGTATCGTCCTCGCAATTATTTTCATATTCAAACTCGAAGCCGACATTGTCTAAAATCCGCTTAATTTCCTCAGCTCCGTCGCTGAAAAATTCCTTAACGCTAACGTCCGTTTTATTAAGCTCGTACCCGCTGATCTCAAGCTTTGATATCGTTAGCAAATCGTCAAGTGTTTTTTCCATATCATCTATTGAATCACGAATAATTTTGATATAGGTCTTCTGCTTTTCAGGAGTATCTGCAATACCGTCGGCAAGACCCTCTGCATAGCCTTTTACAGATGTTAAAGGTGTGCGCAAATCGTGGGCAATTCCTGCCACCAAGGCCTTTCGTTCTTCTACTGATTTACGCTGTTCTTCAATCGACACTTTCAACCGCCGTCTCATTTCGTTAAAGCTGTCAACCGTCTGCCCAAGCTCGTTTGTTGATTTATAGTCTATGTCGTAATCAAGGTTTCCTCTTGAAATTTCATCAGCGCCCTGTGCAATTTTCTTGATAGGCTTGACGATGGTTTGTGTCGTTATAAAAGAAATTACAGCGATTGCAATTATAAATAACAGTGCAATTATCAGAACAATCAGACCCGTCCTGCCTAAAAGCAGATTTGTAAGCCTCTGCGCACTCAGCCTTTGAGATGCATCACTTACAATATAGTCATCATTTATAATAATTATTTTATACTGCGGTGAGGTGTCATTTTTCTGTACGTTACTGACAATCAAAAGCCCGTCACTGCCGAAATAATTCAGATTTTTATTATCGCTTATATCGGCAAGCTCGCCTGCTTTTGATAAGATATCACCGCCGTTTTTAGTAGCATAGAATGTCTCTCCGTCACGTTCAATGTAAATCAGCGAATTAAAGTTTTCAAGCGGAGAAACAAATTTGCTTATATTATCAAGCTTCTGACTGTCATCATTATCCTCTGTCAGTTCATTCGTTATACCGGACAATGTCTGTGACCACTGAAGCTGATTAATTGCACTGTACGTATTTGTGGTTACGGAAGATAAATTAAAATATGACGGAATTTTGTTAATAAGCGCTGTTGAAAATAATGCAATAATTATAAGCGGAATAACGATTGCCAGCACAGATGTCAAAACAATTCTTGTATTTATTCTCAGATTTTTAGAGCTTCTTTTTTTCTTCTTTTTCATTTTTATCCCTTTTGTTTAAGTTGTCAGTTTACAGTATAATTATATCATCAAAATGCCGGAAATTCAATCTGTATATCACGTTAATCGACAATAATCCACTAAATCGTATAAAAAATTATATTTATTGATAATAAATCCATTGACATATTACATATTATAATTTATAATCTTACAAGGACTTTTGTGCAGATTTTACATTGCTGTGTTCAAAGGGGGATTATATTTGGCAATTGCAACCTTCAAACGTTATGAGAAAAAATATCTCATAACAAAAGAAAAGCTTGATAAAATTCTGCCCGAGCTTTTGGAATATATGGAGCTTGACCCCTTTTGCTTAAATGGTAATGAGTACAGAATTTACAGCATATATTACGACACGGATAATCACGATGTAATAAGACAAAATTCATCAAAGCCTATGTATAAGGAAAAAATGAGAATTCGATCTTATTACGACCGAAAGGACCCTGAAGATAAAATCTTTATGGAAATAAAGAAAAAGTTTAACGGTCAGGGCAACAAGAGAAGAATTAAGCTGAAAATCAAGGAGCTTGAACCATTTGTAAATGAAGGCATTTTGCCTGAGACAAAGGACTACCTTTCAGCTCAGGTAGCAAAAGAGCTAAAATATTACCTCACAAGAAATAAGGTACACCCTGCCCTTTACGTTCAGTATGACAGGCTGGCCCTTTTTGGCAAAGAGGATAAAAACTTCAGAATGACCTTTGACAGAAATGTTCGCACACGCAGGCACAACTTCGTTTTCGGTGAAAGTGATGAGGATGAGTTGCTCCTGCCAAACGGCGAATATATTATGGAAATTAAAATTCTTGGGGCTATGCCTTTATGGCTTACACATATATTAAGTGAAAATGAGCTCTACAGTCACGGTTTTTCAAAATACGGTGTTAAATACAAGCAGGACGCAGAAAACAGGCTGCTTGAATATCACCTGACAGACAGTGACGGGGATGAAGTCGATTTTGACTATTTCAAACAATACTGAAAACAAAGGAGATAAGATATGAACTTTAATGACTTTTTCGCATCAGCAGCTACCGGAGAAATCGCAGAGACATTAACGTTAACAAGCGTTCTCGGAATTCTGCTTTCATCAATAGTAATCGGTGCTATTATCAGTGTCGTTTATCTGTTCACGCATAGAAAAGAGGGGTACAGCCAGGCATTTTGTGTTGCTCTCATCTTACTTGCACCAATCGTTGGTATGGTAATTCTTCTTATTGGAAATAACGTTGCAAGAGCATTCAGCCTTGCAGGTGCATTTGCGCTCATTCGTTTCCGTAGCGCGCCCGGTGATCCAAAGGATATTGCTTTCGTTTTCCTGAGCGTTGTTATGGGTCTTGCCTGCGGTATGGGGTTCTGGTTATATGCAGGTATCGCAACAATCGTTATCTGCCTTGTTATCATCATTTTACACCTCACAAACTTTGCAGGTAAAAAGGGTGATACATATTCATTAAAAATTACCGTTCCGGAAACACTCAACTACGTTGGCGCTTTTGATGAAACACTTAACAAGTACACAAATAAATTTAAGCTTGTAAAGGTTAAGACTGTTGATTTCGGCGCACTGTTTGAGCTTACCTTCTCAGTTGATTTAAAGGACGACAGGCAGATGCGTGAAATGATCGACGAGCTCAGAGAAATGAACGGCAATCTTAAAATTATGCTTTCAACCGAAGCTCCGGCAGTCAAGAATTTCCATTTTCAGTAAACATCAATAAGCAACTAAAAGGCAGCACATTATTATGAAAATCAAAAAAATTATAGCAATTTTACTGTCTGTTTCATTTGTGTGTTCAGTCCTTACCGCTTGCTCATCAAAAAAGGTTGATGAAGCAGCCGCAACCACAACGACAACAAAGGTAGTCGAGGTCACCGATAAAGATGACGACGTTAAGGTTGCGGTTGAGGACGAAGGGGACGGCACAATTGAACTTACAGACAAATCCGGAAACGTTTTAACAATTGTTCCTGTATATAATTGCGACGGTGTTACAATCATCGCCGGTTATATCGAAAGTGCAAAGGATAAAAACGGCAAGGCTCTCACGGAAAAAGAATATGAATATATCAAGACGGTAATTGCCCTTGACGTTGACAAAGAAAACAATATCACTCTCAGGTATTCAGCTGATAACAAGCTCGTTACGATGACGGCTCTGTGTGATAAAAACGGATATATCATTGCCCTTCAGGACTCAATTGATATTGACAAGGACAAGGATACGGAAGAATACTTCAAGGTGTCAACAAAGCTTGACAGTCAAAAAAATCTTTTCATAAAGCTTGAAAAGGACGATAAGGGCAAGCTTATCAACGTGACTGTTGAAAAATCAGCGGATAAGAAAACTACAACCGTTGTTGACGAGACCGGTAAAAAAACTACGGCAACTGACTCGAAAAGCTCAGTAAACCTTACAGTTATTGTTGAAGATGCAAACAAGAACAATAACAGTAATAGCGGTGGTAATAACACCAACAGCGTTCAGAACCAAAACCAAAGCGGCAACAACAATGGCAACAACAATGGCGGAAACAATGGCGGAAACAGTGGCGACAATACTCCTTCCGAACCTGAAAAAGAGCTTGACTACATTCCAATCATCCTCAAGGATAATGGCAAGGTTGCCTGCAGTGCATCAAACGTAACCGTTAACGAAGCATCTGCTTTAAACGGCGGCACAGAGGTAATCATCAACGGCGCAGGCGAATTCAGCAAGTATTACGTAACGTCTGAAACAAACATTTTTACAGGACAGCTTGAATTCAGATTTTCAGTCGATGAGAATGTTGAGGTCAAGGTTTACAACGTAAGCATTTCAACACAAAAGAAAACCGCAATAAAGTTTACAAACGTTGATTCCGAAAAAGAAAAGGAAGCCGACAGTGAAGAATCAGGTGTTGGCGGCAATACAGGTTCATCTGCCGTTACTGCTGCTCCGAGTGTTGAGTTTTCAATAACAGGTACGAATAGCTTCAAGGCAAACGGAAGCGGTAAAAACGGTACTATCTACAGCGAATGTAGGCTTGCTATCAAGGGTCACGGCTCGGCAGACATTGACGGAGGTCAGAACCTGAGTGGTATCTGCTCTACTGAATCAATGACAATTAAAAATGCAACCCTCAATATTACCAGTAATACAAAGCAGGGTATCTCTTGCGACAAGAAGGTAACTATTGGCGCAGGCGTAACTCTTAACACCAACACAAAGGGTGACGGAATTCACTGTAACAAGTTTGAATTCAACGGTGCCAAAACCGAAAACGCACCCGAAAGCAAAATTACAATCAAGTCACTTTACGATACAAACTGTGCTGACGGTATTGACTCAGACGAGCAAATACTCATCACAGGCGGCACACTTAATGTAGTCGCTCTTACCGACGGAAAATATGCTCTTAAGGTAAGAAAGGTTTTAAAAAACAATCCAAACGGAATATTTAAAATTAACGGCGGTACGGTAACCGCATCGGGAGCACAAAACACCCCACTGCAAAACGGCGCACAAAAAGCTGTGTTAGCTACTTCCGCAAGCGCTTGCACCTTTACAGTAGGCAGCGTAAAATCAGCAAGTGCAAAATCGTTCATCTGCTCACCTGCAAACGTGGACGATGTAACAAGCTCAATTACCGGCAAAAAGGATGTTATCTGGTCCTCAAACGTAGGAACAGTTAGTTTTTAATAAATTAATCAACGCCATAAATTAAACCGCCTTAAGGAGGTACACAATGAAAAAGACATTTAAAAAATCGATCTCTCTGTTAATAGTGCTGGTAATGTTACTGACAACATTACTGATTGCGCCTATGAACTCCGCGGCTGCTGATGCACCAACGAGCTTAGAGAGCAAAGGAATCAGCATTTGGGCCGATCCTGAAAATGTACTCAGTCAAGAGGCTATAGCTGATTTTTCCTCAGGAAACAATAATGCCGCTCTCGGCGGTATTCAGCCGCATCCAATAAGCTCAAGCTCATCAGGCAGCTGGGGCGGTAGCTGGGGTGGCAGCTCTTCATCAACTACCTATTATCTATTCCTGCCGTCAAATGCTGACTTGTCAGCGCTTACATTCTGGTTTGACGGTACGGCATCTATAAACGGAACAGCACTCACAAGCGGTGAGCCGACAAATGCTTTTGAGAGCATTAACGCAGGCGGCGTAACTCAGGATGCTACATTTAATCTTAACGGCACGAACTACACCGTAACCGTTATCAAAAGTGGTGAGGTTGGTACCGTTTATATCGACACAAATTCAGGCTCGCTGAAAACAATCACAAACAGCAGCGACCACTCCGATTGGGAAGCAGGTACAATAATGGTTGTACAGCCCAACGGTACGGTTGATTATATGGGCGTTATGGATAAAATGTCCGGTCGAGGCAATGGTACGTGGGACACAGGCAATGTTAAAAACCCGTATAATATCAAGCTTGCAAAGTCCACCTCTCTTTTAGGTATGAACGCTGCTAAAAAGTGGTGTCTGCTTGCAAATGTCAATGACGGCTCACTCGTTAAAAACCAGCTTACATATGATTTTGCAAAATATATCGGCATTAAATATCAGCCGGTTTGTAAGCCTGTTGACCTTTACGTCAATCAGCAATATTTAGGCTCATATCAGCTTTCAGAAAAGGTTGAAATCAAGTCAAACCGAATCAATGTTACGGACGCATATGAAAATCTTGAAATTGCAAACGGTACTGTAGATCCTTTAACAGGTGCAATTATACCCGCTGATTTGACAGGCACTGCTGTAGAAACCACCGGCAAATTAACGGGAGGAATATTAGGCAGAACCGACTTTACCGGCCATAATCTCGGCGCATATAAGTCATCACCTTCGCTAACAGAACCTTCAGATTATACCGGCGGCTATCTCTACGAGCTTGAAATCAGTAACCGCTGGGTAAATGAAAATGCAGGCTTTTGCGCGTTTAACAGACAGGGCTGGGTAATTAAGAGTGCAGATTATGCTTCAACAAATATGATAAAATACAGCTATGATTTGCTCTATGCACTCGGCTCATCAGTATATAACAATGGAACCGTTCCAAGCACCTCTATTACGACAAACTGTTCGTCTCTTACTGGTTCATCTACATACGGAACCACTTCGGTTACAAATCCTGCCCCTGCTACTCAGTATTGGGATATGAATTGGAGTGATTTGCTCGATGCCGATTCAGCAGTAAGATATTACTGGACTCAGGAATTCTTTAAAAATATGGACTCCTCTACCTCATCAACTTATTTCTACAAGGATTCCGATACGATTGATCCAATGCTTTATGCCGGTCCAATGTGGGATATGGATAATTCTATCGGTTACGGACAGAGCGGTTCACGTTGGGGATCGAGCTGGACTTCATCAACCGGCTGGTACACAAAGAACACACGTATCTATCGCTGGAGATCGGGAGATAGCTCAACCTCTTATTCAACCGATAGGCAGTCTCCACTTTCTTTTTACGGTGCTCTTGCCACAAACTGCACAGATTTCTGGTCAATGGCTGAAAAATACTGGTACATGTATATTGAGCCTGCTGTTCAGATCATTATGGGCAACGAAGTAGATGAAACAGGTACACTCAAATCAGCAAAGGAATATATTGACACTGTCGCAAAAAGCGGTATAATGGATGCTCTTCGTTTTGACAGCTCCTATGATGCAAACTACCACACAACTTCAATGACACAGTGGTTTAACGAGCGTACTAATTGGATAAACGAGCAGATTCCAAGAACCGATATCGGCGTTGCTACAATCGGCCCAGTTCTTAATCAATACTACACAGGCAGTGAAATTACTCCGGGCGTTGATGTCAGCCGCTTTATAACAGGTCAGGGCACTATAACACTTATTGAAGGTCTTGACTACGAGCTTATGTATAAAAATAATATTGACGTAGGTATTGCAACAATAACAATAAACGGTATCGGATTATACACCGGTTCGATAAGCAAAAACTTCTCAATCATTCAGTCAAATATTTCAAACTACACTTTGACAATTCCTGATGAGGCTTATGTCAATATGGAGCTTTCAGCAGTTCTTACTAACACTGACGGCAAGATTATTGACAAGTCATTGAATTATCAGTGGTACAGAAATGGTACTGCAATTGACGGTGCAACCTCAAGCACTTATATCACAACTGCTGATGATGCGAACACTCAGCTTACAGTCGTTGCAACAGGTGACAACGTTAACCTCAACAGCAGTGTAACCTCAAACGCCTGCATGGTTAATGAAGGTGAAAGACCTGTTGGTTATACAAAGACAATTGCCTCCTGGAATTATGACCACACGTTAGACAGCGAAGCACTTGTAACGACAGACCCGACAGGCGAAACGTATTATTACAGAGCAACCGACGGTGAGCATAAGGACACAGCAGACCTTTATGCATCAGTTAACGCAACGGATATTGCAAAAATCAAATGGTCCGGCTCAGCAGATTTATACGATAACGATTCAAACTCAGTCGTATCTGATGAGGCTCCTATAATGGGCACATCGAAAGCCGATGCACTCGCTTGGGGCGAATATCCTTATTTTGAAACCTCTGTTTCAACTACAGGCTTTGAGCTTATCAAATTCAGTGCAAAGCTCGGCGGTACAAAGAAAGCACCGAGAGACTGGAAATTACAGTACAGCCTTGACGGTGAAATTTACACCGATATTTCAAACACATATTCCATAGCTAAAAATAAGACTATGGAGCTTGCATTTGATGACGTAGAGCTCCCGACAGTTTGCGATAATCAGCCGATGGTTTACATCAGAATGGTTGTTGCATCAAATGTCGCAATCAACGGCTCAGATGCAATTGTTAATCAGGTAAGCGGTGACGCTGCCGTAAATAACATTAAGGTTACAGGCGCATCACTCGCAGAAGTAACAGAGCTTTATGAGCCGACAATCACAGGTACCCAGCCTATATATGACGACAGCGAAATCGTTATTACAGATAACAACGGCGGTGCAGACGTATTCTACATCATAGACGGCGGCGATCCTGTACTTTACACAGATCCTATCAATCCGTTTGATCCAAAGACGGCAAAGGTCGGCGACACAGTAACGATTGAGGCGTATGCACTGTTTGAGGACATTATGAGCCCAATCGCCTCCAAGACCTTCACCTTCGGCGGTGTTGATATTATCAACTTCACTTACGAAACATTCAGCACAGACGTAATAGGCGGTGCTGTGGCGTCAACAGGCGGTGTATATGACAAAAGCGGCAGAATGACGGCATATGCCGACGGAAACTCACAGTACGTTCCTCTTTGGAGAGATAATAACGGCTCTTTCTGTATAGCACCTGATGACGGCGCTAAGTGGAGCAGTGAGTCAGGCTTTACTTACAGGGTAAGCACAGCAGGATATGAAAACATCAATTTCTCCTGTATGGCTTATACAACAAACTCAGGTCCTAAGAGCGTTACTCTCCAGTACAGTAAAGACGGCATTAACTTCTATAACGTTGATACAAATGTTGAGCTTACTGCAAACGGCAAACTTGAGCAGGCATTCCTTACAACTAAGCTCCCTGTTGCATGTGATAATTTAGCTGTGCTTTACATCCGCCTTGCAACTACTGAAAATTTAACCTTCAGCGGTGAAAAGCTCCATAAAAACGAATCAAAGGGCAACCTTTACGTTAACAACGTTATCATTGCAGGTGAGGATGACGGCACGTACAAAATGCCGTACACAAACAAGTCAACAGATTACTTCGGTAAGAGCGGAGTAATTGAGTATTACAGCCCAGATAACGCACCAATGATGTATGCGGTTGTTGACAGTAACGATAACATCGTTCAGAGCGGTTCATATCCGCAGGGCGGTATTCAGCTTTCAACGGTAGACGGCTTTGCAAACGGAGCTCAGGAAGCATATACAGTTATTATCAGTGCTATTGAGGACGAGGATTCAAGCGCAGTAAACAGAAGAACATATTACTACAAGGGCGACACAGTCGTTAAGTTCAATTACAACAACTCATCAAAACTCTTTGCGGATTATGTAAGCGATGATCTCCTTTCAGTATCAAGCACGAGCGGTGCAAACAAAGGCACGCTTTCAATGTATCCAAACGAAACTGACGCAACACTTCTTGACTACACAGGAACTTATGGAGTTAAGGTTGCATGGAGTGAAACAAATCCTTACGTTGCAAGCAAAAAGCTTGATAATCCAAAAAATAACGGCTACTGGCTCATTGAAACAAGCACACTCGGTTACAGAAATCTTACACTTAATCTTGAACAGTTAAGCTCAAACAAGGGTCCTCGTGACTGGGGTATTGCTTACAGCCTTGACGGCAAGAGCTACACATACGTTGAAAACTCAAATGCACGTGCAATCAGCAATGACGCTTCGTCAGATACGGTTGAAACATACGGCAATCTTCCTCTCCCTGCTGAATGCAGTAATCAGGAAAAACTTTACATCAAGGTATTCATCAACGGCGGTGAAAGTGTTGACGGCACAGAGCTTGACCTTGTAACAAAGGGTAATACCGGTATCAATGCTATTGAGATCAGCGGTACTCCTATTACAAGCACAGTAACTGTTAAATCAACAGTTCTTGAGACACCTGAGGCAACTACAGGTAATATCGCTTTCGAAGGCGTTAATGTTTATATCGACGGCGACCTTAAAGGCACAACAGATGCACAGGGTGAGTTCACAATAGAGCTTGATAATAACAAGTCTTATGAAATCACTCTCAGCAAGGACGGTATAGTTGACAGAACTATCACAAAGAAAATCTCAGGTGATGGCACACTGAACATACCGGTGCTTGTATTTGATGTAAATGATGACGGTTATGTTAATGCAAAGGACTATGCTATGATCAGTAAGGATAGCAAGTACGACGGTATTAAGCAGTTCTTCGAGAACTTCATCAACTTCAAAACATCAGAATTTACATACAAATAAAGTAAAATGACAGACCCCCGAACAGTAATTAAACTGTTCGGGGGCAATTTTTTGTTTCTATTTATTATTCATCAAGCAGATCGTTATCTCTGAGTATTTTGATAAAGTCCTCAACATCTTTTCTCGCCGTGCTTTCGTCGACCTCATATTCATCAGTCACCATTTTCACAGCATCGTCGATTGTTATATCATTACTAAAGCAGTCCCAAAAAAATGAGCCGCTTTTTTTCAGAGTAATCATTCCGTTAAATTTCTTTGTCATTTTGCCGACAGGGACAACAATATCCTCCCCTGCAATATTTCTTTTTGCAAATCCGTCTTTTATTTTCATAAGCATTACCTCTTTAATTATTATAACAATTTTACCAAATAATTATGCTTATTTCAATAGTTATTTATATGCATAAAAAAGCGGGCGTGCAATGCACACCCGCTTCTGTCGTTCTTTTATCGAATTACAACGTCACCCTGTTCAATATCGCCGCTTGTTGTGATAACATCAACGGTCTTGAACTCTTCAATCTCTGTTGAAGGCTTTGTGTAAAGCTCTTTCATTTTATTTTTCCTCCTTTAGTAATTAATTATTATACGCCGTAATCAAATGGTTCAAAGTCTGTATAAACGACTTCTGTTGCGCCATCGCCGCTTTCATCAACGTAAGCAAGGAATGCTCTTGCTGAAATTGTGCCTTCCTGTTTTGAACTTTTTACGTTCAAGCAGAACTGTTCAACATTTGTTGTGCAGTAGTAAGCTCTGATTGCTGACTGGTCAACATTGCCAAGAGTAAGGTCTTTAATGTCTTCAATATCAGCACCATATATAAATCCTGCGTTTACATACGTGTAACCGTCTACAACTGAACGCGTTGCAAGGAAAGATGCCTTAATATTGCCGTCTGAGCCGATGCTCGTTGTAGATACAGCAGCAACAACAGGTGTCTCTGTTACGTCGTCAGTTGTGTATGTGATTACAATGTCAGCACCTACGTAGAAGGTGTATGACTCGCCGTAACCGACTGTTGCACCGTTAATCTCCCAAGACGTTGCACCGTCAGCACTTACTGTTACCTGCGTACTGTAGATAAGGCCATCTGCAACATCCGTATATTCACTGGCAGGAGTTGTAATCGTTGCGCCCTCTGCCGTTACTGTATACGTTACGTCAGTATTTTTTGCATACTTAGCGTAAATTGTTGTAGCAGATGTAAGCGCGTGAATTTCATCATCTGTCAAAGACCAACCTGCAAATTTTTGGCCGGTAATAACAGGGCCTTCAGGAATAACAATATCTGCTCCATTATCTACAGTCTGTGTGCTGTAGATATTACCGAACTTATCAGTAAATACTACTGTGAAGGTCGGGTCCTCATCATATACATACTGGAAGATTGGCTCGTATGTGATATCAGCAAGAACTGTAGCGCTGTGAGGATTATCATTATCTTCAGTATCAGCGTTAAGGATTGAAGTATTAACCATCCAGCCAATGAACTCAACATTTTCATTAGGTATAGCTGTAAGAGTTATCTGAGAATCGTGGTCAGCCTGAACCGTTACATTCTTAGTATCATACTCAGCTGCATCAACTGTAACAGTCTTAAGAACACCCTGTTCGTAATACTGAACTTCTGTTGCGCCGAGCGGCTTAGAAACGATTGTTACGTTATAGGTTTTGATAAGAGCCGGAATTTCTTCGCCGCCCTTTGTCTGACCACACTCGTCACACTTATAAGTAGGTGCCTGACCGGGCACATCAACCTGTGGAGCAAAGCCTGGATCTATCTCAGTCCATGTACAATTCTCTACCGTTGCAGTACCGCAAGTGTCGTATCCTGCACAGCGAATGCTATGTGTTTCGCCGTCTTCATTTGATACTATAGTACCGTCGTTGAAATTGTGATATTTCACTTCAAATGTGTATTTGCCGTTCGCATCGTTGACTGTTACTGCCATTACAGATTCATCAACAAGCACGTATCCATCAGGAACATTGGTAACAGATATTGAATAATCGTCAAACGGAACTGTTACTGATGTTCCGTCCTCATTAAGCTTAATCACATCACCGCTTGAATCGGTAACTGTGTACTGAACACCGTCAAGTGCATTACCAAGACAATCAGTTATATCAATATTGATGTCAACAAAGTATCTTGTATCAAGATAACGGAAATCGTCATCTATAGGATCTTTGAGATAATCATTAACCTGCTGAACAATTCCGCGAATTGCATCTTCAAGATTTTCATACCGCTCATAATAACCGTCTAAATTATTTCTGAGATTGTCAAGGAAGTTTGCTGCCTCTGTATCCTCGCCGAATATTGTGCCAATGAAATCAATAACATTTCCAAGTACAAAATCAGCGTATTCATTGAATGTGCTGAATGCACCGCCTAATTGTTCAGCATATTGTTCAAACTCCTCTTCAGTCATAAAGAAATCTGTAAGGTTAACACCGAACTGATTGTTGATCGCATCAAGGATTACAGGTAAGATAACACCGGTGCTTACGTAAGCCGTTCCGTCCTCTTTGAGCGTAAAGGTAAAGATAGTAGAATTTCTCTCATAGCCGTAAGGAGCAGATGTTTCAATCATAATATATGATCCTGCTTTAAAGCCTGTAGTAATATTAATACTATCACTCATAGTTGCAAGAGTCTCAAGCAAAGGCAGATATTCCTCAGGAATAACACTGCCGAAATATTGTTCAAGTATAGCGGCAAGCTGTTCACCGGAAATAAGACCACTGTCTAAAATAGAACCGACTGCATTAAGTATATTTTTGGAGTTGTTAAGCTCAACAAGACCGTCCTTATCAGAGGTTGATGTCAGGATTGCCGGTATTGTCATTTCAGGAAGAA
>JAFLSA010000042.1 GCA_022511185.1 Eubacterium sp.
AGATAAGGCAAATTAGCCATTTTAAACCGTGTTCGGATTTGGTTTACTTTGCCTTTAGGAGAACACAATGGAAAAAACCTTTGAAAATTGGCTCGTTGTTTCCGATATCGACGGAACACTAAATAACAAGGTGCGAAAGCTGCCTAAAAGAAATTATGATGCCATAAAAAAGTTTACTGAATTAGGCGGTAATTTTACACTTGCATCAGGCAGATTACAGTCAAGCCTTGAGCGTAATTATAACCGTATTACACCTAATCAGCCTGCAATCGTTCTCAACGGCGCCGGTATATATGATTATAATCAAAGAAAGATGCTCTGGCGAAATACTATAGGCGAAGAGGGTCAGAGCTTTGTCCGTGAAATCGCAAAGGAATTTAACGATATTTTCAAAAGCGTTGACATAGGCGTTTATTTTGACGATTATGTTTATATTGTCAAAAGCGGACTTCTTTCGCAAGGTACAATGTACTTTGATAAGGCAAAACATGAGATTGTTAAATCAATTGATGAGGTGCCTACAGACGGCTGGATGAAGGTGATTTTCTGGTCAAATCCTGTTACAATCAACCGTCTGAGAGATGTCATCGAAAAACTTCCTAACCCAGACGCCAATTTTATGGCGTCATCTCTCTGGAGTATGGAAATGCTGCAAAAGGATACCCACAAGGGTGTCGGCATTATGAAGCTTGCCGATATGCTCGGCATTGAAAAAAGCCACGTTGCCGCAATCGGTGATTACTATAACGACTGGGATATGCTCAAAACAGTCGGTCTTCCTGCCTGTGCAGGTCAGGCACCGTCGGCTATACATAAGATATGCAAGTTTGAGGCGTGCCATTGTAATAAAGGTTGCGTTGCGGACTTGCTTGAATACATAATGTCCGGCAAGGCAGAAGAGGATATGGCAAAAGAAATTTTAGCTAAATAATAAAACGAGGTAAAAAATATGTTGATTATAGGCGCGCACCTGAGTGCATCTAAAGGCTATACGGCTATGCTTAAGCAGGCGCAGGAAATCGGTGCAAATACATTTCAGTTTTTCACTCGCAATCCACGTGGCGGCAGTGCAAAGGATATTGACGAAAAGGATGTTGAAACCTTTTTGGGCTTAATGAAAACAGAGGGCTTTCCTGTAATTCTTGCTCACGCACCGTACACGCTAAATTGCTGCAGCGCCAAGCCTGAAACAAGGGAGTTTGCACTGAATACATTTGCAGATGATTTAAGACGAATGGAGTATACTCCGGGTCAGCTTTATAATTTCCACCCAGGTTCACACGTGGGACAGGGTGAGGAAATTGGCATAGAGCTTATCGCAGATACGCTTAATAAGGTTCTTTTTGAGGATATGACGACTACCGTTTTGCTTGAAACAATGGCGGGCAAAGGCTCTGAAATTGGCAAAACCTTTGAGGAGCTAAGAGCAATAATTGACAGGACAGAGCTTAGCGATAAGCTTGGCGTGTGCCTTGACACCTGTCACGTAAACGACGGCGGATATGATATAGTAAACGAGCTTGACAAGGTGCTTGACGAGTTTGATAGGGTAGTCGGTCTTGACAGGCTTAAGGCGATTCATCTTAACGATTCAAAAAATCCGCAGAGTGCCCATAAGGACAGGCACGAAAAAATCGGCGACGGCTTTATCGGCATTGACGCATTTGAGAGAATTATAAATCACCCGTCACTTAAGAATCTCCCGTTCTTCCTCGAAACACCAAACGAGCTTGACGGCTACGCAAAGGAAATCGCACTTCTCAGATCACTATATAAAGGATAAAGAAAAGGAGCAGTCATTTGACTGCTCCTAAAATTTTGCTATCGTTTGCTATCGTAATACGGCAAAGCCTAAGTCGATTACGCCGCCTAACACCTTGCTTGTTTTTCTCATATTTAAGGTTTCGGCAAACCAAAGAAGAATAAGTGCAACAAGTATTGCAATAATCAATGCTTTCTCTGACATAAAATTGCCTCCTTTAGACGGTTTGAATTTGCTTGCATATACTAATAATATTATATACTATTTCAGAAATAAATCAAGTAATTTTATACAAATTGACAGAAATTAAAAAATTCCAAAATTTCGTTGAAATATTATATAATATGATTTATAATAACACTAATAAATTTAAAATGGGGGAATTTGTGGTGAGCCCGATTTCAATGATGATTGCTGACACAAGTGCAACGTTTACTGCAACGCTTGTTATCTCCGGTATTGTTGTTGTGCTTGGTATATTGATACTTCTTATTTTTGTTATGCTTCTCTTTGGTGTTATCGTGCCTAAGATTGAACAACTCGGCAAAAAGAGAGCTGATAAAAAGGCTGCAAAAAAGGCGGCTAAAGCAGGTAATAATAATGAAACGGTGAAGCCTGCGCCTGTTCAAAGCTTCGGAAAGCCTGCTCCCACGCCTGCACCTGTTGTAGAGCAGGGTATCAGCGGTGAGGTAGTTGCTGCGATTGCGGCAGCTGTCACGGCTTATGAGGGCAAAGACGTTGTCATCCGTTCTATAAAGAAGAAAAATGTCGGCGGCAGGAATCCTTGGGCAGCTGCTGCTGTTAACGATAATACAAGACCTTTTTAAAGGAGGCTTATACGAATTATGGAAATACTTCAAGGTATATGGGAAGTTATTGTCAGTATCTTCTCCAACTCAGGATATGCCTATTTCTTTACTGGTGACGGCGGTTATAAAAATTTAATTATGATTATTGTATCCTTTGTTTTCCTTTGGTTAGGAATTAAAAAAGGATTTGAGCCGTTACTTATGATCCCGATTGCTTTTGGTATGCTCCTTGCAAATATACCGGGTGCAAACTTAGCTGTTCAGTATCACGATCTTGACGGTTTCAGGGACTTGCTTGCAGGCAGAGGCGAATTTATCGGAGCTACTCCCGGTCTTATGGATTTCCTTTATCTCGGTGTTAAGGCAGGTATTTTCCCACCGCTTATTTTCTTGGGCATCGGTGCTATGACCGATTTCAGTCCGCTGATTGCCAATCCTAAGAGCTTTATACTCGGTGCGGCAGCACAGTTTGGTATTTTCTTTGCATATGTTACTGCTGTTGCAATATTCGGATTTGCTCCGAATGAGGCAGGTTCAATCGCTATCATCGGTGGCGCTGACGGACCCACGGCGATATTCGTAACGTCGATTCTCGCCCCCGGTATGCTTGGTACAATCGCAGTCGCGGCATACTCGTATATGGCGCTTGTTCCGTTTATTCAGCCGCCAATTATGAGGGCACTTACCACAAAAAAAGAACGCTCGGTTGTGATGGGGAATCTCCGTCCTGTTTCAAAGCTCGAGAAGATTTTATTCCCGATTATTGTTACTGTTATCGTTTCACTTCTTTTGCCTGATGCTGCATCTCTTGTCGGTATGCTTATGCTCGGTAACCTGCTTAAGGAAAGCGGACAGACAGAGCGTATTGCAAAGGCGGCTCAGAATGAGCTTATGAATATAATTACAATTATGCTTGGTATTTCGGTCGGTGCAACAACGTCAGCACAAACCTTCCTCAATCTTAAGACTTTGGGCATAGTTGCTCTCGGATTGATTGCATTTGTTGTTGGTACTGCTTCCGGTGTCCTCTTTGGTAAATTGATGTATATCTTTAGTAAGGGCAAGGTTAATCCTCTTATCGGTTCAGCCGGTGTGTCGGCAGTTCCTATGGCGGCTCGTGTGTCGCAAAAGGTCGGACAGGAGGAAAATCCTTCAAACTTCCTTCTTATGCACGCAATGGGTCCGAACGTGTCAGGCGTAATCGGCTCAGCAGTCGCAGCAGGTATTCTTCTTACACTGTTAAGATAATTATCAGAATATAAAAATCAGGGTGACTTTTGTCACCCTGATTTATTCAGAAAATAGATTATCCGCATTATCCGCCCACGGTAAGAGCGATTTAATAATTTTGTGGGCAGAAAGGCTATTGGTTTTATGCCTCTTAATGAAATGCAGCAGCAGGCTGTCAATACCACAGAAGGGCCTCTCCTTATTCTCGCAGGCGCAGGCTCGGGCAAAACAACAGTTCTTGTAAACAGGGTTCAGCATATTATTGAAGCAGGACTTGCTCAGCCGTGGCAGGTGCTTGCTATCACTTTTACAAACAAGGCTGCAGGCGAGCTTAAAGAAAGACTTATAAATGCAGTCGGTGACGAGGCTAACAGCATATGGGCGTTCACTTTTCATAGCTGTTGCTCTCGTATTCTCCGCCGTTTCGGTGACAGGTTAGGTTACACAAGCCACTTCACTATATACGATACAGACGATTCACGCCGTGTTATGAAGCAGTGCCAGAAGCATCTCGGCATCGAGGACAAGTTCCTTAACCATAAGTCAATACTTAGTGAAATCAGCAGGGCAAAGGACAGCCTTATTGACCCTGATGAGTACAGGGCGACATCATCAAACGATTTTCGAAAGGGCAAGATCGCGCAGTGCTATGAGCTTTATCAGCAGGAGCTTAAAAAGTCTGATGCAATGGACTTTGACGATATCATTTTCAATACTGTGAAATTACTACAGGAAAATAAAGACGTGCGCGATTTATACCAGACGCAGTTTAAATACGTTATGGTGGACGAGTATCAGGATACAAACCACGCTCAGTACGTGCTTACGTCACTGCTTGCAGATAAATATAAAAATATCTGTGTTGTCGGTGATGACGACCAAAGTATTTACCGTTTTCGTGGTGCGACGATTGAAAATATACTTTCCTTTGAGCAGCATTATAAGGGCGCAAAGGTTATCAGGCTTGAGGAAAATTACCGCTCGACGCAGAACATTCTTGACGGAGCTAATGCTGTTATAGCTAACAACAAAAACCGCAAGGGAAAGACACTTTTTACACGCTCGGGTAGTGGCGATAAAATCGTGTTTAACACCGCAATGAACGAGTCTGATGAGTCGGCATTTATCATTGACGAAATTCTTAAGAATGTTAAAAACGGCAGGAAGCTCTCAGACCACGCAATTCTTTACCGTATGAATGCTCAGTCTCGTAATCTTGAAATTATGCTGACTAAAAGCGGTATATCGCACAGAATTATCGGCGGACACCGATTCTTTGACAGGAAGGAAATCAAGGATATTATTTCCTATTTTGCAGTCATAAATAACCCTGCCGACAATGTCCGTTTACAGAGAATTATCAACGTTCCGAAGCGTCAGATAGGCGACACAATGTTTGCAAACGTTATGGAGATTGCAACAGGACTTGGTATCTCGGCCTTTGAGGTTTGCGAAAGAGCAGATGAGTTCCAGAAAACATCACGAGGTGCATCAAAGCTTATTGCATTTACACAGATGATAAAGCATTTTCAGAAGTGCTATGAGGAAAAAATGCCGCTGAGTGATTTGCTCCAGGAGGTCATTGAAACAACAAAATATCTTGATTATCTGGGCGAAGACCCTGAAACGTATGACGACAGAGTTAACAATATCAAGGAACTTTCCTCAATGTTTATAAAATATCAGGAGGAGACGGATGAGCCTGACCTTTCTGATTTTCTTGAGGATGTTGCACTTATTACAGATATTGATTCGTATAATGAGGATGAGGATTCTGTTGTCTTAATGACGCTTCACTCTGCAAAGGGTCTTGAATTTCCTGTTGTATTTATTCCCGGTATGGAGGAGGGAATTTTTCCCGGTAGCCAGTCAATGTACAGCGATGAAGAGCTTGAAGAGGAGCGCCGTCTTGCATACGTTGGAATCACTCGTGCTAAGGAAAAGTTGTATCTTGTAAATGCACAGCAACGTATGCTTTACGGTACGACATCAAGAAATATGCCGTCGCGCTTTCTGCGTGAAATTCCTATGAGTGTTACTGAGGATGCTTCTACAAGAACGTATAAGACTACTTCAACAAAAATCTCTCCGTACACCTCATCAATAAGCAAAAGTGCGCATAGCTTTGGGCAGACAGGCAATACTGCTACAAAGCCGTCAACTGATTATAAGGTCGGTGATACGGTATTACATAAAATCTTTGGCACCGGTACAATACTCGCATTACAACCTATGGGCAACGATATTCTTATGGAGGTTGCATTTGACAAAGCAGGCACAAAGAAACTGATGGCAAACTACGCCAGACTTGAAAAGGTGTAAACATATGATTAAAATTATGTTCGTCTGCCACGGCAATATATGCCGTTCGCCAATGGCGGAGTTTATATTCAAGGATATGGTGAAAAAAGAGGGGATTGAAGATAAGTTTTTTATTTCTTCATCGGCTACAAGCACTGAGGAAATTTGGAACGGAATCGGCAATCCTGTATATCCCCCTGCAAAAGCAGAGCTTGAAAAGCACGGCTTGTCCTGTGATGGTAAAAGAGCCGTTCAGCTTAAGAAAAGCGACTATGAAAAGTATAATTATTTTATCGGAATGGACAGCGCCAATATCCGCAATATGACACGTATTTTCAGCGGTGACCCAAAGGGCAAAATCAGCAAGCTGATGGACTATACACAGCACGGCGGTGACGTTGCAGACCCGTGGTATTCAAGAAGATTTGACATTGCGTACTGTGATATCCACAACGGCTGTAACGCCTTTTTGAAAAAATTAATTTATGAAAACAAAGTATAAGTTTGAAAAGAATTAATATACAGAGGAATTTATGAAGGTATATAATAAATTGATAAGGGACAATATTCCCGAAATTATTAAAGAAAACGGACAAACTCCGTACATATCAGTTCTTGACAATGAACAGTACGATGCAGAGTTAAAGAAAAAGCTCTGTGAGGAAACTAAGGAATTTTTAGATAGTGAAGAAATTGAAGAGCTTGCGGATATCGTTGAAGTAGTTGAAGCTTTGGCAAATGCTAACGGAAGCTCCCTTGAAAACGTGCTTAAAATTAAAGAGCAAAAGGCGGCAAAAAACGGTAAATTCGAGAAAAAATTGTTTCTTGAAAAAGTTGACGGATAAATAAATTATTAAATTTATTATATATTTTAATTTCATCTATTAACAGAGTTGACATCACCGTATAGTAGTGTTACTATTAGTAAAACGAGGGATTTACTATGACAAAGCTATTCACACAATTCAATACATTCGATTTTGATTTGCCTATGGATTTTACATGGGCTTATTTGCGTTGTGTTCAGAGTAGGAAATAAATTAGTTTGATTATAAGATTAAAACCGCTGATGAACACGAAAGTTTGTCAGCGATTTTCTTATTTTAGGAGGTTTTTATTATGAATTATCTTGAGGAGTATTATAACAATTTTGACGAGGACAGCAGATTACTGCCTAAAAGCCGTCAACCTGAATTTTTAACTACTATGAAGTATATTGAAAAATATTTGGCACCAAATTCAAGGATACTTGAAATCGGCGCAGGCTCGGGCAGGTATTCAAGGGCATTCGCTGATATGGGGTATAAGGTTGACTCTGTTGAATTAATAGAAAGAAATATTGAAACATTTAGGAGTAAATTAAAAGAAAATCAGGATATTAATATCTATCAGGGTAATGCCTGTGATTTGGGCTTTTTGGAAAGTGGCACGTATGACATTGTTTTGCTTCTCGGTCCTATGTATCATCTGCTTACAGATGAGGATAAGCACAAGGCAGTCAGTGAAGCAATCAGAGTTGCTAAAAAGAACGCAATTATATTTGTGGCTTATTGTAATCTTGATGCTTGCCTTTATAGAAACTTTGCAGAAAGAACAATGATTGAAAAGGTCAACAAAGGAATTTTTAATGCTGAAACCTTTAAAGAAAATAAACTGCCGAATACTTTGTTTTTACAATGCAGAAAAGAAGATATTGATAAAATTATGAGCTCTTATAATATTCAGCGCCTTCATTATGTGGGTGTTGATATGTTGACGTCATTTTTCAGGGAAAGCTTTAATGATTTTTCAGATGAAGAATTTGAGCTTTATATGAAATATCATTATCAAATTTGCGAGCGTGAGGATCTGGTAGGTATGTCTTTTCACACGCTTGATATATTTAAAAAGCTATAAGGAAAGAAAAAAGGCAAGGATAAATTCCTTGCCTTTAAGTTTATAATTCTTTTCTCATCCAGTAATGGGGGCAATGCTCCTCGTACTCCATTTCACTGCAAACGGTGTAGCCTTGCTTTTCGTAAAAGCCTGTTGCCTGCTCTTGGGAATGAAGCTCGATTGCTTTGCCTCCTTTTGCTTTAACAAGCTCCTCTGCTTTTTTCAGTATATCTGCGCCGAGCTGTTTGCCCCTGTATTCCTTGATTACCGCAAGCCTGCCGATTAAATATGCGCCCCGTTCATCACTCCAAAAGAAACGGCACACAGCTATTGGCTTTGAGTTGTCATAAGCCACAAGGTGAGTTGCAATTTTGTCAATCTCGTCAAATTCATCACGAAAGCCCTGTTCCTCAACAAATACCTTTTGACGAATAAGTATTGCATCATCGTACAGACCTGTAAATTCTTTAATTTCCATTGTCATCTATTCCTAAAATATTATCGCTGTCGGCTGAATCAAGAGTTTCAACCTTTCTTAAATGCTTTTGGATAACGTCATTTCTGTGGTTGGCATCATCAAGTGCCTTACCTGCTTCCTCAACCTTTTTGCGTGCCTTTGCGAGAAGCTCACCGAACATACTGTACTGCTTTTTAGCAACACCAAGCGTTTTCCATACCTCGTTTGCTTTTTCGTTAATCGCCATTGTTCTGAAGCCCATTGCAAGCGAGTTCAAAAGCGCAGTGATCGTTGAAGGCCCTGCTATCATAATCCCGTCAGCCTGTAATTTTTCAGCGATTCCTGTTCTTGATGCCGTGATTTCTGCATAGAGACCCTCAGTCGCCAGATACATAATTGCAAACGGTGTTGTTTCGGGCGAGCTTATGTATTGCTTAACAAGCTTTGCTTCGTCTTTGACTCTTGCTTCAAGTGCCTTCTTGGCTCTTTCAAGTGCCTCGAGGTCGCCTGCTTCTGAAGCGGCCGAAAGCCTTGCGTAGTCCTCCATAGGGAACTTTGAATCAAGCGGAAGATATGTAAAGCTGCCGTCCTCATTGTTAGGTATCTTGATTGCAAATTCGACACGTCCGTTGTACTTAGGATTTGTCTGCACATTTGTTTCGTACATATTCGGAATAGTCTGGTCAAGGATATTTCCGAGCTGAACCTCCGCCCACGTTCCACGGCTTTTAACGTTGGTAAGCACCCTGTTAAGACCCTTGACATTGTCCGTTACGCCTGCTGAAAGCTCCTTCATCTCGCCGAGACTTTTATACACGTTTGAAAGCTGTTCGGATACAGTCTTAAATGATGCATTGAGCCTTTGGTTAAGCGTTTCAGTCAGCTTTTCGTCAACCGTTATTCTCATCTGCTCGAGCTTTTCCTCATTGCTCTTTTGCATATTTCCGATAGCTTCGCTTGTTATTTTTGTCTGCTTATCGGCATTAACGTTGAGCGTTTCAATCAGCTTTATCTGCTGTTCGTAATTTTTCTCAGTCAAGCCTTGCATCTGCTTTGAAAGATAATTCATCTGCTCAGAGCTTTGCTTTGCATTAATGTCAATCCTCTGTTCTAAAAGTGCAATGTCGTTATCGCTTTTAGGTTTATTTTTGATGATGAGTAAAATTGCAATAAGTGATAACACTATCAGCACTGCAAGTAAAATCAAAATATAAATTTCCATATACTACCTCCGAAATTTTATACTTTGATTTTATCACAACCTTTTAATTAAAACAATATTATATTTATCGATAAAAGAAGGCAGTATATATTGCTTTTAATGATTTGCAAAATAAATAAAAAGACACAGAGTGAAATTACTCTGTGTCCTTTACCGCAAATATTATTGATACCGTAAAACTACGGTTTGCGTTATCATATTCCCATTCAATATCGCCGTTATATTTTTTTACCGTTCTGCAAATACTTTTGAACCCGTATCCGTGTAATTTCTTATTTTCTTTTGTAGTCATTAATCTGTTTTTCCTTGTTACAGGAGGGGTATCGCAGGAATTGGTTATATCAATAGCGAGCATATTATTGATTTTATTTAAACCAAAAGTTATGTACTTCTTTTCGCTCTTTTTCGCAGCCTCAACTGCATTATCAAATAAATTATTGAATATAGATGACAAATCTCTGTCTTCAATAAATTCAAAGTCTGAATTATGTATGTTTTTTTCAAACTCAATATTATTTTTTTGGCACGCAAAATTATATTTACCGATTATAAAATCAAGTAATTTATTTGAGGTTTTTCCTATCTGGTTAGTATTATCAATATCCTTATAAATTCCTTGAGCATATTCCCTTATCTTTTCAGGATTATCTGCTAAATTAAAAATAGTGCGGAAATGATCTTTCATATCATGAACAAAAATTTGCAATTCTTCATTTTGGTGCTCAAGCAGCTCAAAATAAGTATTATTTAATTCCTGTTCCTGATTCAGTGCCTTTAATTCAAGAAGCTCCGCTTCCTTTTTTGCTGACTGCTGCTGTAATATACAGGTTATAATTATTGTTAACATTAACAAGATACTTGAAAATGAAATAACAAATTTAATTTTATTAGATAATTCAAATTGATTAAATATAATTATAAAATCAATTAGTATCAATAACATTGAAATAGGATAAATAAAAAAGATAAAATCTATTTTTTTGCTTTCTGAATATCTATTAATTAATTCTCCGATTATTTTTAATGACAGGAATAACAGTGATTTGCTAAATATAATTACTAAAGTATATTGAAAAGGATCGCTGATATAATCTTTTGAATTAGCATCAAAGAATACTGATAAAATAGAAACTACTAAAAGTTCGGTTACAGCAATCAATACAGGAATTAGTATTGAATAGAATAATGAATTTTTCAACTTATTTTTATATAATACAAAAGAAAATAAAAAGTGAAATAATAACATAATTATTGAATTTATGACTATGTTATAAAAGAATATCAGATTAATTGCTCCCATAATCAAATAACTAACCAGAATTATTATTAAACGAGAGATCTTTTTATTGGAAATATAAGAAACATTTTCATAAAATGAAAAGCAAACTAATGCCTCAATAATTTGAAGTAGTACATTCAGCAGATTTGAAATTAACATTATTTTCTCCTCTTGAGGTAGTCATAAAAATATTTTCTAAAGGCGGTCTGATTTCTGTATGAAACCGGAATTATATCACCATTAGATAATTTAACTTCTATTCTTTGATATTCATTAATGTAATCAAGGTTTAAAATGTAGCTTTTATGTATTCTGTAAAAGCTTGTATGTGAAAGTTTCTTTTCCCAAAAATCAATCAGGTCACTTGAATAGTAAATGCCATTGACGGTTACAACCTTTGTTTTATGACTGAGTGTTTCGATGTATAATATCTCATTTGATTTAATTTTTAATAATTTTTTAGAGTCTTTTAAATAAAATTCTACGACGTCTTCGTTGATTAGTTCTATTGCTTTATCCAAGCCGCTATAAAAACGGGTATAATCTAACGGCTTTTTAAGAAACCGTAAAGCAAACAAATTCATTGCGTCGTCAATATATTTTTCATAATCGGTAATAAAGAACACAATAATATTTTTATTCTTTTGCTTAAGACGCTCGGCAATTTTCAAGCCGTTAATATCTCCCATTTCCACATCTAAAAAGGCGATATTATATTTAACCTTAGAATGAATAGCTTCCTCAGATGTATTAAAACAATCGCAAAAGCAAGTAATGTTATGTTCTTCACAATACTTTTTAAGATATTTTTTTATCGTTTCAATACAGCTATTTTCATCATCGCAAATAATGGTATTAATTGTCAATATTAATCACTTCCAAGATAAAAGACTCAAAGCACCAAACTTTGAGTCTTAATATACCACATATTGGAAATAATTTCAAATCACATTTTAAAATTCTTATTGTCAGTATATGTCAATAATAATTGAAAAACTATCTGCTGTTCATTTTTGCTTAGATGGCGAATAAGATCAACGATATTATCCTCGACCGTATCTTTTATCGCACCCGTTAATAATTGACAGGGGCATACATCTAATTCCTTACAAATCCCCACTAATGCCCTGTAGGATAACTTATTTTTTCCCCGTTCTAAATTGGAAATTTCAGTTGTTGACAATTCAATTTTTTCAGCTAATTCTGCTTGGGTATAGCCTTTTATCTTTCTGAATCTTGCAATTCTATTGCCTATTATTTCATTACTATCAATTCGCATATTATCGCCCTCGCTAATAGTAACATTTATATAAATACATTAAAATATAATTGTATTTTAAAACTAATAATGCTATTTGAAATATATTAAAATCCTCTTTTAAAATTTAATATACAATTTAATAATCATGCAGTTTTGAAGAAAAAATAAACAAAAAATCAGACTATATTGATAAGGAGAATCTCCCATTATATATTTATTTAAAAGGAGGTATTGCAATGAAAAATAAAGGCTTTTCAAAGTTAGTAAAATTAATTAATTTTTCTATGAAGGTTGATGCAAATTCAACAAGTACTATGATGGCTTATCAGCCAAAGGCACCAAAGCAATTAGAACAGTTTAAGAAATAATGATAAGTAAATTATCTAAAAGTATAACAAATATGTTGATAAGAAATAACAAAATACATAATGACGAATCTGAATTATATCATTATGCTTTTTTTATAATTATTTCTGAATTCATATTATTTGTGTACTGTTTGCTGATTGGCGCTATATTTAATGTTGTTTTGCAAGCCTTAGTGTTCTCTGTAGTTTTTTATGTACTACATAGGTTTGCCGGAGGATTTCATGCAAAAACAGAACTGCAATGTCAAGCAGTAACATTATCATTTTTTCTGTTATGCATATGGCTGATTAAATTTACTATGCAGTTTAATCCTATATATTTGATTATAACATATATAGTCAGCTGTATTTTTTTGATGATTTTATCGCCGTCTGATACTCCGCAAAAACAGTTGAGCACTCTGGAAAAAACAAAATTTAAAAAAATCACAATTCTGTTAGTGATAATTTGCTCGGCAATAATAGCATTATTATTTTGTTTCAAAAGTACTGTTATTTATGCAAATTCGATTATTATCGGCGTAATATTAGAAACTTTATCTGTTGTTTTCGGAAGATTATTTAATTATAAATTACTTTCCGAATAAGACATAAACATAGTATTACTGACAATAATAAAATAAACACAAATTAAGCAATATTATCAAAAATAATTACAACAGAAAACAAAATGAAAAGGAATGGGTTCTCGTCCATTCCTTTTTATTATTGATAATATTAATTCAATATGTTAAAATACCAAAAGAGGTAATACTATGGAAAAATTGTGGATGAAAAATTTAAGAGATATTGAGCCTTATGTTCCCGGTGAGCAGAGCAGTGAAAAGGATATTGTTAAAATCAACGCTAATGAAAATCCTTATCCGCCGTCACCAAAGGCGATTGAGGCTATAAAGAATTTTAACGCATCGACGCTGAGATTTTATCCTAACGCAAATGCGACACCGCTTAAAAAGGCGATCGCCGATTATTATGATGTTGATATCAAAAACGTATTTTTAGGTAACGGCTCTGACGACGTTATTGCGATAGCCTTTCAGGCGCTTTTTAACAGCGATTTGCCGATTGTGTACCCCGATCTTACATACAGCTTTTATCCTGTGTGGTGTTCACTTTTCGGCATTCCTTATAAGAATTACCCCGTTGATGATAATTTCAGAATCAACGTTGAGGATTATAAGGAGAAAAACGGCGGTGTTGTTATCCCTAACCCGAATGCACCGACTTCACTCGGAGAGGGCAGGGAATTTGTTGAAAAGCTGATGGAATATAATCAGGACAGCGTTGTTATTATTGATGAGGCCTATGTTGACTTTGGCGGATATTCTTCCGTAGAGCTTACGAAGAAGTATGAAAATCTGCTTGTGACAGGCACTTTTTCAAAATCACGCTCACTTGCAGGCCTCAGGATTGGCTTTGCGATTGGTAGTGAAAAATTAATTTCAGTTCTTGAAGCAGTAAAAAATTCATATAATTCTTATACGATAGATTCTATTTCAATCGAGGCAGGCAGGGCAAGTATTCTCGACGACGAATATTTCAAAGAGACCTGCGATAAGATAATCAAAACAAGAACTCGAGTAACTGATGAAATGAGAGCCTT
>JAFLSA010000043.1 GCA_022511185.1 Eubacterium sp.
TCTGCTCCGCTAAAACTGCTTCGCACCTCACAGCGAGGGATTTTAGAATGATTTTGGGCTTTTTCGGTGTAGATGGGCTGGCGCCCATCAAAGCGTAAAGGGCGAAAATCAACTGAAATAACCGCTGCGAGGCGGCTTGGATTCCAATCTCTTAACCCTAAGCTGACCGCAGGAAGCATTAATATCTGCTCCCAAAGTCCTTCTTATTGTAGCATTTATTCCGTTTCTTTTCAATATATTCCGAAATTTTATAACAGTATCCTTTGAGGAACGAACGTTTCCTCTTTCCTTAACGTCATTAACAGGAATCAGATTTATATGACTAAGTGAGCCTCTGAGCCTGTCAGAAAGCTCCCTTGCATTTTCCTCACTGTCATTAACGTTTTTAATAAGTGTATATTCAAAGCTTACTCGCCTGCCTGTTTTTTCGCCATATTCCCTACACGCTTTAAGGAGTGTATCAATCGGATATTTCTTATTAACAGGCATTGTTTTTGAACGTATTTCATCATTAGGTGCATGGAGAGAAATTGTCAGCGTGAGCTGTAAATTCCTATCCATTAAATCATAAATTCTATCAACAATACCGCAGGTAGAAATCGTAATATTTCTCATACTGATATTTAAGCCGTTTTCATTATTGACATTATCAAGAAAAGATAAAACGTTATCAAAATTGTCAAGCGGCTCGCCTATTCCCATCATAACGATATGGGATATTCTGATACCCAAATCCTTTTGAGCTGAGTGAATCTGCGACTCAATTTCACCGGCTGTAAGATTTCTCTTAAATCCTGCAAGAGTAGATGCACAAAAAGTACAACCCATCTTACAGCCAACCTGTGAGGATACACAAATCGTATATCCGTATTTATATTTCATTATAACCGACTCAATATATTCGCCGTCAGTAAGCTTAAACAGATATTTAACGGTTCCGTCAAGCTGAGAGACATATTTGTCCTCAATATCACACCTTGATATGTAATATATATCAGAAAGTTTTTCTCTTAAATCCTTACCGAGATTTGTCATTTCATCAAATGAGGTACAACCTGATTCGTGAAGCCATTTGTATATCTGCTTTGCTCTGAAGGACGGAAGGGATAATTCCTTAACGGCAGTATTAAGTTGTTCTGTTGTTAGTGATTTGATATCAGTTTTCATTTTTTATAAGTACAGCTCTGTAAAAACCGTCACCGCCGTATTTACTCGGAAATGAAGTTTTTTCTTCTGTTAAAGTAAAGTTATCATTTTTATCTAAAAAGGCATTAACAACCTTTTCGTTTTCTTTTTTATTAAGTGTACAGGTGGAGTAAATTATTGTTCCGCCGTTTTTTAAATATCTTGATGAAGTTTCAAGTATGATTAGCTGAAGCTTTGGCAAATCTGCTATACTGTCAAGCTCCTTATATCTTATCTCAGGCTTACGTCGAATTATGCCGAAGCCTGAGCAAGGCACGTCACAAAGTATTTTATCGGCAATCGGCATATTCTCATCATATACCGAAGCATCATTTACGCTTGCTTTAATTATAGAAATATCTAATCTTTCAGCACCGTCAATTATCTGCCTAACTCTGTGCTCGTGAAAATCAAAGGCATAAATCTGGCCTATATTATTCATAATTTCAGCAATCGTAAAAGCCTTACCGCCGGGTGCTGAGCAAACGTCAAGTACAGTTTCGCCCTCTTTTGTATTTAGCGCACGGGCGCATTCATAGCTTGAGAGATCCTCAATATGAAAAAGTCCGTTTTGAAATGCTCTGCATTTGCTGAGGTCAAATGATGAAGTAATCATCACTGTATTATCAACAATTTCGCCCTGAATATTGTCACACATCAGCTCATACAAAAGCTCGTCAGCATCAACATAAAGAGTATTCGGTATTGCAAAAACAGGCGGTCTTTCATTAATATTTGGCAAAAAGTTCTCAACCGTATCTCTGCCGTACTGCTTAACCCACATATTGATAAGGCTTTGCGGTACAGAATATTTAACCGATAAATTATCCTCAGGGATAATTCTGTCAGCATCAATTTTATGTAAAACAGCATTAACAAGTGAAGTATAATAATCCTGCTTGATTTCCTTAACGAGCTTTACAGATTCATTAATCGCTGCGCTACTCGGCACCTTGTCCATAAAAAGAAGCTGATAAGCACCAAGCCTCAGAATAGTTAATATCTTTGGCTTAGGCTTTGATGTGACATACTTATTTATAAAATAATCGAGTGTCAGCCTTCGTTCAACAACGCCGTAGACAAGTGCAGATATAAAAGCCTTATCGTCATTAATATCCTTGATTGCATTATCAAGCGCTATATTCGAATAAGCGCTGTCATAGAAAATTTTATAAAGAGTTTCAAAAGCAACAAGACGTGCATTTTTCATTATCTTCTGCTACCTCTGTTAAGAATTAGGAACAGTCTTAAAAGTGTTGCAAGTGCAGATGCAAGTGCCGCAACGTAGGTAAGAGCGGCAGCAGTCAAAACTTTTTTTGCACCTATATATTCCTCACCCTCAAGAAAGCCGTTAGTCTCAATCGTCTGTAGTGCCCTTCTTGATGCGTTAAATTCAACAGGAAGTGTAACGAGCTGGAAAAATGCAACGGCGCCGTAAAGAATAATTCCTGCATAAATGAGTGGGTCACTATAAAGAAACATACCAATAAGTGCAAGCGGAACTCCCAGATATGAGCCGATTCTCGTAACAGGGATAACCGCATTTCTGATTTTAAGCGGAGCATACCCCAAAGCGTGCTGGCAGGCGTGACCAGCCTCGTGACAAGCAACGCCGATAGCCGCAACACTGCGTGAATCAAACACGTCCTGTGAAAGGCAGATTTCCTTTGCCTTAGGATCATAGTAGTCAGTAAGTGTTCCACCGATTTTCTTAATTCTGACATCGGTAATTCCATTGAGTCTGAGTAGCTGATAGGCAGCGTCAGCTCCGGTCATACCACGCCTGTTGGCAACCTTTGAATACTTTTTAAATGCACTTTTGACTTTTGCCTGACAAAACAGTGCAAATAAAAAGACAGGAATCATAATATAGCCTGTTAAATAATATGCAAAATAAGTACCCATTTCATTCTCCTAAAATAGTATTAATTTCAATTTTATTTCCAAGTAAAAATGCCTTTGAATCCATACGCTTTTTGCCGTCAGGCTGAAGCTCTAATATGTCAACACATTTGCCGTCACCACAGCAAACGGTCAGCACACTTTTATTATCCACAACCTCGCCTGCTTTATTACCCTTTTTATCAGATAAAACAGTTTTGTGAATCTTAACGCACTTGCCGTTAAATAACGTTGAAGCACAAGGCCAAGTCTGTAAACCTCTTACCTTATTGTGCACCTCAAGAGCAGTTGAGCTCCAGTCAATCGGTGAAAGCTCTTTCGTAATTTTCTGAGCATAGCTTATACCGTCTTCACTCTGTTTTATTGGTGTAATATCGCCGTTTTCAAGCATTTCAAGACAAGTAATAAGAGCATCAGCTCCAATAACTGAAAGCCTGTCAAAAAGCTGTTCAGATGTCTCATTTATATCAATAGGTGTTCTTTCGACAAGGAGCATATCGCCAGTATCGAGTCCCTCGTCCATTTGCATTACTGTCACACCTGTTTCGCTGTCACCGTTTAAAACAGACCACTGAATAGGTGCGGCGCCGCGATATTTCGGCAGGAGTGATGCGTGAACGTTAATGCAACCGTATCTTGCTGAATTTAAAATATCCTTCGACAAGATTTTACCGTAAGCAACTACTATAATTACATCAGGCTTATAGCCGTAAATTATATCAAGTGCATCACTGTTTTTCAATGACGTTGGTTGATAAACAGGTATATTATGCTCTATCGCACAAGCCTTGACAGGCGGTGCAGTTAATATCTGCTTTCTGCCGACAGGCTTATCAGGCTGTGAAAAAACAGCTAAAACCTCGTGTTCACTTTCAATTAACTTATTCAGGCAGGGTACTGCAAAATCAGGCGTACCCATAAAAATTATTTTCATTTTATCACCTAATTAATCAGTTACTCGTCTTAAGGGTTTCGCCTTCAACAATATGTGAGGTAAATATAATTCCGTCAAGGTGATCAATCTCGTGGCAAAATGCTTTTGCCTTCAAATCCTCACCCGTATATACGTGCCATTTTCCGTTTCTGTCCTGCGCCTTAACCTGAACTTTTTTCGGTCTTTTTGTCGTCGCCCATTTATTCGGAAGTGAAAGGCAACCCTCCTGAGAAATCTGCTCGCCTTCCTCAAGAGTAATTTCAGGATTAACAAGCTCTATAAGTCCTTCACCGACATCTATTACAACAACTCTTTTAAGCACACCGACCTGTACTGCGGCAAGACCGACACCGTTTTTGCTGTACATAGTTTCCTTCATATCGTCAATGAGAGTTGCAAGTCTATCGTCAAACTTTTCAACGATTCTGCTTTTTTTATTAAGTATAGGGTCACCTAATTCAACAATATTTCTAAGTGCCATTTAACGTATTCTCCTAAGTCAAATCATAAGGATTAAGATCAACCGATACACTAATATCCTTATATTCCTTTATTTTATTAATTCTTTTTAAAATTTCATTAAACATCATACGAACATTTTTTGAATTTCTGCACTTGACAGAAAGTCTGTAGCGGTACAGATTATTAAGCTTATAAAGCTTTGCAGGGCTCGGGCCGAGTACAATCAGCTTTTGCGCACCGTCAGCATTCAGCTCCTTTAGTATATCCAAAAACGCCTTTGAACACATAGCAACTGTATTCTCATTTTCGCCTATAAATGAAACGGAGATAATATCGCAGTACGGCGGATAAATAAGAGATTTTCTAACCATAATCTCATTATCAAAAAAGCCTTTATAGTCCTGCATTGCCGCAAATTCAAGGCACTGATTAAACGGATTAATCGTCTGGATTACAGCTGTTCCCTGCTCGTCACGTCGTCCGCTTCGACCAATCACCTGAGTGATTAAATCAAAGGAATGCTCTGAACTATTATAATTTTCGTCATATAGCGAATTGTCTGCATTGACTACGCCAACAAGAGTAACGTCAGGAAAATCAAGACCCTTTGCAACCATCTGCGTGCCGATAAGAATATCATACTCGTGATTTGAAAATGAGCTGAACATCTTATCGTGGCTGAATTTCGCCCCCGTTGTATCGGCATCCATACGAAGAATTTTTGCACTCGGGAAAAGTGCCGACAATTCATCCTCTATTCTCTGCGTGCCGTAACCGCTGTATCTGACATTATCACTTTCACACTCGGGACATTTATTGTCAAGCGTTTTTGAATATCCGCAGTAATGACAAGTCAGCCTGTTGTTATAGCTGTGATACGTAAGCGAAATTGAACAGTTCGGGCAGGTAATAACGTGGCCACAGTCATTACAGGCAATAAAGGTATTATAACCTCGCCTGTTAATAAGTAAAATTGCCTGTTTGTTATTATCAAGCGTTTCCTGTAAAAGCTCTCTTAATTTTGCAGAAATCGGCGTGCGATTTCCGTTTTTCATCTCAGCCTTCATATCAATGGTAATGACCTCAGGCAAATTAGAATCGCCATAGCGCTCAGACATTTCACAAAGTGTGTATTTGCCGTTTACAGCATTTGAATAGCTCTCAAGGCTCGGCGTTGCAGACGTCATAAGGAAAAGCGCCTTGTTATACTTACATCTGAAATTAGCAATGTCCTTTGCGTGGTAACGTGGTGTGCGCTCACTCTTGTAGGTATGCTCCTGTTCCTCGTCCATTATAATCAGTCCGAGGTTGTGAAGCGGTGCAAAAACAGCACTGCGTGTACCTATAACAATTTTTGCCTCTCCCCTGTCAGCACGCTTGTATTCGTCATTTCTCTCACCCATTGAAAGTCCGCTATGGAACACAGCAACCTTGTCACCATATCTTTTATGGAAAATTGAGAGCGCCTGAGAGGTCAGACCTATTTCCGGGACTAAGACAATAACGTCTTTGCCTTTTTCAATAGCTTTATCAATCAGCTTTAGGTAAACCTGCGTCTTGCCGCTGCCTGTTACTCCAAACAAAAGACCAGTGCCGCCGTCACCATTCATCATTGACAGATAAGTGTTGTACGCTTTCTTTTGCTGAGGTGTGAGGTCAATATCACTTCTTACGGTGTCAGATTTAATATTCTTATAAGGATTGCGGTATTTTTCCTTGTTATAAAAGGAAATCACGCCGTATTTTTCAAGATTTTTTAAAACCACAATACCGACTGAGCAGAACTCACAGACTTCAACAGCGGAAGCTGTACCGATATCAAAAAGCAAATTAACAACACTTCTCTGCTTTGGTGTGAGCTTTGGCAAATCCTCCTCACGCTGAATAAGAAGATTAACCATTTTTGATGAAGAATCTTTAATCTTGCCAAAGCCACGAGGGAGCATCTGCTTTAAGCAGTCATATGTTGTACAAAAACAGCGCTCTTTCAGCCATAAAGCAAGCGAAACAAGCTCATCTGTAAGTACAGGCTTGTCACCAACGACAGAGACAATTTCCTTAAGCTGTGAATTAATTGCAGTATAAACATTAACAACAATGCCTTCACGAACTCTGTTGCCGTTTCCAAAGGGTACCTTAACAACCGAGCCGACCTGAACTGATTTCACAAGTGCTTCCGGCACATAGTAATCATAGTCGGAATCTAAATTGAAAAAGGTTTTTTCAACCGCAACAGTAGCAACTGTTCTGTTCATTATTTGGATTTAATCTCATCAGGCTCTTCAACAACGTACTTGCCTTCGAGAATTTCGTCCATTGCTGTTGAAACAGTTTTGACGTCAATATGCTCTTCCCTTGCAATTGCTTCGTCACGAATTTCTCTTGCACGCTTTGCAGTGCCAACAACAAGGCTGTATCTGCTGTTGCAGTTCTTTAACATTTTCTTTAAATCAGGATTAAACATAATTATATCTCCTTTAATTATTTGTTTTTTATTTTACTCAGCATTACGCTTTTTCAGCTCGTCGCAAAGTATTTTATCAATAGTGTCAACGCAGACCTCAAGGTCGTCATTGACAACATTATATGTATATTTGTCTTTAAAGGTCATCTCATCATTAGCAATTTCAAGGCGACTTTTTATTGACTCTTCATTATCTGTTTCCCTTTTTAAAAGCCTTTTTTCAAGGACTTCCATGCTCGGTGGCATAAGGAAAATTGATACACAGTCAGGAAACAAGCTCATAACCCTTTGAGCACCCTGTACCTCAATAATAAGAAAACAAATCTTGCCGTTACTTATTGCTTCATTAACACCATTAACAGGTGTTCCGTAATAACAGCCGTTGTACTTAGCATATTCAATGAGACCGTTATTATCAATCATATGACGAAATTCAACGTCAGATACGAAAAAATAATTAACTCCGTTTACTTCACCGTCTCTCGGCTGTCTTGTAGTTGCAGAAACTGACTCAACAATATTATCGTGCCTTTTACAAAGCTCCTTAAAAACAGTATCCTTGCCGCATCCGCTCGGAGCGGAAAATACGACTAACATTCCGTTATTCATCAGCATCAACCTCCGTACCGAACTTTGCAGCAATCTGCTTCAAATCCATATATGAAAGGATAACATTGTCACTGTCAGTAATGATAACGCTCATTGTTTTTCTGCCGTGAGTGGCATCAATAAGCGTGCCGTTTGACTTGCTTTCACGCACTATTTTCTTTATCGGTGCAGATTCAGGCGAAACGATTGACACCACTCTGTCTGCATTTATAAGATTCCCAAAACCAATGTTTACTAAATTCATACTACTCAATATTCTGTATCTGCTCTCTGATTTTTTCAATTTCGGCTTTCATATCAACGACCTTGCGAGCAATTTCAACATCGTTACACTTTGAGCCGATTGTGTTTGTCTCACGGTTAATTTCCTGAACAAGGAAGTCCATTTTTCTACCAATAGCTTCGTCGCTTGCAAGGAACTCCCTAAGCTGTTCAATATGAGAACGAAGTCTTACTGTTTCCTCAGCAACTGCAACTTTGTCGGCATAGATTGCAACCTCCTGGATAATTCTGTTTTCATCGAGAGAAACGTCGCCGATTAACTCGTGAACACGGGCCATCAGCTTGTCGTTATAATCCCTAACCGTTTGAGGTGAACGCTCTTCGATAAATGAAACAGTATCGAGGATAAATGTTGACCTTGAATAAACGTCGTCATAGAGCTTTTTGCCCTCAACACTTCGCATTTCAATGAATTTCTCGACAGCTTCAGTCGCAACTTCTTTTACTAAAGGCCAGATTTTTTCTTCGTCCTCATCAGCTTTTTTGACGATAAGAACATCTTGAAAACGGCTCAGCGTTGATGCGCCGAAATCCTCTTTAAGATTATAAGTAGAAGCGATTTCTTTGAGCGCCTTAACGTACGCAGATGCAAGGGTGTTGTTTACTGCCACCTCTGCTGAGTCTGTATTAAGCGCCTCTATGCTGATATAGCACTCAATCTTGCCACGTGCCACGTGAGAATTGATGAAGGATTTGATCTTTTCATCAATAAAGCCGTACTGTCTCGGACAGCGGGAGTAAAATTCAAAATACCTGTGATTGACAGATTTAAGCTCAACTGAGATAACGTATCCGTCAAGCTCTTTAACAGCTCTGCCATAGCCTGTCATAGATTTTACCATAACATACCTCCAAATCAATTAAAGATATTATAGAATCAAGAGAAATGTAGGTCAATAGTTTGTTAACAGTTTATTTACAATATTAATATTTTATTTACAAATAAAAATAGGCAAAAAAAGCAGTGGGTTTCCCCACTGCTTTTTAATTTAAAATTCGCCGTCACCTTCGAGATCGGTGTTACCGTCTTCCCAACCGCTTGATGCGGTAAGTACTGAATTTGCAACTGAAAATTTTTCAATCTCTAAAAGAGGTGTTTCATATAATTTTTTCATTATTTTGTACCTCCTCTTTTTAAGCCTTCTTCTCTGCTACTGCAAAATCAGTATAATCGGTTGCGTTGATTTTAGCTTTACCAGTTTGATCGGTTGTCGTGCTTTCAAATGTGTATTCAAAGTCATATGTTACAAATGCTTTGAACGAAACATTACTTGTAAATCCGCCATTCTTAGACGAATTAAGTGAAGCAACAAACTGACCGGAATCAAGCATATTGTTAAGCTTTGCTGTATAAAGCGTGTTATTTGAATCAGGATCGCCGTTCTTGTAGCAAACACCGTAGCTTGAAATGTTTTCACAGCCTTCAGTAATTCTTACATATACACGAGCTGTCTTATTATCATCTGTTACTAAGGTGTTCATAATTCCAACGAACGGAGCTTTTTGATCAAGCTTCTGAGTAACGTATTTATCAGCTGTCAAATTAACTACATCGTCAAAAACAAGTTCCTCAGGTGTTGCGTTTTGAATCATAGCTGCTGTGAGTGCTGCACCTTCGATGTAATATTCACCTTTACCGCCGGTAATAGCAACAAATTCTTCATTAGCGCCAACTAAGAAGGTATAAACATCGCTGTAAGAAGCAACCTGATACTGATCATCAACCTTAACAGCCCAAGCATAGAATTCTGTAATTCCACTGCCGTCGATTGTTACATAAGTATCATATTTTGCAGCATAAGAATTACCTGTTACAACAGTACCATCGGCATTGGCAATTGTTGCACCATCCTCAACAGTAATAGTATATGTTGGCACAGGAGAATAATTCGGCTTTGCTGTATATACGCCATCTTCATCTACTGAAACTGTCCAGTTAACGAAATCGTAGAACGGGATAGCCATAGGAGCTATCGTCTCATTGTCAAGTGTAAGAGCATCAATTGTTCCTGTTGCCGGAACATTCTCAACATATCTTACATCAATAACTCTTCCGTATACATCAAGAATATTAACAAGAGTCTTAGTAGCAGCAGTAGGATCGTTTAAAACGACTGCTGCGATAGCAACGTTACTATCAGCTTTTCTCTGAATAGTTGTACCTGCAACGCCGGTAATCTTCTGTGATCCCGTAGCATTTGTATCAAACGCACCATTATAATTATTAGAAGTTCCGCCATACAGGGTTGCAGACCAATTAAGAACTACATCATCAGTGCTGATACCATTTGCTTCAAGAATATCACTAATGTCGATATTGAAGATATCACCGTAATATTCAGTTTCGGTCTTTGTACCGAGTGACTCACTAGCATCTTTATACTGAACACTTACCTTAGCAGTGAAGGAGTTAACATATTTAGCCGGATCAGCATTAAAGGTTTCAATTAATGAGAGAAGTGCTGCAGACAATGGGTCTGTTTCATCAGATCCTGTCATCAGAAGAGTTGTTCCCTCTGCAATATCAGGTTCCATTACCTCATTATATCTTTCAATATGCTGAGCACCTGCATAAACATGCTTGTTTTCAAGATTATCAACACCGAGAAGAGCAATGATATCCTTAAGTATATCAGCACTTTCAGCACCGTCATTGAGTTGAGCTTTAAGAGCATCAATCATATCGAGAGCTTCTTTTGTGTACTTCTCTCTGTCAATAGAATTTACAACAGCAACAACACTATCAAAGAGTTTATACGCATCCGGATGATCAACAGGAACAAGTACAACCTCAGGAAGCACTTTTTCCTCTGTTCTGACATCCTTCTGGAGCTGAGTATAATTTGCAGGAATATCTTCAGGAACGAGCTGGTAAGTATACGGCTCACCACGGAAGTAAGCTGTCTGCTCATCACCTGCTACGAGCTTCGGATGATCAACACTATCTTCAAGAAGCTGTTTAGAGTAAGTGATTTCACTATCAAGATCATTCCAGCTACCGAGTGAGTGAGTCTGGACGGTAGGATCTTCACCCTGATAGATACCAAGATTAAGCTCTTCCTCTTTAACAGGAACGATTGGCTCAAGTTCTTCGGTATCAACTACCGGCATAAGTGATCCCTGAAGATTTTCAAGCATCTCTGAAAGCTCTTCGTAATCATTACCATCAAGGTAAGTATATCTCCAGTACTCTAATTCAGCCTGATCTTCTTCGCTGTCATTATTGGTGTAATACTCAAAATACTCACCAGCTTTTTCAACAGCATCTGTGAACTGCTGAACAGTTTCAGTTGTGAATTTTCCGTCATCAACACCAACTACAAGATCTCTTAATTCTTCAGCGTTCTGATAAGCGTCTCTTGCATCCTCGAAATCTTGCTGAGCGAAGAGATGTTCGTAAGCATTGATTACATCTTCAATAAGCTGTGCCTGAACAGGGTCGGTAGTAGTTGTACCGTCGCAGAAAATGTTGTCGCCTTCAATATCTGTGAATAAGTAAGGAACACCATTTTCATCATAAGCAGTTGTGTACTCAATACCGTCATCATAAGTTGTGTTGTGATTATTCTCAACAAACCAGAAAGCCTCTGCGATAGCTGCGAGATAAGTGTTGTAAGAAGCTACTGAATAAGTACCGGACTTAATATCTTTAATCTGGCCTGTCTCTTCATCAATTACAGGTGTGATGCTCTTGATTTCGCCGGTTGTTTCATCACGAACGATATCAAGCTCTTTATTAAGCAGGTTTTCAGCAACGTAACGAACAGCGCCCTTATCACAAGTACTTACACCGATGTTGTAGTATGAGTAAGTTTCCTCGCCGCCGGTATAAGTTACTAAATTTTTAGTAGAACTCTTATATACACCCTTTTCATAAATGAAGTTTGCATATTTCTCAGCTGACAACGAGGTATCTGTATTCTTTTTAAGAGAATTCTTACCTGTAAAGGTGATAGTACCTTGCCACTCATTTGAAGCATCATAACCGTTACCAATTTTGTCGAATACCTTTTCAAGACCGGACTTATAAGTAGTATCATTATAGTTTGCAGGGTCCTTTGTCCAACCGCTCATTACCTTACGGCCATATATCTCATTACCGTAACCTATTGTGTCCTCATTAGTAGGATTTTTACTATCGGCATATGAATTCCAGTCATGGTAAGCGTTAGGATTGTATTCATTTACATCACCGGTAGCCTTTAGACCTGTATTATTCATCATATACGAGGTAGCTGAATTAGTTTCAGTTTTATTATACCACTCAAGGTTTGCTACACGGAATTCAAACTTATAGCCGTCAGGCTTACCTGTCTTTGAATCGTAAGTAATAAGATTATCAGCCTTATTTGAATAGTCAATGTAGTAATCAACATCAACTACAGGAGCAGTCATTGTATATGCAGAATTTGTATTGTTGTTATGCTCTACGGAAGCATAGGAACCACCAAGAACACCGGTATCTTTTTCAAAGAAGCGGAAATTACTCTGAATCAATTCAGGAGTGTTATACATTCCGGAAACGGTAGACAGTTCATTTTGCCTATCTGTATCACTTGCATAATAAGAACGACCAAAGTAACCGTTATACTTGAAGTTACCAGTACCTGTAACAGGAGTGCCTGTACTACTGAAATCTTTAATATTACCGTCTTTGTATCTTAAATATGTAAGATCTGATATGATATTCGTCGCATGACCCTCTGAATAAGCGAAACGTGAGAATGTGATATGACCTATACGCTTATCATTATTGCTGTTATTTGTATTTCTGATACCAACAATTTCGTGAGCGATTACAGGGTTTGGCTGAATGTAGCAGAACTCATACTCACCATATTCCGTACTTGGATCATCAATAGACTTATACGTAATCAAAAGTGCTATACCTTCAGAACGATACTCTTCTTTCTTTGTATCATATGCGTAGTAGTCAGATACAGTACCTGTAACTGAGTAAACCTTATGAAGACCCATCTGAGCAATTTGGTTAGAATCTATCAGTTGTAAAGCTTCATCAGTATATCGATTGCCCTGTGAATCAAGCCAATCGCCGTCGTACTCGGGTCTTGCACTCAGGTTATCACCTGTGTAAGCATCATCCTGTGCTCTAATCTGAGAAGTCATTGAATAGATGCTGCCCCAATTGTTTATATCAATATAATATGGATACTCAACTGTAATAGTTGTACAACGCTCACCAAATGTTCCGTCAGTTATATATGTGAAGTCGTCGGAAACTTCCTGACCATACCTTGCGAACTTACCGAAAAGATCATCCTCGCTATAAGCTGCAGTATTAATATGAGTATAGATAACGTCATCCATTGCTACATGGTCACCGGCGGACTCTGAATCAGCATTAGGAAGTCTATCTACTCGGTAAGACCATACACGCTCACCTGTTGTACCTTTTGCGATAGTAATCATTGGTACAAGGTTGCCGTTTTCATCAATCTGAGTAGCAATTGCACCCTCAGATACTATGCTTGAGTTTTCTCTTGAGGTAAGTGTAAGAGTATTTGAGTCGATCTGACCGCCTCTTGAAAGAGTAAGTGTATATGAGAAGGATTCACCGCTGTCAGGATATGTACCATAGAGCATAGCTGTGGTTTCGCTCTGAGCAACGATATAGAACCTGAACGGTGTACTAAAGTGGTTGTCAATAACTGTAAGACCAAGAGCATCGCCCTCATAAACACCTTCAAGGTCGTATGCATCAATATCAGCAGAGAAGGAATCAGTGCCGTTATAAGGAAGTGCAAAAGCAACCGGATAACCTGAAGGAGTAAAACCAATCAGATTCTGGAGAGATACGTTACCATCAAGGTCAACCTGACGTTTTGCTAAAGCACCGTCTTCAATAGCCTTCCAACCGTGACCTGCATTAGCAAAA
>JAFLSA010000044.1 GCA_022511185.1 Eubacterium sp.
GCGTATATCATCCTCCTGTATTACACATACGAATGCTCGACTGTCACGATAAGATTAATATTCTTATCTACTGTCTGAAATCTGTTTCTTAATTCAACTAAAATTTCAGCACTCGTTTTGTTCTTTTCATACGGTACATTCAGGTCAAATATCAAATTAGTATGTGCTTGAGAATCAATAATTCTAAAATCGTGAAAGCTGTAATCTTCACTTATTTCACCAATAATTTTCCTTGTAAGAGCCTTATATTTTTCAACCCTTTCATCATTGACAACAATCGGGTCCATATGGATACAGATAACGATTTTAAGCTCTTTTGAAATCTTCCTTTCAACCCTGTCAATTACGTTATGAATCTCAACAATATCAGCCGTTGACGGCACCTCAGCGTGTGCAGATGCAATAATTCTTCCCACTCCGTAATCGTGAATTATCAGGTCATGAACGCCGATAATCTGCTCTTCACTCATCATTATATTTTCAATCTTTTTTACAAGCTCTTCTGACGGTGCTTGCCCGAGCAGTCTGCCTGAAATATCTTTGACAATATTAATCCCTGCAAAGAAAATGATAACGGCAACAAGCAGACCGATTATTCCGTCGGCTCTTTTAAACGGCGTCAGAGAGCTGATGAGCAGTGCACCGATCGTTGCACCTGTTGCAAGGCAGTCATTCAGGCTGTCCTGCCTAACTGCTTTAAGGTTTACGTTATCGGTTTTCTTATACAAGATTCCGTTAATATGTGCCATAAAAAGTTTGATTAAAATTGCGACAGCAAGAACGGCGATATACCATATATTTAACTTGATTTCCTGTGGCGCAATTATCTTTTGAACAGAGCTTTTTCCAAGCTCAAAGCTCATAATGAAAATAAAAAATGAAACTATGAGTGCAGAAATATATTCAATCCTTCCGTGACCGAAGGGATGCTTTTCATCAACAGGCTTATTTGCAAGCTTTGTACCTGCAATCGTGACTATGCCTGATCCTGCATCTGAAAGATTGTTTACCGCATCGGCAGTGATTGAAACAGAGCCTGTAAGCGCACCTACAAAAAATTTAATACCGCAAAGAATAAGATTGCATATAATACCGAAAATTCCACCTAAAACACCTAACTTCTCCCGCACATCATCAGAATTTCGGCTTTTTTTATTTATTAAAATGTTTATAAATTTATCTATCATAAAAAAACCTCACGGTATAATTTATGTTTACTTTAGCATATTTTACACTTTAAAACAATATTTATTTATGATATACTTATGGACGGTGATAGGATGAGAAAATTATTGATTATTAACGGCTCACCGAGAGCGAACGGTGTCTCTGCCGAGGTGATTAATCAGGTCAAAAGATATTTTTTTGATTGCGAAATTACAGAATATGATACGTATAAAATGGCACCGGCACCCTGCTGTGACTGTAGGTATTGCGAGTATCACGACGGCTGTTCAAATAAGGACTTGGATTTATTCTTTGAGGATTTTGAACAAGCTGATTACATAGCCTTTTTTACCCCGGTTTACAATAACTTTTTCCCGGCTCCTCTAAAGGCTGTCATTGACCGCTTTCAGCGCTATTACAGCGCACGCTTTAAGCGTGGGGCAAATCCTCCTATTGAAAAGCATAAGAGGGTAGGGGCGGTGATTGTCAGCGGCTCAAATGCAAGACAGTCTGCCGATTATATGGTGTCTACCTTAAAGCAGGCATTTACGGTCTTAAACGGCGAGGTTTGCTCACGATATTATATTCCGAATACCGATGCAGGGAGCTATACGTTTAACGTTACAGAGCTTGAAAAATTTGTGCATTTTTTAAAGGGTTAAGAGATGTTTAAGGACATCTCTTTTTCTTTTGCTGTTCACATATAATTTATATATTATTTATTGCATATTATTTCCTGACGTGGTATAATTAGCTAAATATAAAATGGAGAAGTATGTATGATTATTCTTGGTATCGATCCGGGATATGCAATCGTGGGTTGGGGAGTTTTAGAATATAAGGCTAACAAGTTCAGAGTTTTAGGCTACGGCGCAATAACTACGGATGCGCACACTCCTTTTCCTCTCAGGCTCCAGACGATTTATAATGATATGTGCTATCTGTTTGAAAAGTACAAGCCTGAGGTAATGAGTATGGAAAAGTTGTTTTATAATAACAACGCAAAAACAGTTATTGACGTTGCACAGGCAAGGGGAGTTATAACTCTGTCTGCTCAGAATTACGGCGTTGATATTTTTGAATACACACCTCTTCAGGTTAAGCAGTCGGTTGTCGGCTACGGCAGGGCTGAAAAAAAGCAGGTGCAGGAAATGACGAGGATTATGCTTGGTCTTGAAAAAATTCCAAAGCCTGATGATACGGCGGATGCACTTGCTATGGCAATATGCCACGGTCATTGCAGCGGCTCACTTATGGGCTCACTAAATGGATTAGGGTGATTTTTATGTTATATAATATAAAGGGAACACTTACTTTAAGTGACGTTAATTTCATAGTTGTTGAATGCGGCGGTGTAGGTTTTAAATGCTTTACCACGCTCAATACTGTTAAGGAGATTGGTAAGGTCGGAGATAAGGTTAACGTTTTCACACATCTTGCTGTTCGTGAGGATGCAATGGATTTATACGGCTTTGCAAGCCTTGCGGAGCTTGATGCCTTTAAGCTCCTTATCACAGTTTCGGGTATCGGGCCAAAGGCGGCTGTGTCAATTCTGTCAGAGCTCTCTCCCGACAAGCTCGCCGTCTGTATCGCCTCAGGTGATGCAAAGGCTATCACGAGGGCGCAGGGTGTCGGTAAAAAGACTGCTGAAAGAGTTGTCCTTGAGCTTAAGGACAAAATGGGTACAATTGCTATAGGCGATGCATCTGAGGCAGTTTCAAGCGCATCATCCGTTATGGAAAGCAGCGGTACTGCCGAAGCTGTTGAGGCGCTTGTTGCACTCGGCTATTCACAGTCCGATGCGGCAGTCGTTGTCGGCAGTATGGATAAATCGCTTTCAGTTGACGAGATGATAAGATTAGGACTCAAACAGCTTGCTAAAAATTTATAGGAGATAGGCTATGCAGGAAACAGAAATGGATTTTGAAAACAGAATAGTTACTTCTGAGTTCACTCCTGAGGATAATGATATTGAAAATTCTTTAAGACCGAAATTTCTTGACGAATATATCGGTCAGGATAAGGTTAAAGAAAACTTAAAGATATATATCGAAGCCGCAAGAGGCAGAGGAGAGGCGCTCGACCACGTACTGCTTTACGGCCCTCCGGGTCTCGGTAAAACCACCCTCGCAGGGATTATTGCTAATGAAATGGGCGTAAATATCCGTGTCACGAGCGGACCCGCTATTGAAAAACAGGGTGACCTTGCGGCGCTTCTTACAAATCTGCAGGAGGGCGACGTGCTTTTCATTGACGAGATTCACCGCCTTAACAGACAGGTTGAAGAGGTGCTCTATCCTGCAATGGAGGACGGTGCACTTGATATCATAATCGGCAAGGGTCCGTCAGCTCGCTCGATAAGGCTTGATTTACCGCATTTCACGTTGATTGGCGCAACTACAAGGGCAGGTCAGCTTTCAGCTCCGCTTCGTGACAGATTCGGCGTGATTTTCAGATTAGAGATGTACACAAATTCACAGCTTGCTACAATCGTTAAGCGCAGTGCAGGTATACTGGGTATTCCTGCCGACGACGAGGGAGCGGCTGAGATTGCATCACGCTCAAGAGGTACACCGCGTATTGCAAACAGACTTTTAAAGCGCAGCCGTGACTTTGCACAGGTTAAGTATAACGGTGTTATCAGCCGTGAGGCTTCAGTCGATGCGCTTAGCAGAATGGAGATTGACGAGCTCGGACTTGATAACATTGACCGTGTTCTTCTTCAAACGATGATTAAAAATTATAACGGCGGTCCTGTCGGCCTTGAAACGATCGCCGCCGCAATTGGTGAAGAAGCAGTGACGATTGAAGACGTATACGAGCCGTATCTTATGCAAATCGGCTTTCTTTCAAGGACACCGAGAGGCAGATGTGCAACTGCACTTGCTTACAGGCATTTAGGCATAGAGCAGGATGGACAGCAAAGCTTATTATAAATTAATTTTGAGAGGGTAACATTTATGGGTAGATTATTTGGTACAGACGGCGTAAGAGGAATTGCAAACAAAGATTTAACACCCGAGCTTGCTTTGCAGATAGGCAGAGCAGCAGCTATGGTTTTGATTAAAGAGAGCAAATCAGCGAAGCCGACAGTTCTTATCGGCAAGGACACAAGAGCTTCAGGCGATATGCTTGAGGCGGCACTCACCGCAGGCTTTACTTCAATTGGATGCAATGTGCTTTCGGTGGGCGTTGTTCCTACTCCTGCCGTTGCATATCTCGTTTGCAAGTACGGCTGTGAAGCAGGCGTTATGATTTCAGCATCACACAATCCTTGTGAATATAACGGCATCAAGATTTTCCAGAAAACAGGCTATAAGCTTGATGATGCTATTGAAGAAGAGATCGAGTCAATTATCCTTGATAATGCTCAGGAAATTCCCGTTCTTCTCGGCGGTGAGGTCGGCAACAGCCTTTACTGTAAAACGGCTGTCAGCGATTACGTTGAGCACGTTGTTTCAACTGCATCAGTACGCTTTGACGGTCTTTCAATCGCACTTGACTGTGCAAACGGCAGTGCATCTGTTTGCGCAAAGGAGATTTTCACAGCCCTTGGCGCAAGATGTATAATGCTTTCAGATACACCTGACGGCGTTAACATCAACGACAACTGCGGTTCTACTCACCCTGAGGAGCTTATGCGTTTTGTTAAGGATGCAGGTCTTGATTTAGGTCTTGCATTTGACGGCGACGCAGACAGAATGCTTGCAGTCGATGAAAACGGCGAGCTTGTTGACGGCGATAAGGTTATCGCAATCTGCTCAAAGAGAATGAAGGAAGAGGGCAAGCTGAAGAAGAATACCGCCGTTGTTACTGTAATGAGTAATATGGGCTTTTTCAAATTCTGCAAGGAAAATGATATTGAATGTGCTAAAACTGCCGTTGGTGACAGATACGTTCTTGAAAGAATGTTAAAGGACGGCTATAACATCGGCGGTGAGCAGAGCGGTCACGTTATATTCCTTGATTATGCAAGCACGGGTGATGGCGAGCTTTCAGGCGTTCAGCTTATTGAAACTGTTGTAAAATCAGGCAAAAAGCTCTCAGAGCTTGCAGGCATAATGCGTGTTTATCCGCAGGTGCTTATCAACGTTAAGGTTACAAACGAGGGTAAGCAGAAGTACAATAATGACGAATATATTATTTCTGCCGTGCAGCAGGCTGAAATGGAGCTTTCAGGCGAAGGCAGAGTTCTTGTTCGTGTAAGCGGTACGGAACCGCTTGTGCGTGTAATGCTTGAGGGCGCTGATATTGATCAGATTACAAAGCTCGGCAACGGCATTGCAGAAGTAGTTAAAGAGAGATTATCATAAATGAGGTATACAACAGACTGGAAGGATTACGAGTTAATAGACTGTTCATGCGGTGAAAAGCTTGAACGCTGGACAAGGGAAATATTAATTCGTCCCGACCCACAGGTTATATGGAAAAGTGAAAAGGAGCACAGGCTCTGGTATCAGGCGAGTGCCCAGTATATACGCTCACGCACAGGCGGAGGGAAATGGCAGGTCTTTAAGCGTATGCCCGATGCGTGGCAGGTCAGGTATAAGGATCTGACCTTCTGCATAAAAACTATGGGCTTTAAGCACACGGGTCTTTTTCCCGAGCAGGCTGTCAACTGGGATTATACAAGACAGCTTATCCGTCAGTCAGGCAGAGAGGACGTAAAAGTACTTAATCTTTTTGCCTATACAGGCGGTGCAACGATTGCCTGTCTTAAAGAGGGTGCAGAGGTTGTCCACGTGGATGCGTCAAAGGGTATGGTGCAGTGGGCAAAGGAAAATGCAAAGCTCTCAGGCGTTGATGAGGAAAACGTACGCTGGATAGTTGACGATTGTATGAAATTCGTCGCAAGAGAAATCAGACGTGGTAATAAGTACGATATCATTATCCTTGACCCTCCAAGCTACGGCAGAGGCCCAAAGGGCGAGATATGGCACCTTGAGGACAGCATATATGATTTTGTCCGTCTTGTTTCTCAGCTTATCTCAGACGAGCCAATAATGGTGCTTCTTAATTCGTATACAACAGGTCTTTCTGCATCTGTTATGAAATATATTCTTGACGACGTTATTACAAAAGAAAAGGGCGGTAAGGTCGAAGCAGACGAAATCGGACTTCCTGTTTCATCAAAAAATCAGGTTCTCCCGTGCGGCTCGTCTGCAATATGGACTGCTGAATAATGAACTTAATTGAATTTAAAAACGTAGATTTTTCATATATCGTTGATGAAGCAGATTATGACTTATCATTTCAAGGCTCAGATGCTGAACACGAAATCAAGGTACTTGAAAATCTTAATCTCACAATTGAAAAGGGCTCTTTCGTGGCAATTCTCGGTCACAACGGCTCAGGCAAGTCAACGATAGCAAAGCTGACTAACGGCATCCTTTTTGCAAAAAACGGAGAGGTTATTGTTGACGGTCAGGTTGCAAAAGAGGATGACTCAATCTTTGAAATAAGAAAAAAGGTCGGTATGGTTTTCCAGAATCCCGACAATCAGATAGTTTCCTCAATCGTTGAGGAGGACGTTGCCTTCGGTGTTGAAAATCTCGGCATACCGTCTGACGAGTGCAGAAGACGAGTTGACGAAGCGCTTAAGACCGTAGGTATGTATGCGTACAGAACGAAAGCACCGAGTAAGCTCTCAGGCGGGCAAAAGCAGAGAGTTGCCGTTGCAGGCATTATCGCAATGAAGCCTGACTGCATCGTTCTTGACGAGCCTACTGCAATGCTTGACCCGAGCGGCAGACGAGAGGTGCTTGAAACCATAAAAAAACTCAATCGTGAGGAGGGCATAACGATTGTCCTCATCACTCACTATATGGACGAAGCCGTGCAGGCGGACAGAGTTATCGTCATTGACGGCGGTAAAATCAAAATGGATGACACTCCGCAGAACGTCTTTTCAAGAGTTGACGAGGTTAAGGCACTCGGTCTTGACGTTCCGCAGTCAACGGAGCTGATATACCGCTTAGGGCTTCAAAGCGGTGAAACGATACTTAACGCTGAAAAATGCGTAGAATTTCTTAAAACTAAGCTGGAGGAAAGGTAATGGCATATCTTGTCTGTGAAAATTTAAAATATCTTTACAGCATCGGTACGCCGTTTGAAACCTCAGCTATTGAAAATGTCAGCTTTGTCGCAGAGCAGGGCGATTTGATTGGAATTATCGGGCATACAGGCTCGGGAAAATCAACCTTGATTCAGCATCTTAACGGACTTCTTCAGCCTCACAGCGGTAAGGTTTTTGTTGATAATAAGGACATCTGGTCAAAGGAAAATAAGAAGAAAATCAGGCAGGTTCGCTTTGCCGTCGGTCTTTGCTTTCAGTATCCCGAGTATCAGATATTTGAGGAAACTGTTTATAAAGAAATTGCCTTTGGCCCAAAGCAGATGGGGCTTGATAAGAACGAGATTGACAGGCGGGTGCGTGAAAGTGCAGGCTTTGTCGGCGTGTCTGAGGAGCTTATGGAAAAATCTCCGTTTGACCTCTCAGGCGGTCAGAAACGCAGGGTAGCAATTGCTTCAATTATCGCAATGGAGCCTAAGGTGCTTATCCTTGACGAGCCTTGCGCAGGACTTGACCCAAAGGGCAGGGAAACTATTTTAAGGCTCATTCAGGATTATCAGCACCAAAAGGGCAATACAGTTATCCTTGTTTCTCACTCAATGGAGGACGTGGCTAAAATCTGCAAAAGGGTGCTTGTTATGAACAAAGGCACTCTTGCAATGAACGGCACTGTTGACGAAGTTTATTCACACGGTGAGGAGCTTAAAGCAATGGGTCTTAACGTTCCTGAAATCACCGATATTTTCTTCAGACTTAAAGCGCTCGGCGTTGACTGCCGTACCAATATCTACACGGTTGAGCAGGGTGTAGCTGAGATGAACAGGCTTTTCAAAGGAGGTGCTGACGTATGATTTCAGACATCACGATAGGTCAGTATTTCCCGGGGGATTCCGTTATTCATAAAATGGATGCCCGAATGAAAATCATTTTAACGCTCCTGTTAATCGTTTCTATTTTTCTATGTAAAAATATCATTTCGCTTTTTGCAGTTGTAATTTGTACAATAATTCTTGTGCTTATCTCAAAAATACCAATCAAAACAGTGCTTAAAAGTATTAAGCCGTTAGCAATAATAATTATCATCACGGCACTGCTCAATCTCTTTTACGGCAGGGGCGAGCCTCTCGTTCAGCTCGGCAGACTTAAGATAACACAAAACGGTATTGAAACAGCTGTCTTTATGGCAATACGCATTATAACACTTGTTGTTATCAGCTCGCTTTTAACTTATACAACATCCCCGACAGAACTTACAGATGCACTTGAAAGACTGCTTAAACCGCTTAAGCTTATCAAGGTTGACGTTCACTCAATTGCAATGACAATGACGATTGCGCTCAGGTTTATCCCGACACTCATTGAGGAGATTGAAAAGATAATGGCAGCGCAAAAGTCGCGTGGTGCGGAGATGGATTCAGGCGGACTTATCCACAGAGCAAAGGCGCTTATTCCTGTTATCATACCGCTGTTTATATCTTCGTTCAGGCGTGCAGGTGAGCTTGCTTACGCAATGGAGTGCAGGTGCTACCGCGGCGGTGAGGGCAGGACAAAAATGAAGGTTATGAAATTTTCTGCAAGGGACTTTGTTGCCCTTTCAGTCGTAATAATTTTTATGGCGGCAATCATAGTCGCAAACTATTTACTGAAAAATATTATATGAAAAATTTGCTTTTAACAATTCAATATGACGGCAGTAATTACCACGGCTGGCAGGTACAGCAAAATGCCTTGTCAGTTCAGGAGGTTTTTCAAAACGCAGTTGAAAAGGTATTCGGAAAGCGCCTTGACGTAATCGGCTGCAGCAGGACTGATACGGGTGTTCACGCTAATATGTACTGCCTTACCCTCAAAACCGATATGAATATTAGTGACGACGGTGTTATCCTTGCGCTTAATTCAAAGCTTCCGAATGACATCTCAGTTATAGGCTGCCGTGAGGTACCGGACGACTTTCACCCACGTTATTCCTGCAAGTCTAAGGAATATATTTATAAGATATATAACGGCAAAATAAGAAATCCGTTTTATGCAAAATACGCACTTCATTATAAGTATGCAATTGATGCCGATTATCTAAATAAGGAGTGTAAGGCATTTATAGGCACACAAGACTTCAGTGGCTTTTGCTCGGCAAAAAGTGATGTTGAGGACTGCGTGCGTACTGTCAAAAGCTGTGAGGTCTGGCGTGAGGGTGATATGGTATACTTTAAGGTTGAGGCAGACGGATTTTTATACAATATGGTAAGAATTATGGTGGGAACTCTTCTTTTTATCGCCGAGGGAAAAATCAAAGAGGGAGAGCTTTCTCAAATCATTAAATCAAAAAACAGAAGATCAGCAGGTAAAACCGCCTCACCTCAGGGGCTTTACCTGAACAAAATAAATTACTGACAGGTGGATTATGGCTGGCAATCAACGTGAAATGGAGCGCCGTGAAAAGCGTGCACGAAAGGACAGGAGAAATAAGAAAATATTATGGATTATTATTGCAGTAATAGTTCTTGTCCTGATTATAATGAAAATCTTTGAAATCAATATAAATTCAGTAAAGGCTCATTTTACTGATGAAAACGGCAACTTCACTTTAACAGAGGGAGTTGTTGACGATAATTTTCCGTATAATCTTGACTCATCTCAAAATGTGTCAGTTGTGAATATCAATAATAAGCTTGGCATTATGACGCCGAACAGCTTTACAATTCTTAACAGCAAGGACGCTGAGGCTGACTATGTATTCGAGCACGGCTATTCAAATCCTATTCTTGAAACGGCAGGAATTTACTCACTTATATACGATCAGGGCGCAAGGAGTTACAGGCTTGACACCGTAAGCTCTGCCGTGTATGAGCAGGAGACGGAGAATAGTATTTTATGTGCCGACGTTTCAAAAAACGGCACAGTCGCCGTTGCGACCACATCAAGCGAAAAAATATGCGATATTACCGTGTATTCAAAGTCACTTCAAAAGACACTTCACCTCAGTACCTCAGACGGATATATCGTTTCACTTGCTCTGAGCGATAACGGAAAAAAGCTTGCAGCCGCCTTCTTAACAGGGGAGAACGGCGACTTAAAAACATCTGTTTATATATACGAAGTTACAAACGGCAGTGCTGATGCAAATGCAGTAGAGCTTCCTCACGGCTCTGTAATTGATATCAGCTTCACTTCAAATAATGTCCTTGTTGTCGGAGATAGCTATGCAGGCGTTATAAAAAATAACGGCAAGTATGAGGAAATTTACGCTGAAAATGCAATAAGCACACGCTCGATAAGCTACACGCCTGCAGGCGATTTGATTTTGGCGTATAATTCATACAGCAATTCAACGGATAACATTGTGGCATATATCAAGCCAAACGGAAAAATTAAAAATGAAATTAAAGTTTTAGGAAATATTAAATCAGTAAGTGCGTCATCAAGCCTTGTAAGCGTTTTGACAAACAGTGAAATTATCACCTTTAACCTTTCAAATTCAGAGGAAAAGGGCAGAATTTCAACTGATGATTCAGCAAAATCAATTTGCCGTATGGGCTCTGAGATCTTTATTCAAAAGCAGTCACTTATTGACAGAAGCGGGGAGTAATTAAGTTGAGCTTTATTGATTTAGCATTTATAATAATTGCGGTTATAATGGTAGCTGTAGGCGCTCGCAGGGGACTGATAGTGTCGCTTTTAAGTACAGTCAGATTTATTATAGGTGTGCCGCTCTCTTTTTATGTAAGTGAATCATACTCCCGGCAGGTGTATGACAGTTTTGTAAAAGAGATTGCATATAATAAGGTTGCAGAAAGACTTGCAGAATCTGAGTCTGTTAATAGTATAATAAGCGGTGTCGAGGAGTTTACAAGCTCACTTCCGGGTCTTTTTTCTCAGAGCATAGACACGTCTGCTTTTAAGGGCTTTTCTCTCGATGAAATGAGCAGAAGGATAACCGACTCGATTGTCGAACCTATTGCAGTGATAATTATAAAGGTTTTGCTTTTTATTATTACTTTTCTTGTTTTTTTCCTTGTTACAGGACTTGTAATTTTGCTCATCAAAAAATTACGGAAAAGGAACAAAACACCGCTTAAGCGTACAAGTACCGTTCTCGGCGGAGTATTAGGACTGCTTAAGGCTTTAACTTTGATATTCGCATTATCAACAATTTTAAGCTATATTTGCGATATCATTCCTCAAGACAACTTGTTTGCAAGACAGGTTAATAGTAGCTTTGTTTTGAATTTTATAAATAGTTACAATCCGCTATTAAAGTAGCATAGGAGGTATAAATATGAGTGATTTCAAAAAAAATTTAGATGAGCTTTTTGAAGGCTGGAATACCATTCCAAACTGGCTTTCATTTATAAGAATTGCGCTTATTCCCGTGTTTGTCGTTCTCTTTTTAAAGGGTCATATTTTAGCGGCAGTTATTGTTATGAGCTGTGCGGCGCTCACTGATTTGTTTGACGGAAAGATTGCAAGAAAATTCAATCAGGTCTCAAATCTCGGTAAAATGCTTGACCCAATTGCCGATAAGCTTTCGCAAATGGCAATCGTTGTAGTTCTTATCGTTACATACTGGGATAATGCAATAAAATATCTCTTTATGTTCTTCATTGCAAAAGAGCTTGTTATGATAATCGGCGGTGCAATACTGATTTCACTCGGTATGCGCCCGACTGCTGCTGAGATCTGGGGCAAGGTTGCAACAAACGTATTTTATATCGGTATGATATTTATTTTAGCATTTGGCAAAAACGGTGCGCTTTGTGACGTAACAGGTTTTACACTTCCTGATGTTGTTACTTGGATTTTAGTCACGATTTCAGCAATCTGCACACTTATTTCACTTCTCGGCTATGCACCGGGATTTATCCGTCAGCTTAAAGAAAATAAGGAAAAAAATAATTAATTATATAGATGTTATTATAAACTTGTTATTCAAGGAGAGATTTAATGAAGCAACAGATGTGTTCACGCTGCGGTGAAAGACCTGCGGTAGTTTTCATACAAAAAATGGAAAATGACAAAGCCGTACCCGAAGGTCTTTGTATAAAATGCGCAAGGGAGCTTAATATCGGCTCAATCAATCAGATGATTGACAAGATGGGCATTTCCGACGAAGAGCTTGAAATGGCATCCGAGCAGATGGCGAATTTTATGGAAAATATGGGCGACTTTGATTTCGGCAGTCTCGGTGAAATGTTTAATCCCGATAATATGGACGGAGCGCAGACAATGCCTTTTGCCGATTTGTTCGGAGGTACGTCCTCCAATGATGGCGAAAATCCTGATACAAAGGGTAAAAGACGCCCTAAAAAAGGTAAAAAGAATTCACAGGATGAGACAAGAAAATTTTTAAATACCTATTGCAATAATCTTACAGACCGCGCCAAACAGGGGAAGATTGATAATATTATCGGCAGAGAGAGCGAAATTTCACGTGCTATACAGATTCTTTGCAGACGTACCAAAAATAATCCCTGTTTGATAGGTGAGCCGGGTGTCGGAAAGACGGCTATTGCCGAAGGTCTTGCCATTCGTATTGCTAAGGGTCAGGTGCCTGCACGCCTTGCAGATAAGGAAATTTATTTGCTCGATTTAACTGCTCTTGTAGCAGGTACTCAGTTCAGAGGTCAGTTTGAGGGCAGAATAAAAGGACTTGTTGATGAGGTTAAGCACGAGGGGAATATTATACTCTTTATTGATGAGGTGCATAATCTTGTCGGTACGGGCGATTCTGAGGGCACGATGAA